>NZ_AOHQ01000123.1:0-149942 GCF_000416385.1 Mycobacterium sp. VKM Ac-1816D
GAACCTCGCGGCGACCGAAGTCGCGGTCTGCGGCTCACCAAATCCCAGGATCGGGAACCGCGGCGTATTCGAACTTATGTTCGAGTCTACGCCGAAAGGCTGATTGCTGCAAGGAAAATTCTCGCAGCGGCACCCGCTACGGCGACTGGTAGACCTTCGGCTCCAGCGTGCCGATATAGGGCAGATCGCGGTAACGCTCGGCGTAGTCGAGGCCGTAGCCGACGACGAACTCATTGGGGATGTCGAACCCGATATAGGTGACGTCGACGTCGGCGCGCACCGCATCGGGCTTGCGGAGCAGCGTGCAGACGCGCAGCGACCGGGGATTGCGTGTCGCCAGGTTGCGCAACAGCCAGGACAGCGTCAGACCCGAATCGATGATGTCCTCGACGATCAGCACGTCACGGTCGTGGATATCGCGATCCAGGTCCTTGAGGATGCGCACCACACCCGAGGAGGACGTCGAGGATCCATAGGAGCTGACCGCCATGAACTCCAGCTGGGTGGGCACCCCGATGGCACGTGCCAGGTCGGTCACGAACATGACGGCACCCTTGAGCACCGTGATCAGGAGCAGATCCTGGTCACCGTCGCCCGCACGATAATCGGCGGCGATCTGGGCGGCGAGCTCGGCAGTCTTGGCCTTGATCTCGTCTTCGGATAGCAAGACCGACTTGATGTCGCCGGGATACAACTCCGCAGTCACGTCCACAGCGTAGCGGTGCTCACCCGACGGGTTCACGGTAGAGCGTCAGCAGCCCGTCCCGGCGGGCCACGAACAACCGCTCCGCGGGCACCTCATCGGGCACTGCCACCCCGCCCTGACCGCGCCATCGCGTGATCAGGGCCTCCACGGCGCGCAGCTGTCCGTCGTTGAGATCGCAGGCGCCATGTCCCAGCAGCCAGACGCGGATCACCCGGCGGCGGACCGCGCTGGGCAGAACCGCCAGAGCGGAGACGTCCAGGGTGTCGCCATCGGTGGCGTGGGTGTCGGCCAGCGCGTCCAACGCCTCGGTGTCCTCCCGCAGCGCGGTGGCGGTACGGGCCAGGGCCGCGGCCACGCCACCGCCGAGCACCTCCTCCAGCAGCGGGAGCACCTCGGTACGCAACCGGACCCTGGTGAAACGGGGATCGGTGTTGTGCGGATCGTGCCAGGGTGTGAGCCCCAGCTCCGCGCAGGCTGCCACCGTGGTGGCGCGGCGCTGCCCCAGTAGCGGCCGACACCACGGATCATCGAGCGGACGCATCCCGGCGATCGAACGGGCACCCGAACCGCGCCCGAGGCCGAGCAGCACCGTCTCGGCTTGATCATCGACTGTGTGCCCGAGCAGCACCGGCATACCGTCGCGACCGCGATCGAGAGCGCGGTAACGCGCGGTCCGCGCCGCCGCCTCCGGACCACCGGCGGTACCGACCTCGACCCGAAGAACCTGTGCGTCAACACATCCGAGCCGCAACGCGGTATCGCGCGCGGTGGCGGCCACCTGCTCCGAACCGTCCTGCAGTCCGTGGTCGACGATCAGCGCGGTCGTCGGTCGCAGCATCGCGGCCACCGCCGTGAGCGCCAGCGAATCGGCACCACCGGACAACGCCACCGCCCACGGCCCGGCAGAGCGCAGCTGTGTCGCAGCGAAAGCCGCTACGGCTGACCGTAATTGCGCTACAGGACCCGATCGATCCATCGCTGCGGTTCCTCGATCTCCTCCGGCTTGGGCAGCGTCTGCGCATCGGTCCAGATGGCATTGAAGCGATCCATCCCCACCCGGGACACCACCTCGTCGACGAAGGACTTGCCGCGGGTGTACTGACTGAGCTTGGCATCGAAACCCAGCAAGGTGCGGATGAGTCGCTGCAGCGGAGGTTGTTTGCGTTGGCGCCGTTCGTCAAAGCGATGCCGAATGGTGGCCACCGTCGGCACAACGGCGGGCCCGACGGCGTCCATGACGTGCTCGGCGTGTCCCTCCAACAACGTGCCGAGCACCAGCAACCTGTCCAGCGCCGCGCGCTGCGGTTCGGCCTGAACCGCCCGCAGCAACCCCAGTACACCGGTCGAATTCGGCTCGTCGGCGGAGCCGTTGCGTTGATTGCGCACATACTCGGCGAGCCGACCCACCAGGTCACCGATCTGATCGGCACCGTCACCTGTCAGCGTGTCCAGCGATGACGACATGTGCTCGGCCAGCCAGGGATTGGCGCGGAACTGGACCCGATGGGTGACCTCGTGCAGACACACCCACAGCCGGAAGTCGGCCGGATCGACCCGCAGTTGCCGCTCCACGGCAATGACGTTGGGATAGACCAGCAGTAACTCGCCGCCGTTGGAGAAGGGGTCGTACTGCCCCAGGATTCCGCTGGAGATGAACGCCAGCACCGCGCCCGTCTGGGCACCGGTGACCTTGCCGGCCAACGCCGCCGCGACGCCGCGGGATTGTTCGTCCGAGCCGCCGGTCATCGCCCGCATGGACTGGGTCGCCGCCTGCACCCACTGCGGACGGTCGACCACCCTGGCTTCGGGGACCTCGGCACCCTCGTTGAGGTGCGTCACCTCGCGGACCGGCAACTCGGCGGTGCGGGCAGCCTCGGCCAGCTGAGTGATGGCCTGATCACGGGTGTAGTCGGTGGTCGCCGGCGCGGGCCGGGACAGTTTGGCACCGACGGTGGCTGCCACCGCCCAGTCCACGGCGGCGCCGACCGACTGACTCATCCGCCGCACCCGCACAGTCGCAGCTTGGCGGCCAAGGCGTCGAGTGAGGTGCGACCGGTGGGACCGGCATTGTTGGACAACAACGCGAAGGTGAGCACCCGGCCGCTGCTGTCGGTGACGATGCCGGCCAGGCTGTTGGTGCCGGTAAGCGAACCGGTCTTGGCGCGCAACCAGCCCGCCGAGGCCCGCCCCTCGTCGGTGTCGAGATACCTGTTCGACAGCGTTCCGCTGCCACCGGCGATCGGCAGCAGGTCGACCAGCGGCCGCAGTTTCGGTTGGTCGTCTCCGACGGCGACAGCGATCACCTCGTCCAGGGTAAGCGCGGTCAGCCGGTCGTCGACCGAAAGGCCACTGGAATCAAACAGTTTGGCCCCGGTGGTGTCGATACCGGCGGCGCGCAACTGCCCGAGCACCGCTTGTGCCGCGCCGTCGAAGCTCTGCGGACGGTTCAGCGCGGCGGCCACCTCACGCCCGATGGATTCGGCCATCACGTTGTCGGACTCGTACATCATCTGGCGCAACCGCTCGATCAGCGGCGGCGATTGCACCGACGCGATCTCGTCGGCGTCAGCACTGGACCGGGTGCTGACCGTCACCGATGCCGGGTCGACACCCAACGCGACGGCCAGCGCACGGCCGGCATCCAGACCGGGGGTGCGCGAACGGCGCGAATCGTAGGACACCGGTTGGGTACGGCCGCCGTCGAGCATCACCGATTCCATCGGCGCGATATCGCCACCGTCGATGTCCAGCGGATCCCAGCCGATCGCCATCGTCGGGCCACTGTAGGCACTCAGGTCTACCTGCACCGCCGTGACCCGCACACCGGCCTTCTTGACCTGGTCGGCCAGGTCGCTGATCCGCGCCGCGCCCTTGTACCAGGTGGACTTGTCACCGCCGAAGGCCGACAGTGTCGGGTCGCCGCCGCCGCGCAGCACCACCACGCCGGGTCGGTCACCCTCGCGCACCGTGGTGGTCAGCCTGGCATCCCGGTCCAGGGTGAGCAGTGCCGCCGCGGTGGTCAGCGTCTTGTTGGTCGACGCCGGCTGCATGGGGATGTCCTCACCTTGGGACCACAGTTCCTGTCCGGTGACCGCATCGGTGACCCGGCCGGTGAGCATTCCCAGGTTCGGGTCGGCCAGCGCGGTGGCCAACATCGCCGCCATGCCCTTGGCCGTCGGCTCGGTCACCGCGTCGCCCAGCGGTGCCACACCGGGAGCCGCCGTCACCGCCGCCGGCTGGGCCGGCAATGCGTTCTTCGCCGCGGTCCGCGACGACGTCACGATCGCGGCGACCCCCACGACGACGGCGACAAGAACGAGAACCACCAGACCGATCACCAGGTGGGTTGATCGGCGCCATCGACCGGGCCGCATAACGTGCAGCGTATCGCTCCTCTAAGGTGGACCCGCCAGACCAACCGAGGCGAAGGAGCTGTTCGGGTGTCGTTCGACGTCGTCATCGAGATCCCCAAGGGGTCCCGCAACAAGTACGAAGTGGATCATGAGACCGGACGGGTCAAGCTGGACCGGTACCTCTACACCTCGTTCGGCTATCCCGCCGACTACGGGTTCTTCGAGGACACCCTCGGCGAGGACGGCGATCCGCTGGACGCCCTGGTGCTGCTGCCCGAGTCCGTCTTCCCCGGCTGCACTGTCGAGGCGCGGCCGGTCGCGATGTTCAAGATGACCGACGAGGCAGGCGGTGACGACAAGCTGCTCTGCGTGCTCGCCGACGACCCGCGCTGGGAGCACATCCAGGATGTCGGTGACGTCTCCCAGTTCGAGCTGGACGCCATCAAGCATTTCTTCGTGCACTACAAGGACCTGGAGCCGGGCAAGTTCGTCAAGACGGCCGACTGGGTCGGCCGCGAAGAGGCCGAGGCGGAGCTGCAGCGCTCGATCGAACGGTTCAAGGCCCAAGGTCACTGATCGGCTCCTGATTTAGCACCGCCGTAACACGCGGTAACCCGGCCGTGTCCTGGCCCTCTGATGATTGATGCGTGTTGCTGCATCAGGGAATCGGCCTGGACGTGTTCAACGCGTTGCCCGAACGCAAGGCCGTACATGCGCTCTACGAGTGCTGCAACAGCTACGTGCTGGCCCGCGAACTCGTCCGCGGCCGCCCTTATCCAGATCACGACGCACTGTTCCGCCGCGCCGATGCCGCGCTGTTCGAGCTGCCCGAATCCGCCGTGGATCAGATCCTGGACGCGTGCCCCGATATCGGCAGGCGACCGCGCAGCGCGAAGTCGCAGGCCGAACCCTGTGCGGTCTGGGATGACGATGCCGAACTGATGGCAGCGCTGAGCGCCGCCTCGCGGCAGTACGCGCAGCGCTACGGGTTCACCTTCGTGATGTTCGTCGACGGGCACTGCGCACGCGATGTCCTGGCCGCCGTCACCGACCGGATGCACCATGACATCGAGACCGAACGCAAGATCCTGCGCAACGAGCTGGCCAAGATCGGTCGAAGCAGGTTGGAACGGATGCTCGGCCCCGAGGGCGGTTACCAGAACTGGTAGATACGCCCGACGGTGATCGGCCATGATGGCTGCCATGACCGTCGACGGTGTGTGCGACCCCCGGTTCGAGCAAGTGGCCGACGCGCTCGGCCGAGCCATCGATGACGGTGAGGAGTGCGGCGCCGCGATCGCGATCGATATCGGCGGCGAACTGGTCGTCGACATCTGGGGCGGTCACGCCGACGCGGCGCGCACCACACCGTGGACCGCCGACACCATCGTCAACGTGTGGTCCTCCACCAAGAACGTCACCGCGCTGGCCGGGCTGATGCTGATCGACCGCGGCCTGGTCTTAGCGCAGACCCCCGTCGCCGAGGTGTGGCCCGAGTTCGGGGCCGGCGGCAAGGACCGCATCGAGTTCCGGCATCTGCTGACGCATTCCTCGGGAGTATCCGGGTGGGATCAGCCGGTGACACCCGAGGACATCCTGGACTGGGACCGCTCCACGACCATGCTCGCGGCGCAGTCCCCCTGGTGGGAACCGGGTTCGGCCACCGGCTACCACGCGCTCACCCATGGCCACCTGATCGGGGAAGTGGTTCGCCGGGTCACCGGAAAACCGTTGAAGCAGTTCGTCGTAGAGGAGATCGCCGATCCGCTCGGCGCCGACTTCCAGATAGGCGCCCGGCCCGAGGACGTCCCGCGGATCGCCGAGATCATCGCTCCGGCAGATCCTTTCGAGGGGATACCGCCCATGCAGGAGTGGACCGAGCAGATGCTCAAGACGTTCACCGGGCCGGCGCCGGACCCGCAGATCGCGAACACCCCACAGTGGCGGGCAGCAGATATCGGCGCCGCCAACGGGCACACGAACGCACGAGCCCTGGCCAAGATCCTGTCGGTGATCTCGCTGGGCGGCAGCGTCGACGGTGTCCGCCTGCTACGACCCGATACCGTCGAAGACATCTTCGAGCCACAGATCGAGGGACCCGACCTGGTACTGGCCGGGCACCACCTGCGCATGGGTCTTGGATTCGGTTTACCCAGTCCCGCAATCGGTTACATTCCGGACGGCAAGATCTGCTTCTGGGGCGGCTGGGGCGGATCCTGGGAGTCGATGAACCCGGACTCGCGCACCACGATCGCTTACGTGATGAACAAGATGGGCCCCGGCATCGAGGGGTCGGCCCGCACCGACCGCTACTTCCGGCTGATCTACCAGGCGCTCGACGGCATCGGTTGACCAACCGGTCAGCGCGTCACCACATTGTGCAGCGGCTCGCCACGCACCAGACGGCCGATATTGGCCGCGATATCGTCGACGCGGCCCCGGAAGGTATCGGTCGTGATGCCCGAGGAGTGCGGGGTCATCAGCAGGTTCGGCAGCTCGTGGAACGGAAGGTCCGCGGGTGCGCCGAGGGCGCCGCGGCCGGTGGCCTCGGGATAGCGATACCAGACGTCGATCGCGGCGGCGCCGAGACGGCCGGTACGCAGCGCGTCATAGACGGCGCGCTGGTCGACAAGCGGGCCGCGGCCCACGTTGATCAGGATCCCGTGCGGGCCCAGCGCATCGAGCTGGGTGCGGCCGATCATCCCGGTGGTCGCCGGTGTCAGCGGCGCTGACACGACCAGGACGTCCGATGCGCCGGCCAGCTCGTCGAGCCTGCTCACATCGTCCACCCGGTCGAGCCCGTGATCGCCGGTCACCCGGCCGGAACCGGTGACGGCCGCGCCCCCACACCCCCACTGCCGCAGCAGCTTCCAGGACTGTTGGCCGATATGGCCGAACCCGACGAAGCCGATCCGCGCACCAGCGAGCGTCGGTGGCTGGGCGATGGTGTCGTCGTAAACCGCGCTGGCCCAGACGTCCCTGCGCAATGCCGAATCCTGGGCCAGGAAGCCGCGACGCAACATGATGGCTGCCGCCACGACATACTCGGCGATCGACCGTTCGTGATGGAACGTGTTGGCCACCAACACATCGGGGGCCAGCGCATCGAACGCCACCCGGTCGGTACCCGCGCCGGCCACATGCACGAGCTCCAGTTTCTCGGCGACGGCGGCCATCTCGGCGGTGAACCGACCACCGACATGCACCGAGGCGTCACGCAGGCACTCGATCGAACCATCGGCATCCGCCCAGAACAGTTCGACACCTGTCGGTACCGCTGCCTCGAAGCGCGCCCGGTGTGGGACCAGGTTGCGATCTGCCACATAAACTTTCATGCGCGCTGCAGGCATGGCCGCTTGCTGTCGAACGTCCAGCCCGGGATCAGATACTGCATGGCGATGGCGTCGTCGCGGGCGCCCAGCCCCTCGGCGAGGTACAGCTGGTGCGCGGCTGCCACCCGGTCCTCGTCGAGCTCGACCCCGAGCCCGGGTGCCGCGGGCACGTCGAGGTATCCATCGACGATCTCGTACGGCGCCTTGGTGATGCGTTGGCCGTCCTGCCATGCCCAATGCGTGTCGATGGCGGTGATCTCTCCCGGTGCCGCCGCGGCAACCTGGGTGAACATCGCCAGTGACACGTCGAAGTGGTTGTTGGAGTGCGACCCCCAGGTCAGGCCCCAGGCCGCGCACAATTGCGCGACGCGCACCGAGCCGTTCATCGTCCAGAAGTGCGGATCGGCGAGCGGGATGTCGACGGCACCGGCCCGGATGGCGTGGCCCAGCTCGCGCCAGTCGGTGGCGATCATGTTGGTGGCCGTCGGTAGGCCGGTGGCGCGCTTGAACTCGGCCATCACCTCGCGCCCGGAGAACCCGCCCTCGGGCCCCACCGGGTCCTCGGCGTAGGCCAGCACGTCGGTCAGCCCCCGACAGGTCGCGATGGCGTCCTTGAGCAGCCATCCGCCGTTGGGGTCCAACGTGATCCGCGCCTGGGGGAAGCGACGGGCCAGTGCGGTGACGGCGGCGGCCTCCTCGGCGGCAGGCAGCACCCCGCCCTTGAGCTTGAAGTCGGCGAAGCCATAGCGCGCGTGCGCCGCCTCGGCGAGCCGGACGACCCCCTCGGGTGTCATGGCCTCGCGGTGTCGGACCTGCAGCCATTCCTCGGCAGGATCACCGGAGACGGCCTCGTCGGCGGCCGTGCGGTAGGGCAGATCGGTCCTGGCACTGTCCCCGACGAAGAACAGATACCCCAGGGCCTGAACGCGATCTCGCTGCTGTCCCTCCCCCAGCAGGGCGGCGACCGACACGCCGAGGTGCTGCCCGAGCAGGTCGAGCATGGCCGATTCGACCGCGGTCACGGCGTGCACCGTGACCCGCAGATCGAAGGTCTGGGCGCCGCGGCCGCCGGCGTCACGGTCGGCGAAGGTACGGCGGATGTCGCCGAGCACGTTGTTGTAGGCACCGATACCGCGGCCCTCGACAAGCGATCTGGCCTCGAGGAGCGTGCGCTCGATCGCGGCGCCACCGGGGACCTCGCCGACACCGGTGTTGCCGTCGGAGTCCTTGAGGATCACCAGGTTCCGGGTGAAGTAGGGGCCGTGTGCGCCGCTGAGGTTCAGCAGCATGCTGTCATGCCCGGCGATGGGGACAACCCGCATCTCGGTGACGATCGGGGTGCGCTTCGACGAGCTCATATCGACCAGCCTATAAATGTCGGTTGATGCACGTCCAACACTGATGTGGCATCAATTGATTCAGGGATTGAATGCTCGGGAACGTTCGCTGCCGACATCAGGCGAACCACTTATCGCCATTGGCCATCGGACGCAGCACCCGGCTGACCTTGTCACCGACGGCGCACAGTGCCTCGACGAGGCCGCGCTCACGTTCTGCGGTCAGCCGCGCCCTCGGTACCGAGGCGCTGATCGCGTCCTGAGCCGGCCAGCAGTAGCGCAGCGCGACGGCGAAACACCGCACTCCCTGGGTGTTCTCCTCGTCGTCGGTGGCGTAGCCGCGGATACGTACAGTGTCCAGCGCCTCGGCCAGCTCATCGTGGCAGGTGATGGTCGCCGGCGTGATCGCCGCCAACTCGGCGGGCAGGTGCTGGTGGCGATCGACGCCGGTGCGTTCGGCCAACAGCGCCTTGCCCAGCGCGGTGGCGTGTGCGGGCAGCCTCCTGCCGACCCGATTGATGGCGCGGCGATACTGCTGGGATTCCCGGGTGGCCAGGTAGACGATGTCGGTGCCGTCGAGGCGGCCGAGGTGGAATGTCTCGTCCCAGTCGCTGCGCAGATCGTCCAGGAACGGCGCGATCATGGGCAGATACGGATCTCCGTCAAGATAGCTGGTGCCCACCAGCAGCGCACGGATCCCGATGCCGTAGAGCGTACCGGTCTCGTCCGCACGCACCCAGCCCTGTGCCATCAGGGTGCGCAACAGTGCGTGTGCGCTGCTGCGCGGCATGCCGAGATCCTCGCTGATCTCCCGGATTCGGGCTGGCTCGTCCTGTCGCGCGGCCAGGTACTCCAGCAGCTCGACGGTGCGGACGGCCGACTTGACCCCCGCGCGTGCAGTCGATTCGGTCATAGCAGGCCTGTCTGTCGGACGACGAGAACCACCGCGCCCGCGGTGGATGCGGCGATGGCGGTCCACCGCTGCCGCAAGGGAGTGAGGATGCGGTTGGCATAGCGCGACAACACATATCCGAGAACCGCCGCCGGTATGAGCAGTGCGAACATCTGCACCGTGTGGTGGTCCACGGCACCGGTCACGCCCAACATGGCGATGGACATGAGCGAGCCGACCAGGAAGAAGCCGGCCATGGTCGCTCGCAGCTGGGCGCCACTGGTGCGCTGCCACACCAGCGCCATCGGCGGTCCGCCGATGGATGTCGCGGTACCGAGCACCCCGGAGGTGGCGCCGGCCAACATCAGGTTGCGCCGCCGGGGTTCGGGAATCCAACCCAGGCTGGTGATCGCCACGCCGGCCAGCACCACGGCCGCGATCAGGATCGCCAGGGCGCGTTCAGGAATGACCGCCAGCAGCAGTGCACCGGCGATGGTGCCGGGGACCCGGCCCAGCAGCGCCCACCCGGTTCCGCGCATATCGATGGCAGTGCCTTCGCGCAGCACCACCAGCAGCGTGAGCAGGGTGGCCAACATGATCAACGTGCCGGGTACCAGCGCGGGATCGATGATCGCGACCACCGGTGCGGCCAGCATGCCCATGCCGAAGCCGATGGAGCCCTGCAGGCAGGACGCCAACATCACCGCGACCATGATGACCGCGAACCCGGGCACGCTCGCGTTCATGTCCCGCACGCCCCGTGGTTCGAGGTCCCCGTCATCCCGCTCATGCGCTGTGCGACAACGCCGATGCCTCGTGCTGGGCAGGATGATGACATTCCGCAGTGTGGCCGGCGACCACGGGATCGACGGCCGACGGTGGACGCTGTCGGGCACAGATGTCGGTCGCGTGGGCACAGCGGGTCCGGAAGCGGCATCCCGACGGCGGATTCAGCGGTGAGGGCACCTCGCCCGTGAGCAGGATCCGCTCGCCGCGCGCCGCGTCGTGCAGCTTGGGCGCGGCCGACATGAGAGCGGACGTGTAGTGATGCTGGGGACGGTCGAAAACCGCTTCGGTGGGCCCGGTTTCGATGATCCGGCCCAGGTACATCACGGCAACCCGGTCGGCGACGTGGCGCACCACCGACAGATCGTGGGAAATGAAGACGTAGGAGATCTTCAGCTCCTGCTGAAGGTCGTTGAGCAGGTTGAGGATCTGCGCTTGAACCGAGAGGTCCAGCGCCGAAACCGGCTCGTCACAGATGATGACCTCGGGATTGAGCGCGAGAGCCCGGGCGATGCCGATGCGCTGGCGCTGGCCACCGGAGAACTCCTGCGGGTACTTGCCGAAAGCCTTCGCGCCCAGACCGACCAGATCGAGCAGGCCGCGCACCCGCATATCGCGGTCGGCGCGGGTCTTGTACAGGGATCTGTGTGTACGCCACGGCTCGGCGATGATCTCGGCCGCCGTCATCCGCGAGTTCAGCGAGGCGTAGGGATCCTGGAACACCATCTGCACGCGCCGCCGGAACTTCAGCAGTTCCTTGCCTTTGAGCGCGAACGGATCGATTCCCTCGAAGCTCACCGAACCCGCGTCGGGGCGTTCCAGCATCATCAGGGTGCGGGCGAGTGTGGATTTGCCACAACCGGATTCGCCGACCAGACCCAGCGTCTCACCGCGGGCCAGATCCAGATTGATGCCGTCGAGCGCGGTCAGTGTCTTGCCGCCGGATACCCGGAAGGACTTGGTCAGGTCGCGGACCTCGAGCACTGAATCGGCCGCCGTTGTCGAATCGGGCGTCATCGTCGAATCAGGCATGGGAGACCTCCGTGGGGAAGTGGCAGGCGGACGCGCGCCGGCTACCGACGGCCTGCAGGGCGGGTCGGGTGCTGCGGCAGATATCGGCGACCAGCGGGCAGCGGTCCTGGTACACGCACCCCGCCGGGATCGAGTGCAGGTCCGGCGGGCTGCCGCCGATCGATTTGAGGCCGGCACCGCGCTCGGCGTCGACCGGCACCGAATCGAGCAGCCCTTTGGTGTACGGGTGCTTCGGATCGGCGAAAACCTCGGACACCGGGCCGGTTTCGACGATGCTGCCGGCGTACATGACGGCGACGCGGTCGGCCTCCTCCGCGACAAGGGCCAGATCGTGGGTGATCAGCACGACCGCCATGTCGTACTCCGCACGCAGGCTCTTGAGCAGGGCCATGATCTGCGCCTGCACGGTGACGTCCAGCGCCGTCGTCGGCTCGTCGGCGATCAGCACCTTCGGGTTGAGCGCGACGGCCATCGCGATGAGCAGGCGTTGGCGCATGCCCCCGGAGAACTGGTGCGGGTAGGCCTTCATCCGTTCTTCGGGCTGCGGGATGCCCACGCGCGCCATCAGTTCCACCGCCTTGGCCTTGGCCTCTTTGGCCTTCATGCCGTGATGGATGCGGAACGGTTCGGCCAACTGGGTGCCGACGGTGTAGAGCGGGTTGAGCGCGGTCAGCGCGTCCTGGAAGACGATCGCCAATTCCGGGCCCGCCATCTCGCGCCGCTTCTTACGGCCCACCGAGAGAATGTCGACATCGCCGATGCGCGCCGTGCCGTCGGCGACCTGGGCCACCGGTTCGAGTAGGCCGACGAGCGCGGTGGCGGTCATCGATTTGCCGCAGCCGGACTCGCCGAGCAGTGCCAGCGTCTCACCGGTGCGGGCGGCAAAGCTGACATGGTCGACGGCCCGGACGGTGCCGGTGATGGTACGGATGTCGACGGTCAGTCCCTCGACCCGCAGCGCGGGATCGGCGTCCACCCGGTCCGTGGGGAGATGTTCTGCGACAGCAGTCATTAGATGGCCTTTCCGGACTTGGTGAAGCGGGACAGTCGCTTCTGCGGGACGGTGAGTCGCCACCGCTGGGCGGGGTCGGTGGCGATGCGGGCCCAGGCGGCCAGGATGGTCGCCGAGACGGTGGTGATCACGATGGCCAGCCCCGGCAGGAAGGACAGCCACCACGCGGTATGCAGGTAGGTGCGCCCCTGGGAGACCATCAGGCCCCAGCTGACATCGGGCGGCTGGATGCCGATACCCAGGAAGCTCAGCGAACTCTCCGCCAGCATCACGTAGCAGAAGTCCAGGGTCGCGACGGTGAGCAGGGTGGGCAGCACGATAGGCAGCACATGCCGGGTGATGATGGACCGCCCGCTTGCCCCGAACGTACGGGCGGCGTCGACGAATACGCGGCTGGACAGTTCGGCGGATTCGGCGCGGGCGGTGCGCAGGTACACCGGGATACGGGTGATGGCCAGAACCGCAACGATGTTGGCCGCGCTCGGGGAGAACACGTAGAGCACCACCACCGCCAACAACAGCGAAGGAAAGCTCATGATCACATCGGCCACGCGCATCGCGACGGTCTCCCGCCAGCCGCGGTAGTAACCGGCCCACATGCCGATGATCGAGCCGATGACCGCCGAGATCACCACGGCCGGAACGGCCACCGACAGGGTGGTCTGACAGGCCACGATCAACCGAGCCAGCATGCTGCGGCCCAGCGGGTCGGTGCCGAGCACATTGGCCCAGCCGTGGGCAAGGGTGAACGGCGCCTGATTGGAGTTGTCGAGGTCGATGCGGGTCGCCAGATCGCCGACCAGCATGGGGCCGAAGATCGCGGTGAGGAAGACCAGGCTGAGCACCGCCGCCGCGGCGGCGGCGACGCGGTCGTTGATCAGCAGGCGGAACCAGACTGAGCCGGCGGAGCTCTTCTTGGTGACCGGTTCGCCGACGATGGCGGTGGTCGGCTTGACCGGGACGAGATCGATCTGAGTGCTCATCTTCAGTTGGCTCCCTTAGACCTTGGCGGGTTCGCGGACGCGGGCATCGAGCAGCGCGTAGCACGCGTCGATGGCGATGTTGAGGATGAAGATGCTGACGGCGGTGAGCAGGACCGCCGCCTGCAGCACCGCGAAATCGCGTTGCAGGATGGCGTCGATCATGAGCTTGCCGATGCCTGGCCAGCCGAAGATGGCCTCGACCACCACCGCGCCGTTGATCAGGCCGACGGCCAGGTCGCCGGCCACGGTCAGGGCGGGAGCGGCGGCATTGCGCAGTGCGTGGTGGGTGACCACGCGCATATCGCCTGCGCCCTTGCTGCGCGCCAGCCGGACATATGGTGCCGAGAGCGCGGAAACCATTGCGCCGCGGACAACCTGGGTGAGCACGCCGAGAGGGCGGATCATCAGGGTCGCGATCGGCAGGACCCAGGACAACACACCCGCGTCGGTGCCGGAGGTGGGCAGCCAGCCCATCAGCACCGCGAACAGCCAGACGCCGGTGATGGCGAACCAGAAGTCCGGGATGGAGGCGGCGGTCATGGACAGCAGGCTGGAGAACCGGTCGGCCAGCGAGTTGGGCCGGTAGGCCGCCCAGCAGCCGATCACCACGGCGCCGATGATGGCGAGCAACATGGTGACGAATGCCAGTTGCAGGGTGGCCGGGAAGGCGCGCAATGCCATCTCGGCGGCCGATTCGCCGGTGCGCAGCGAGGTGCCGAAGTCGAGATGGATGACACCCTTGAAGTAGTCGAGCAATTGGACGATCAGCGGATCGTTGAAGCCGTTCGATTCGGCGAATGCGGCGCGCTGGTCGGCGGTGGCAGATTCGGGCAGGTACAGGTTGGTGGGGTCGCCGGTGAGCCTGGCGAGCAGGAAGACACCGAGCAGCACGATGATCAAGGGGATGGTGCTGGTGTATATCCGGCGCCGCAGGAATGCGAACATGGCGTGTCCTCTTTCGGGAGCGGTCGGGTCAGGACTGGTCGGCGCGGTCGCCGGCCGCGGGTGTCATCGCGGCCAGGCGCATCTCGTCGCCGGTCGCCGGGTCGGGGGTGTAGTCGACGCGTGACGACTTGCCGAGGATGCCCTTCATGTGGGCCAGGTAGGCCATCTGCATGATCTCCTGCGGCTCCTCGGCGAACAGTTCGGCGAAGGCATCCTGGCGGGCCTGCCCGGTGAGCGCCTCGGCGGCGCGGATCTTGGCATCGAACTCCGGTGTGCCGTATGCAGCCTGCGGGCCGTCGGAGAGCATGTACTGGTCGAGGGTGAAGGCGGCGTCACCGGCCTGGTTGCCGTGCATGATCATCAGCAGATAGGGCCCGGTATTCGCCGGGAACGGCCGCAACTGGTACTGCAATTGGCTTGCGGTGTCCATCATCTCGATCTTGACGTTGAGGCCGATCTCGGTGAACTCGCTCTGCAGCACCTCGATGGTCTCGGTGATCTTGGGAAACTGGGCGGTCCGCCCGATCAGCCGGATCTGGCGGTCGACGGGGACACCGTCGGCCTTGGCCTGGGCGATGAGTTCCTTGGCCTTGTCCAGATCGTGCGGCCACAGCGGCAGTTCTTCGTTGTAGCCGACGACACCCGAGGGGATCAGTTGGGCGGCAGGTTCACCCAGGTCACGGAACAGCGCCTTGACGATGCCGGTCCGGTTGACGGCGTAGTTGATCGCCTGACGCACCCGGATATCGTCCAATGGCGGCTCGGTGGCCTGCATCCGCAGGGCGGTGGTCTCGTTGTTCTGGAACGGCACGCCGAGATCACCGGCGCCGTCCTCGGGCCCGAGCCCGACAGCGATATCGGCCTCGTCATTGGTGATCATGGCGGCGCGCACGCTGCCCTCACTGCGCCAACGGTATTCGGCCTTGCCGAACGCCGGTGCCGCTCCCCAGTAGGTGGGATTGCGGGTCAGGGTCAGCTTCTGGCCGTACTCCCAGCGCTCGATCGCATAGGGTCCGGTGCCTATCGGTTCGCGCACCTTCTCGTCGACACTGGTGGTGCGCGGCACCATCTCGACGAA
Source organism: Mycobacterium sp. VKM Ac-1816D (assembly GCF_000416385.1). Lineage (NCBI taxonomy): Bacteria > Bacillati > Actinomycetota > Actinomycetes > Mycobacteriales > Mycobacteriaceae > Mycobacterium > Mycobacterium sp. VKM Ac-1816D. The sequence goes on from NZ_AOHQ01000123.1 coordinate 15,457, forward strand.
CGAAATACGCAGCGGCAGAATCGGATCCGGTTCTGTGGTACCGATGACGACGGTTTCGGCATCCGGGGTACGCAGAGCCAGGCTCTCGTCGCCGAAAACATACCCGTCGACGTTGCACTGTAGGTCGGAATTCACGGCGCGGTCGATGGAGAAGGCGGCATCCTCGGAGGTGAAGGGTGCACCGTCGGAGAAGGTGACGCCGTCACGCAATCGGAAGGTCCACTCGGTCGGGCTGGTCTGCTCCCATTCGGTGGCCAACAGCGGCTGCAGGTCTCCGGTGGTGGCATCGCGCTCCAGCAGCGGTTCGGTGATGTTGGAGCGCACGACGATCCCGGTCGACGTCAGCGAGCTCTCACAGGGTTCCAGTGTCGGCGGCTCCTGTTGCAGCACGATGCGCAGGGTGTCGGGGTCATAGCCGCCGCCCCCGGAGTTGGCGACGGTGCACCCGGCTGCCAGCACAGCTGTACCGGCGATCACCAGCAGCCTGGGCGCCATGCGTGTCGCAGCCATCGGAACCTCCAGATCGGGAATTGGGCTGTACCGGCCAGCGGAGTGATGTCCATGTATGTGGACACCATCTGTGACGGTAGACACACCGTAGGAGCGCCGTTCCGACAGCGTCAACCGTCCGAAACGCGCGGATCTGCGGCCATTCCGCAGCTGGCCGACGCCGGCGCCGCGTTCCATAAATGGCCCATGAACTGCTGTTATGCCGCTCGCGTCCGATGTTTGATACCTCGAAGCGGTGGGCAAATCGCCAATCATGCATGTTCTGTATCAACCCATGCTATTTCCGTGTTGGACAGGTATCCGCAGGTCTCCCTACCGTGACATCGAGGAACGAAGGAGCCACATGGGAACATCAGCGCGATCCATCGACCGTGTCCTGCAGGTCGGTCCACTCAAACCTTCGCTGGCCGACACCCTCGCCGCCCGGTACGACGCCCTGGTCCTGCCCGAGGAGGACGCCGCCCGCGAGGCGTTCCTGGCCGAGCATGCCGACGCGGTGACCACCGTGGTGACATCCGGTCGCACCGGCGTGGACGCCGCTCTGATGAGCGCGCTGCCGCGACTGGGCGCCGTGATCAACTTCGGTGTCGGATACGACACGACCGATGTGGAGGCCGCCGAACTTCGGGGCGTCGGGGTGAGTAACACCCCCGACGTCCTGACCGACTGTGTCGCCGACACCGCCGTCGGACTGTTGATCGACACCATGCGCCAGTTCTCGGCATCCGACCGCTATGTGCGCGCGGGCCGCTGGACAGCCGAGGGGAGCTACCCATTGACCCGGCAGGTCAGCAACACCCGCGTCGGCATCATCGGGCTCGGCCGTATCGGTGGCGCAATCGCCAAGCGTCTCAGCGCCTTCGGCTGCACCATCAACTACCACAATCGCCGCCGGGTGCCCGATTCGCCGTACCGATACGTCGACACGCCCGTCGAGCTCGCACGCGATGTCGACGTGCTGGTGATCGCCGCCGCCGGCGGCAGCGCCACCAGCAAGCTGGTCGACGCCGCCGTGCTCGATGCGCTCGGCGCGCAGGGATACCTGATCAACATCGCCCGGGGCAGCGTCGTCGACGAGCAGGCACTGGTGAGCGCCCTGCGCGAGGGACGGTTGGCCGGTGCGGGTCTGGACGTCTTCGCGGCCGAACCGCAGGTCCCCGCCGAGTTGTTCGAGATGGACAACGTCGTACTGCTCCCCCACGTCGGCAGCGCGACCGTGCAGACTCGCGCCGCCATGGAGGCCCTCACTCTGCGCAACCTCGACGAGTTCCTGTCGACCGGTCAGCTGGTCACGCCGGTAGTGCAGCCCGCCGCCAGGGTGTAGCGGTCGATCGCAATGTGACCCTGACAGTGCCACCGTGGATATATATCCGTGACGACGCTGTCAGGGTCACATTGCGTTGTGCGAGTCAGCCTCCGAAGCCATCCAGCAGGTCGTCGGTGGTCCACTCCCGCGCCGGGAGCACATCACGCAACAGTCGCAGCAGCGCCGGGTTCGTGCTGTCCTGGCGCCAGCAGGCATCGAGTTCGACCGGCCGTTCGCGGAACGCACCGATGGTGCGGAACACCACGCCCTCGGGGTGCAGGGTGGCGGCCGACGCCGGCACCAGCGCGATGCCGATCCCGGAGCGCACCAGCACCAGCATCGTGTGCACCTGCGTGACGAACTGGACGTAGCGCGGGGTGGCCCCGGCGATAGTGAACGTACTGATCAGCAATTCGTTGAAATAGCGCGCTTCGACCGGTGAGTACATCACGACGTCCTCGCCGTCGAGGTCGTTGAGGGTGAGTTGGCGGGCCTGCCCGACCAGCGGATGGCCCGCGGGCAGCGCGGCCACCAGCTGCTCGTGCAGCAGCGGGCGAGAGACGATACCGGGGCGTTTGAGCGGCGGCCGGGCCATCCCCAGGTCGATGTCACCACTCATCAGGGCCTCGAGCTGCACCGAGGAAACCATCTCGCGCAGTTCGAGTTTGACGTCCGGCAGCTTCTCGCGGGTGCGCTCCAGCAGACGCGGCAGCACCGCGTGCGCGGAGGCCGCGGTGAAGCCCACCACCACGGTGCCCAGATCTCCGGCGGGTACCCGCTTCACGGTGAGCGCCGCGCTCTCGGCGAGTTGGAGGATGCGGCGGGCATCCGGAAGGAAGGCCGCCCCTGCCGGGGTCAGCGTGACGGTGCGAGTGGTGCGGTCGATGAGCTGGACCCCGAGTTCGGCCTCCAGCTGTTGGATCTGGCGACTGAGCGGGGGCTGGGTCATGTGCAACCGCTCTGCGGCCCGCCCGAAATGCAGTTCCTCGGCCACGGCGATGAAGCAGGACAATCGGGCCAGCGAGAACATCGATGCACTCCTCGTATCACCGCGCCACTGCGGGACGTCGGTGGTGCATCAGTTTAGCGTGCGGCGAAGCTCTCCAGTTCGTACCGAGTGTGGAAGTCACGCAACTTCTCGTAGCGGTAGCGGTTGTAGGCCATCGGCTCCAACACCAGCCACTTGGGCAACCGCCGCCGGGCCGCGCGGATCACCACCCGGTACAGCGTAAACTCCAGCTGCTTGGCCGAATTCCATTCACTGCCAATCAGTTCCATCATCACCGGATGGGTCGCCGATTCGGCACAGATGCGGGCCGGGCGTGCCAGCACCGGCACCATCAGCCGCCAGCCGGGCTCGATGAGTCGGTGCAGCCATGCCGGGCCGAACAACGTCGGCACCGGCGGACCCGAGAACTGATCGGCGGCCCACAGCAGGAACGGGTTGCTCGCCAGTTCGGTGGTGGCGACCTCGTCGTAGTAGGCGCGCATCTCGGCCACGGTGGCCGGCACATCGGCAGCGTCACTGGGCAGTCCGACATCGGCCATCGCACACACCGTGCGCCACACCACCTCGCGCTGCTCGTCGGAGAAGTGCTTGCCGTAGACCGCGGTGTATCCGGCGTAGAAGATGTTCAGCGAGGTGGTGCCGACCCACTTCCACAACGCAGGGTCCAGCGCGCTGAACCGTTCACCGGCGAAATCCCCCTTGCCGACCCCGTGTACCGCGCCATGCTTGGTCTTCAGTCGTTCGGCGGTGGCGCGCCGGTCGGCCTCGTCGGCGAACGCGAGCGGTCCGTTCCACAGGTAGCTGTTGATCCCTCGGTCGGTGAAGTTCGCCGCGAACCGACCGCTGGCGTCGACGGCGGCCGCGACCTTGCGGTAGGCCACCTGGTCCAGGGCGAGCCTGCCGAACAGACCGAAGGCCAGCGGTGTGCCCATCCACCAGCGCACGTCAGCAGCCAGTTCGTGGTGTGGTTGACCGGGATCCCAGGGTCTGGGCGAGGTGTCCGCCTCGACCCGTTGTGCCGTGCTCGTCATCGCCGGAACCCCCATCCGAGAAAACAGGAAACATCTGTGTGCAGATTGAGAAAAACAGCGTAGAGCCGCTGTGTCAAGATGGTCCGATGGCGGTCTCGCGGCGCTACGGCGGACAAACCGCCGTCGACCGGGTCGCCGAACGGCGTGCCAAATTACTGGCCGCCGGCCTGGAGTTGATGGGAACGCGCGGTATCGCCGGCACCACAGTGCGCGGTGTCACGGAGGCCTCCGGTGTGGCCGCTCGGTACTTCTACGAGAGCTTCGCCGATATCGAGGCGCTGCATCTTGCCGTCTACACCGAGGTCATCGAAGAGGCGGCGCGTCGGTCGGTCGCCGCGCTGGAGCAGGCACCCGATGATGCCCTGGCACGCACCAGGGCGGTGCTCGGCGAACTGGTCGACCTGATCCTCGGCGACCGGCGCAAGGGCCGGATCCTGGTGCTGGAGGCCACCTCCACACCGGCTTTGGGTCGTCGTAGCCTCGCCGAGTCGAGCCGGTTCGCGGGCATGCTGGCCGCCACCGCAGCCGGTGGTGACCCGGCTCGGGCCACCAATGGGCTGCCGACCGATCTGCGGCTGGTGTCGCAGTTCCTGGTCGGCGGGGTCACCGCGTCCATCGGAGCGGTTCTGCTCGGTGATATCGAGGTCGACCGCGAACACCTGGTCGACGTGCTGGTATCGCTGTTCGAGGCGATCCGCGCGGCCGCTCCCGGCTAACTGAGCTTGATGGCGGCGAGCTTCACTTCCCTTGCCGCCGTTTCCCATTGCGCGAACGTGGGCAGTCGATCACCGGCGAAGACCAGTCCCATCTGACGCTGCGCCTTCTTCGGCCCGTAGGAGGTGGCGATCCGTTCGGCCAACGCCGCCACCGCGGCGGGGTCGCTGATCAACTCGCCGCGCATCGTGGTGGTCTTGCCGCGGTAGGACACCTGCGCGTCGGCGCCGTCGCGGAAGTTGTACTTCCACTGCGCCTCCAGCAGCACGTACAGCACACCGTCGAGGTGGTGCGCACTGACCGGCGTCGCGTATCGCCTGCCCGTCTTGCGGCCAGTGAAGGACACCAGCATGAAGTCGCCGATCAACGCGCCCAGCGGAGTCTTGAGGGCGAACTTCAGTGTGGGATTGACGATGCGCAGCAGTAGTTCGGGTGGGTGGGCGGCATCGACGGCCGGCTGGTCTGCCATCCACCCACGGTAGCGGGGTGAGGCGGCTACCAGCGTGGGCTGGCGAGGGCGAAGTTCGGATCGACGGTCTGCATGTAGCCGGTGTCGTCCCGGTCGCGGATCCCGCAGGTCACGTACTGCTCATGTAGCGCGGCCAACGAGTCCTCGTCGATCTCGACACCCAGGCCCGGTCCGGTGGGTACCGGGACGGAGCCATCGACGAAGGCCAGCGCGCCGTCCTTGACGACATCCTCGGTCTTCCACGGCCAGTGGGTGTCGCAGGCGTAGGTGAGGTTCGGGGTGGCGCCGGCCAGGTGCACCATCGCCGCCAGGCTGATACCCAGATGCGAGTTGGAATGCATGGACAGGCCCAGCCCGAAGGTCTCGCAGATCCCGGCCAGCAGCCGGGAGCGCTGCAGTCCGCCCCAGTAATGGTGATCGGAGAGAACGACTTTCACCGAGTTCTTGAGCACCGCCGGTTTGAGCTGATCGAACGCGACGACGCACATGTTGGTGGCCAACGGCATCGGGGACTGCGCGGCGACCTCGGCCATCCCGTCCAGTCCGGGTGTCGGATCCTCCAGGTACTCCAAAATGCCTGCCAGTCCGGTGGCCACCTTGATCGAGGTCTGCGGGGTCCACGCGGCGTTGGGGTCAAGGCGCAGCGGGACACCGGGGAAGGCTCTGGCCAGCGCCTCGATACCGGCCATCTCCTCCTCGGGGGCGAACACGCCACCCTTGACCTTGATGGCGGTGAAACCGTACTCGTCGATGATGCGGCGCGCCTGGGCGACCAAGCCGTCGGGGTCCAGCGCCTCGCCGAACTGGTCGGGCTCGGCACCGGGATGGCCTGCCCACTTGTAGAACAGGTAGGCGCTGAACGGTACGGCGTCACGCACCTTGCCGCCCAACAGATCCGACACAGGTCTACCCAGTGCTCGACCCTGCACGTCCAGGCAGGCCACCTCGAACGGAGAGAGCACCTGGTCGACCGCGCTTGCCGTGGTGATCATGCCCGCGGTCCCCACCGCCGCATCATCTCCGGCCAACGCTACCGCGACCGCGGCGCGGATCTGGTTGAGCGCGAACACGTCCAGACCGGTGATGGCCGCGGCGGCGGCGTTCAACCGGGCCAGATGGCGGGTGTCGGCATAGGTCTCGCCGAGACCTACCAGACCCGCATCGGTGTCCAGTTGGATGATTGCCCGCAGCGCGTAGGGCTGGTGCACCCCCACGGTGTTCAGCAGCGGGGGGTCGACGAAGGCGACCGGGGTGATCCGCGTGCCGGTGATGCGGATGGCGCTCACGAGTTACACGGCTCCGCTCAGCGCATCGGCCAACACGGCGCGACCGGCTGCGACGATCGAGGCCAGTGCCGCGACATCCTCGGCGCTGGGCATCACCAGCGGCGGGCGCACCGATCCGGCGGGCACACCCTCCATCGTGACGCCGGCCTTGACCAGCGAGACGGCATATCCCGGGACCGTGTCGCGCAGCTGAACCAGCGGGATGAAGAACGCGTTGAGCAGCGCGCTCGTCAGCTCGATATTGCCCGACTCCAGTGAGTTGTAGAACGCCAGCGCCAGGTCCGGGGCGAACGCGAACGTCGCCGAGGAATACAGCGGCACGCCGATGGCGCGGAACGCCAACTGGGTCGTCTCGGCGGTGGGAAGACCGTTGAAGAACAGGAAATCCGGGTCGACCTGAGCCTTGACGGCAGCCACGATCCGCGCCACCTGGTCGAAATTACCGGTGCCGTCCTTGAATCCGACGACATTGTCGATCTTGGCGACGGCGACAGCGGATGCCTCGGTGAACTTCGCGTTGTTGCGGTTGTAGACGATGACCGGCAGTGTGGTGGCGCCGGCGACCGCGGCGACATAATCCACCAGGCCAGGCTGGGGCACCTCGACCAGGTAGGGCGGTAGCAGCAGGATGCCGTCGGCCCCCTCTTCCTGTGCGGCCAGCGCGAACGCCTTGGCCTGGGCCACCGCGCCGCCGGCTCCGGCGTACACCGGAACACGTCCGGCGATCACCTCGACGGCGGTGCGCACCACGGTGCGGAACTCGCCGAGTTCGAGAGCGTGGAATTCACCTGTGCCACAGGCGATGAACACACCGCCGGGGCCGGCCTCGATACCCTTGGTCAGGTGCGCCGAGAGCGCGTCGGTGTCGACCGCACCGGAGGCGGTGAAGGGGGTGACGGGAAAGAACAGCACGCCGTGGAATGTGGGACGCATCGTGGAAAGCTCCTTGAAATGGTGGTGGAGGGGTAGGTCAGTCCTGCGTGAGCCGGCCGTCGATGCGCCGCCACAGACGATCGGGATTGTCGTCGGCAACAGGGCTGGGCAGCAGCGATTTCGGGACGTTCTGATAGGCCACGGGACGCAGGAAGCGTTCGATCGCGCGGGCACCGACCGATGTGGTGCGCGAGTCCGATGTCGCCGGGAACGGGCCCCCGTGCACCATCGCATGGCACACCTCGACACCGGTGGGCCAGCCGTTGAACAGGATTCGGCCCGCCTTGAGCTCAAGCAGCGGAAGCAGTTCACCGGCCGCGGCTTCGTCGGAGGTGTCGGCATGCACGGTCGCGGTGAGCTGCCCCTCGACGCCGGCGGCGACGGTGTGCATCTGGGCAGTGTCGGCGCATCGCACGATCAGGCTGGCCGAGCCGAACACCTCGGCCTGCAGCTCTTCGTTACCCAGGAAGCTCTGCGCATCCGTACTGAACAGTGCCGCCTGCCCGCAGGTCTCGATAGCGCCGACCTGACCGTGTGCAACCAGTTCGGCTGCACCGCTGAGCATCTCGACACCGGACGCGTAGTTGCCGGCAATATTCGGCGTCAGCATCGGGGTGGCGGGCGCAGCGGAGATGGCCTCGCCGGCCGCGGTGACGAAGGCGTCGAGCCCCGGGCCGTCGACGGCGATGATCAGGCCCGGATTGGTGCAGAACTGCCCCGACCCCATGGTGAGCGAGCCGATGAAGGCCTTGCCCAGCTCCGCACCGCGGGTGGCCAGCGCACCCTCGAGCAGGAACACCGGATTGATGGAGCTCATCTCGGCGTAGACCGGGATGGGCTCCGGACGCGCGGCGGCGGCCGCCATCAACGCCGTTCCCCCGGAACGGGATCCGGTGAAGCCGACGGCCTTGATATGAGGGTCGGTGACCAGCGCGACGCCGAGACCCGGCCCGCTACCGAACAGCAGCGAGAAGACGCCGGCGGGTAGGCCCGACTCGGTGACTGCCGAAGTGACCGCACGCGCCACGATCTCCGACGTGCCCGGGTGGGCGTCGTGTCCCTTGACCACGACCGGGCATCCGGCGGCCAGGGCAGAGGCGGTGTCACCCCCGGCGACCGAGAAGGCCAGCGGGAAGTTGGAGGCGCTGAACACCGCGACCGGGCCCAGTGGCACGAACCGCTGGCGGATGTCGGGACGTGGCAGCGGAGTGCGGTCGGGCTGGGCGGTGTCGATGCGGGCACCGTTCCAGCTGCCTTCGCGCAGCACCTCGGCGAACAACCGCAGCTGGCCGGTGGTGCGGCCGACCTCGCCGGTGATTCGCGCGGTCGGCAGACCGCTCTCGGCGACGGCGCGGGCGATCAGCGACTCGGCGACCGACTCGATATGGGCCGCGATCGATTCCAGGAACCGGGCGCGCTGTTCGGCGGTGGTGGCGCGGTAGGCCGGGAAGGCCTCGGCGGCCGCCGCCGCGGCGGCGTCGACATCGGTGGTGTCACCGTGGCGGTAGACCGGTTCCAGCGGCTGCCCCGCCGCCGGATCGAACGCCCGGACCTCGTGGCCGGTGCCCGTGACGGGCGTCCCGGCGATGATCATCTGTCCGGTCAGCTGGGTGGGAAGAGTCGCAGTCACACCAGCAACGGTATGGAGAGAATCCATACATGTCCAAGACCATTTCAGTGGGCACTAATGCAGAACTTGGATAGGTCTGCACTCCGTGATTCAGGCGACGGCGCGGTGCCGCTGCGACAGCAGATCCAGCACCGTGCGTCCCAATTCGGCGAGATCGGGATCGGAACCGGATGCGTCGACCAACGTCACCCCATCGGCGACCCCGGCGGACTCGATATCGGCGATCAGACCGGCCAGACCGTGCACCGTCCCGGCGTAGCGCACGCCGTCGACCTCGCCCAGCGACGCGTAGGCGGAGCGGATGTCGGGCGCGACCGCGACCCCGACGTCGAGAATCACCGCCACGTCACCGTCGTCATGACGCAATCGGGTCCGCGCCCGCTGCGCCTGCTGCAGGTCACGAGCCGATACCCGCACCACGGGGTCGGCCCCCGACGTCAGCTCACTCCACGTCTCATCTGCCACGAATAGCCGCACGAGGCCACGTTAGGAGCGGCACACACCGCCGGCCAATGGTTGCGATCAGCACGACCGGAACGGAACAATCCGGCAGCCGCGCGCCGCGTGTGGACGGGTCACCGGGCTTCAGTAGTTTTATAGCCGTGACAGCAGCGGAAGCCGGGCAGGCCATCCCTTCCCAGTACCTACTCGCCGAAGCCGCTGCTCCCCCGCGGACCCTGGTGGACATCCTCTACGACACGGCGCGCCGGTTCCCGGACGCGCCGGCGATCGATGACGGCGAGGTTCAGCTCACCTACGCCGAACTGATCGGCGATATCGAGGAGAGCGTGCAGTGGCTGGCCGCCCGCGGTATCGGCCGTGGCGACCGGATCGGTATCCGGATGCCGTCGGGCAGCTATGCCCTCTACACGGCCATCCTGGCCACCCTGGCCACCGGCGCCGCCTACGTTCCCGTCGATGCCGACGATCCCGAGGAGCGCGCCGCCCTGGTCTTCGGGGAGGCCCAGGTGGTCGCGATCATCACCGAGGCAGGCCTTGTTCGTGGTCCCGGGTCCTCGCGCGGCTGGCGCGCCGCTCCCCCGTTGACCCGCGATGACGCCTGGATCATCTTCACCTCCGGGTCCACCGGAACCCCGAAGGGTGTGGCGGTCACCCATCGCAATGCGGCCGCCTTCGTCGACGCCGAAGCACAGATGTTCCTGCGGTCGGCACCGATCGGCCCGGGTGACCGCGTGCTGGCGGGGCTCTCGGTGGCGTTCGACGCCTCCTGCGAGGAGATGTGGCTGGCCTGGCGCAACGGCGCCTGCCTGGTGCCCGCCCCGCGGTCGCTGGTGCGCAGCGGGATGGATCTGGGCCCGTGGCTGGTCAGCCGCGACGTGACGGTCGTCTCTACGGTCCCGACGCTGGCTGCGCTGTGGCCCGCCGAGGCGCTGGAGGCGGTCCGGCTACTGATCTTCGGTGGCGAGGCGTGCCCGCCCGAACTCGCCGAGCGCCTCGCCGTGGACGGCCGCGAGGTCTGGAACACCTACGGTCCCACCGAGGCCACCGTCGTGGCGTGCGCCGCCCCCTTGGACGGGCGCTCCGCGGTCAGCATCGGATTGCCGCTGGCCGGGTGGGACCTGGCGGTCGTGGACAAGCAGGGCAGCCCGGTCGGTCTCGGGGAGATCGGTGAACTGGTGATCGGCGGCGTCGGCCTGGCCCGCTACCTCGATCCCGAGAAGGATGCCGAGAAGTACGCCCCGATGGACACCCTGGGCTGGGCCCGGGCCTACCGCAGCGGCGATCTGGTGCGACTGGAGGCCGACGGGCTCTACTTCCAAGGCCGCGCCGACGACCAGGTCAAGGTCGGTGGGCGACGGATCGAACTGGGCGAGGTCGACGCCGCGCTGGTCAACCTGCCCGGTGTCAGCGGCGGGGCGGCCGCGGTCCGCAAGACGACCAGCGGCACACCGCTGCTGGTGGGTTATATCGCATCCGCCGATCCGGCCTTCGATCTCGGTGCTGCCCGCGCGGCGTTGGCCCAGGCGTTGCCCGCGGCCCTGATACCGCGGCTGGTGCTCCTCGACGAACTGCCGACCCGCACCTCGGGGAAGGTCGACCGCAATGCGTTGCCCTGGCCGCCGCCGGGCGCCGCACCGGAGGACGAGCCCGACCTCGGCGGCACCATGGGCTGGTTGGCCGGGCTGTGGCGTGACGTGCTGGCCGCGCCCGTCGACGGGCCGGAAGCGGACTTCTTCGCCCTCGGCGGTGGCTCACTGTCGGCGGCGCAGCTGGTCACCGCGGTGCGTGGACGCTATCCGCAGGTGACCGTCGCCGATCTGTACGACCATCCGAGGCTGGGGTCGCTGGCCGGTTATCTCGACGAGCTGGCACCACCTCCGGAGGTGGTGCGCCGCGATGTGCGGCCCACCCCGCTGGTGACCCAGATCGCTCAGATCGCCTTGTCGGTCCCGCTGGCCACGCTGACGGGGCTGCAGTGGGTCATCTGGCTGGCCGTCCTGAACAACATCGCCGCCGCGATCGACCTGGTGCCGTGGGCGAACACACTGAACTGGTGGTGGTTGCTGGCCGGCTTCATCATCTTCATCACCCCGCCGGGCCGGATGGGCATCGCGGTGCTCAGCGCGCGGACCCTGCTGTCGAATCTGCAACCCGGAAGCTACCGCCGCGGCGGATCGGAGCACCTGCGGGTGTGGTTCGCCGAACGGCTCGCCGAGGCCAGCGGAGCGGAGAACCAGGCAGGCGCGCCGTGGCTGGTGTATTACGGCCGCGCCCTTGGTAACTCGATCGGCAAGGGTGTCGACCTGCATTCGGCACCGCCGGTCACCGGCATGCTGACCATCGGGCACCGCGCTTCCGTCGAACCCGAGGTCGACCTGACCGGGCATTGGATCGACGGCGACATCTTCCACGTCGGACCCATCAGCATCGGCACCGATGCGACCATCGGCGCCCGCACCACACTGTTCCCCGGCGCGACGGTCGGCAAGAACGCCGACGTGGCTCCCGGCTCCGGTGTCGTGGGCAAGGTGAAGAACGGGCAGTACTGGAAGGGTTCGCCGGCAGCCAAATCCGGTAAGGCCCGTCACCCCTGGCCCGACGAGCGCCCCGGCCGCGCGCCGTTGTGGGTGGGCATCTACAGCGTGACATCGATGTTGCTCGGCGCCCTGCCGTTGACGGCGCTGGCAGCGGGCCTGGCGGTGCTGGCCTGGGCGGTGCGCGGCACCGCGAGCCCGACCGACGCGTTGGTGCCCGCGCTGGCATGGACCCCGGTGGCCGCGCTGGTCGCGTTCGGCACCTACGCGGTGCTGACGGTATTGGGCGTCCGACTGCTCTCGCTCGGCCTCACCGAGGGGTATCACCCGGTGCGCAGCCGGGTCGGCTGGCAGCTGTGGGCCACCGAACGACTCATGGATGCGGCACGCAACTACCTGTTCCCGATGTACGCCAGCCTGCTCACGCCGTGGTGGCTGCGACTGCTGGGCGCGAAGGTCGGCAAGGGCACCGAGATTTCCACCGCATTGTTGACCCCGAAGTTCACCGAGGTGCAAGACGGGGCATTCCTGGCCGATGACACCATGGTGGCCTCCTACGAACTCGGCGGCGGCTGGATCCACGTCGCCAAGGCGACCATCGGCAAGCGCGCCTTCCTCGGCAACTCCGGTATCACCCAGCCCGGCCGGCGGGTTCCCGACGACGGCCTGGTGGCGGTGCTCTCGGCCGCCCCGCACAAGGCCAAGGCTGGGTCGTCCTGGCTGGGCAGCCCGCCGATCCGGCTGCGCCGCCAGCCGACGGCTGCCGACGCACTGCGCACCTTCAACCCGTCCACCGAGTTGAAGATCAAGCGTTCGGTGGTCGAAACCTGCAGGCTGATCCCGGTCATGGTGACGTTTTTCATCGGCGTCGCGGTGCTGGCGGCGCTGCACGCCCTGGCCGGCACGATCGGCTACGGCTTGACGGCGGTGGCAGGCGGAGTGGTGCTGCTGGTCGCAGGGGCCGTCGCCGGGGCGATCGCGGTGGCGGCCAAGTGGATCGTCATCGGCCGGATCACCGCCATCGAACATCCGCTGTGGTCGTCGTTCGTCTGGCGCAACGAGGTGGCTGACACATTCGTCGAGACGGTCGCCGCGCCCTGGTTCGCCAGGGCCGCCACCGGCACGCCGATCATGAACATCTGGCTGCGCGGACTCGGCGCGAAGATCGGCCGCGGCGTCTGGTGCGAGACCTATTGGCTGCCCGAGGCCGACCTGATCTCGCTGGGCGCGGGCAGCACGGTCAACCGCGGTTGTGTGGTGCAGACCCACCTGTTCCACGACCGGATCATGCGGATGGACACCGTGATCCTCGACGAGGGCGCCACGCTGGGCCCGCACTGTGTCGCGCTGCCCGCCTCACGCATCGGCGCGGGGGCCACCATCGGGCCCGCCTCGCTGGTGATGCGCGGTGACGAGGTCCCGCCGTGGACCCGCTGGCAGGGCAATCCCATTGCCCCCTGGACGAAGTCGAAAAAGAAGCGAGCCGAATGAGCAGTGCCAAGAAGGTCGCGAAGAAGACGGCACACACTCCCCCGGTGATCGACCCGTACCTGCCGCGCAACGGCAACTTCGGCTACCGGGTGTCACGCTACGAACTCGACATCGAGTACAAGGTGGCGATCAACCGCCTCGGCGGCACGGTCACCGTCACCGCGGTGACCCTTGCCGCGCTGCGCGCCTTCACCCTCGATCTCTCCGATGCGCTGGGCGTGTCGAAGGTGACGGTGAACGGCCGGCGCCCCAACAACTTCCGATGTCATGGTGGAAAACTGCACATCACCCTCGGTGAGACGTTGCCCGCCGGTGCGGCGATGACGCTCGTGGTGCGCTACGGCGGCACACCCAGACCGCTGCGCACCGTCTGGGGCGAGGTCGGATTCGAGGAACTGTCCAACGGTGCGCTGGTGGCCGGTCAGCCCAACGGGGCCGCCTCCTGGTTCCCGTGCGACGACCATCCCTCCGCGAAGGCCAGTTTTCGCATCCGGATCAGCACCGACAGCCCCTACTACGCGTTGGCCAACGGGGAACTGTTGTCCAAGCAGACCCGTGCGAGCCACACCACGTGGACCTATGAGCAGGCCGAGCCGACCTCGACCTACCTGATCACGTTGCAGATCGGCGAATACACCAGGCACCGGCTGAACAAGAGCCCTGTCCCGATGCACGCGGTCCTCCCGGATCGATTGCGGCGCAACTTCGACCACGACTTCGGCCGGCAGACACAGATGATGAAGTTGTTCATCCGCCAGTTCGGCCCTTACCCGTTGGAAACCGGTTACACCGTCGTCGTCACCGACGACGATCTGGAGATCCCGCTTGAGGCACAGGGGCTTTCCATCTTCGGTGCCAACCATTGCGACGGCCGGCGCAGTTCCGAGCGGTTGATCGCCCATGAGCTGGCCCACCAGTGGTTCGGCAATTCGGTGACCGCGCGCCGGTGGCGGGACATCTGGTTACACGAGGGCTTCGCCTGTTACGCGGAGTGGCTGTGGTCCGAGGAGTCCGGCGGGCCCAGCGCCGACGAACGCGCCCGCAACTATCACCGCAAGCTGGCCGATTCACCGCAGGATCTGCTGCTGACCGATCCGGGACCGACCGACATGTTCGACGACCGGGTGTACAAACGCGGCGCGCTCACCCTGCACGCCGTGCGCCATACCATCGGCGACGACAACTTCTTTGCACTGCTGCAGGATTGGACCGCCCGCTACCGGCACAGCACCGCGGTGACCGATGATTTCACCGGCCTGGCGGCCAACCATGCCGACGTCTCGCTGCGCGGGCTGTGGGACCGCTGGCTGTACTCCACCGACCTCCCGGACCTGTGACCGACGGCGGCTCCGCACTGCCGGCGCGCGGGCCGGTCACGCGGGCCAGCGTCACCACGGTCGGAATCGCCACCGCCTGCACCGCACTGTGCGGGTACGTGGTGCTGTATCTGGCCGCCCGCAGCCTGGAGCCCGCGGGCTTCTCCCTCTTCGGGGTGTTCTGGGGGGCGTTCGGTCTCGTCAGCGGCGCGGCCAACGGGCTGCTGCAGGAGGCCACCCGCGAGGTGCGGGCCGCGCGCACGCGGAGCGCACCCGAAGCATCCCGGACCCGGCCGATGTGGGTGGCCGTCGGCGTGGGCATCGGTGCGGCCGCCCTGATCGGCGTGACCGCACCGCTGTGGTCGGCCCGGGTCTTCACCGAGTACCAGTGGCTCAG
This sequence comes from Mycobacterium sp. VKM Ac-1816D, assembly GCF_000416385.1. NCBI lineage: Bacteria > Bacillati > Actinomycetota > Actinomycetes > Mycobacteriales > Mycobacteriaceae > Mycobacterium > Mycobacterium sp. VKM Ac-1816D. The sequence goes on from NZ_AOHQ01000123.1 coordinate 30,545, forward strand.
TGTGGCGCTGCTCAGCATCGGTCTCGGCGGATTCTGCCTGCACGCAACGCTTCTGGGCATGCTGGCCGGCACCGATCGATGGACCCAGTACGGCTCGCTGATGGTGACCGACGCGGTGACCCGGGTGGCGGTCGCGGTGGCGGCGTTCGTCTTCGGCTGGGGGCTCGCCGGGTTCCTGTGGGCCACCGTCGCCGGCTGCCTGGCGTGGCTGACCATGCTGGTGTGCTCCCGAGGCGCCCGGGCGGCGGCCGCGCTGACCTGCGCGGGCAGCGCGCGCACCTTCTTGGCGGGCGCCTCGCATTCGGTGGCCGCGGCCGGCGCCAGCGCCATCCTGGTGATGGGATTCCCGGTGCTGTTACAGGCCACCAGCTCCGAACTCGGCGCCGCGGGCGGAGTGGTGATCCTCGCGGTCACCCTCACCAGAGCTCCGCTGCTGGTGCCGCTGACGGCCATGCAGGGCAACCTGATAGCGCATTTCGTCGATCAGCGCGACCGCAGACTGGGTGCGCTGCTCACCCCCGCACTGGTGGTCACCGCGATCGGCACGATCGGCGTCGCGGCGGCCGCGGTCGCCGGCCCCTGGTTGCTGCACACCGCATTCGGGCCCGAATATCAGGCGAGCGGCGCACTGCTGGCCTGGCTGACCGCCGCGGCCACCGCCATCGCACTGCTCACCCTCACCGGCGCCGCGGCCGTCGCGGCCGCACTGCACCGCGCCTACGCCGCCGGATGGATCGGCGCCACCCTGGCCGCCGGCGCACTGCTGCTGCTGCCGGCCGCACTGGAGACCAGGACCGTCATCGCGCTGCTGTGCGGTCCCGTGGTCGGCATCGCGGTGCACATGTACGCGCTCGCCCGATCCTGATCCATGACAGCATGAACCCGGCTTCGGGTCCCCACACGAGGAGAGATATGTCCTGGCTAGTGACCGGCGGTGCCGGGTACATCGGAGCGCATGTGGTGCGCGCACTGAAAGCCTCGGGCGCCGATGTCGTCGTGATCGACGATCTGTCCACCGGTATCGCCGGATTCGTGCCTGACGGCGTCGAACTGGTCACCGCCAACCTGCTGGACCTCGACACCGTCACCGCGACGCTGGCCGACCACGCCGTCAGCGGGGTGATCCACGTCGCGGGATACAAGTACGCGGGCGAATCGGTGAAGTACCCGTTGCACACCTACCGCCAGAACGTCACCGCGATGGCCACCCTGCTGGAGGCGATGGCGGCCACCGATATCGACCAGATCGTGTTCTCCAGCAGTGCCGCCACCTACGGCACCCCCGATGTCGAGATCGTCGACGAGCAGACGCCGACGGCGCCGGAGTCGCCGTACGGCGAGAGCAAGCTCATCGGCGAGTGGCTGCTGCGCGATGAGGCGCGGGCACGCCCACTGCGGCACACCAGCCTGCGCTATTTCAACGTCGTCGGTTCCGGCTCGGTAGACCTGTACGACCGCAGCCCGCACAATCTGTTCCCCAAGGTGCTCGACATGCTCTACGGCGGCCGCGTCCCGCAGATCAACGGCGGCGACTACGCCACCCCGGACGGCACCTGCGTGCGCGACTACGTCCACGTCTCCGATCTGGCGGACGCCCATGTCGCGGCGGCGCGCAGGCTGGCCGCCGGTGAGCCCGTCGAGCCGGTGTACAACCTCGGCAGCGGATCGGGGACGTCGGTGCGCGAGATCATGACCGCGATCCGGGACGTCACCGGTATCGATTTCGAGCCCGCGGTCACCCCGCGCCGGCCGGGTGATCCGGCCCGCATCGTGGCCGCGGGCACCCTGGCGGCGCGCGATCTGGGCTGGCAGATGCGGCATTCGCTGACGGATATGGTCGCCTCGGCGTGGGCGGCCCGACAGGCCGTCGGGCAGGACTATCCGACCGCGGGCTGAGCGACTGGACGGGCGTCCGTACAGTCGGCTGCGATGAAATGGGTCCCCAGGGTTGCCGCCGCGTTGATCGCGGCACAGCTGGCGATCCGGGCGGTGCTCGCCTTCGGTGGCTACTTCTACTGGGATGACCTGATCCTGATCGGCCGGGCGGGCACGCAGGGGTTGCTGTCCGTCGAGTATCTGTTCGACGATCACGACGGGCACGTGATGCCGGGGGCGTTCCTGGTCGCCGGGGCCATCACCCGATTGGCTCCGCTGGAATGGTTCTGGCCCGCTCTGAGCCTCGTGGTGCTGCAGCTGCTGGCCTCGCTGGCCCTGCTGCGCGTGCTGCACCTGATCCTCGGGTGGCGCCCGGTGCTGCTGGTCCCGTTGGTGTTCGCCCTGTTCACCCCGCTGACGGTGCCGGCATTCGCGTGGTGGGCCGCGGGGCTGAACTCGCTGCCGATGCTGGCCGCACTGGCCTGGGTGTGTGGGGATGCCATCCAGCTGGTGCGCACCGGCAACCGGCGTTACGCGGTGACCGGGGTGCTGGTCTATTGCGGGGGCCTGCTGTTCTTCGAGAAATCGGCGGTGATCCCGTTCGTCGCGTTCACGGTGACCGCCCTGCTGGCGTGGGTGAGCCGGGAACCGCTTGCCGCCGTGTGGCATCGAGGGATCCGCCTGTGGGTCGGGCTGCTGGCGGCCACCGCCGGCTGGATCGGGGTCTATCTGCTGGTGGTCGACCAGAAACGGTGGACGCTGGATCTGGGCATGACCGCCGAACTGTGGTGGCGCTCGGTGACGCACGGGATCGTGCCGGGTCTGGCCGGTGGACCGTGGGACTGGCAGCGCTGGGCCCCCGCCTCACCCTGGGCCACGCCGCCGGTCACGGTGATGGTGCTCGGCTGGATTGCGCTGGCCGCGGTGGTAGCGGTGTCGGTGGCCCGGAAACAGCGGATCGCCGCGGTATGGGTGGCCGCGCTGGGCTACGGGCTGGCCTGCCAGGTGCCGATCTATCTGATGCGCTCCTCGCAGTTCACCGCGCTGGAACTGGCGCAGGCCCTGCGCTACCTGCCCGATCTGGTGGTGGTGGCGACCATCCTGGCCGCCGTCGCGCTGAGCGCGCCCAACCGGCCGGGATCGGCATGGCTGGATGCCTCCCGGGGGCGCACCGCGGTGGTCTGCGCCCTGGCCGTCGCGTTCGTCGGCAGCAGCCTGTACTCGACATCGACATTCCTGCGGGTGTGGCGGGACAGCCCGGTGCCGCAGTACCTGCACAACGCCGAGGCCGGCCTGGCCGATGCACCGCGCGGGACGCCGCTGCTCGACCAGGAGGTCGATCCGCTGATCATGCAGCGGGTGGCCGCGCCGGAGAATCTGGCCAGCCACATGTTCGCGCTGTTGCCGCAGCGCCCCGAGTTCAGCGGCACCACCACCGATCTGCGTGTGCTCGACAGTACCGGCAGGCTGCGCGAGGCGCTGGTCACCTGGGTGCGGTCCATCGCCGCAGGTCCGATCCCCAACTGCGGGTATCTGGTGCAGACCGATGCCGACGTCACGATGCCGCTGGACGGTCCGCTGCTGCCCGCCGACTGGACCGCCGAGATCAACTACCTGGCCAACAGCGAAGGCTCGCTGACGATGTCGCTGGCCGAGGGCGCACCGGTGAAGGTGCCGACCCATCCCGGGTTGAACCGGGTCTTCGTGCGGTTGTCCGGCGCCGGTGACTCGATCACGGTCAGCGCGAACACCGCGGCACTGTCGGTGTGCATCGCGTCGGGACCGGTGGGATTCGTCGCTGCCCGCTGACACCGGCGTGTGCTGCCCCCGACTTGTCGGTGCCCGCGCCTACGGTTGGCTGATGATCTCCTCGGACTCGCGGCCCTCGACGGTGGCGCCGTGCAGACACTGCGGCATCGAGACCGTGTGGTTGCAGACCGTGTACGGCGGCTGGCACCTCTTCGACGCCGCCGAGTTCCCCACCGAGGACAGCGCGGCCGGTAACCGCTTCGCCATCCGGCGGCTGTCCCGGCAGGTGGTGGATCTCGACGATGTGTACGAGGGCAGGTGGCCGGCCACCTGCCTGCACCTGCACCGGTTCGAATGCCCGACCAGCTATGACGACGCGCGCTTTCATCAGCGCAGGCCGCGGCAGGCCAATGAGATCGACCTCGACGATCTGTTCGGCCGCCTGGCCGAGCGGCGGGAGGCCCGGCGCCGGGCGGGTTAGGGACGCGGCGCGATGAGTCGGCGGGCGGCCTCGATGGCGACGCCGCGGCGGCGCGCGGTCTCGACCGCGCCCTCTGCGACAGCGTCCGGATGCGGTAGATGCGCCCATGCCAGCCCCGCCGAGAACAGCAATACCAGCAGATCCGCGGGCCGCCAGCTCGGATCGACGTGACCGTCGGCCTGCGCCGTGCCGATGGCGGTCAGTGCCGCCTCCATGGGCGGCGCATCCTCGAACTCCGGTGCGCCCAGGTCGAATCCCTCCAGCCGCGCCCAGGTGACCATGCGCAGGTGCTCAGGCCGACGGCAGGCCAGGTCATAGACCTCGCCGACGAACTCGGCGACGTCGTCCGGACGTAGCCTGGCCGAACGGAAGAATTCGGCGCCATCGGTGACGAACACCTCGCGGAACAGCGCCTCCTTGTTGCCGAAATGCGCATAGAGGCGCTCCTTGCTGGCATGGGCGGCCCGGGCGATTCGATCGATCCGGGCGCCGGCCAGACCGTACTGCGCAAACTCGGCGCGCGCCGCGGAGAGGATGTCGTCGCGAAGCTCCGTCGTGCGTCTCACAGCCAAAGCATAACCAGACGAACCAGTTCGTTCGGTACGGTGTGGATATGTCCGTTATGACCGACACCGCCAATCTGATGAACCAGCCCGGCCGCATCCGTGCACTACGGCGGGCCGTCGAGACCATTGCCGACGGTGCAGCACCACTCGTCGACTTGTGCCGCCCTTATGTCGATGGACTCGATCACCTCCCTCGCGATGGCCGATTCCTGCTGGTGGGCAACCACACTCAGTCCGGAACCGAAGGGCTGCTGATTCCGTATGCGGTGCGTCGCGAACTCGGCACGCTGGTCCGACCGCTCACCGACCGCGCCTTCGGCAGGATGCCCGGCCCGGCGGCAGATCTGCTGGCCGCCTGCGGCGCCACCGTCGGCGCGCCCGAATCCGCGCGCGAACTGATGCGCCATGATCAGCCGATCCTGGTCTTCCCCGGCGGAGGCCGCGAGATCGGCAAGTTCAAGGGTGAGGAGAACACCCTGAACTGGCGGGGCCGCGCGGGGTTCGCCCGGATCGCCGCCGAGCACGACTATCCGATCGTCCCGGCCGGACTGATCGGTGGCGACGACGTATACCGGAGCTTCACCACCCGCGACGGGGCATGGGGCAGGCTCAGTGCGGCACTGTCGAGCCATATGGCGGGCAAGCCCGATATGGCGATGCCGCTGGTGCGCGGGATCGGCCCGACAATGATCCCGCGGCCACAACGGATGTACCTGCGTTTCGCCGAGCCCATCGACTCGACCCGACCTGCCGGCGTCGCCGCCGACGACTGGGCCGAGAGCCTCAAGACTCGTACCCAGGAATCCTTGGAAGCGGTGTTGGCCCAGCTTCTTCAGATTCGCGCAGCCGATCCGTACCGGCAACTGAACCCGCTGGCCTGGCGTGATGCCGTACAGCCATGAAGACGTGCAGTGATCAAGACGTGCAGTGATCAAGACGTGGAGCCACCCAGGGGAATCGAACCCCTGACCTATTCATTACGAGTGAATTGCTCTACCGACTGAGCTAGGGTGGCGCGCCTGCCTGGGCAGGCCCGACGAGTCTACGACAGCCCCCGCCCGCGGCACGAATCAGTTGCCGTTCAGACGCGCAGCGCCTGCCCGACCGTCGCGACCATGGCATCGACGGCGAACTTGGGCTTCACGTTCACCGCCAGCGCCTCCCGGCACTCCAGGACCGCCTCGATGCAGCGCAGCAGCCGATCCGGTGGCACATGGGCGGCCATCGCGCCGACCCGCTCGGCCATGTCCGGGTGATTGGCCGTCACGGTCCCCGCACCCGCCGACACCACCAGCGCATCACGGAAATAGGTCGCCAAATCCATCAACGCCCGGTCGAGCGCGTCCCGCGAGGCGCGGGTCTGGCGCGATTTCTGCCGCTGCTCCAGCAGCTTCATCGCGCCTGCCGCACCGCGCATCGCCCCCGCCGTGCCCTTACCGGTGCCCCCGGCGCCCAGCGCGGTGCGCAGTTCCTCGGTCTCGACCTCGTTGCGGTCCACCGTCTGAGCCTTGGCCTCGGCATCGGCGGTGGTCACCAACTCCTCGGCGGCCGCGTACGCGCGGGTCGGCGTCGCCGCGTCCCGCGCCAGCCCGAGCGCCCGCTCGCGGCGCTGCCGCGACTCCGGATCGGTGGCCAGCCGGCGGGCCCGGCCCACGTGGCCACCGCTGACCGAGGCCGCCCAAGCCGCGATATCGGCCGCGATCCCGTCGCGTTCGGTGAGCACATCGGCGATCGCATCGGTCGGTGGTGTCACCAGCGCGACGTGCCTGCACCGTGACCGCAGGGTCACCGCAATGTCCTCGGGATCCACCGACGGCGCACAAAGCAGGAACACCGTGGACGCCGGCGGCTCCTCCACCACCTTCAGCAAGGCGTTGGCCGCCCCCTCGGTGAGTCGGTCGGCGTCCTCGACGACCACGATCTGCCAGCGTCCGGTGCCCGGCCGGCGCGAGGCGATCTGCACGATCTCCCGCATCTCCTTGACCGCGATCGACAGGCCCTCGGGGATGATGCGGCGGACATCGGCGTGCGTACCCGCCATCGTCGTGGTGCACGCGCGGCATTCCCCGCAGCCCGGAACGCCCTCGGAGGTGCACTGCAGGGCCGCAGCGAAGCACACCGCGGCCACCGAACGCCCCGACCCCGGCGGACCGGTGATCAACCAGGCATGTGTCATCCCGCCTGCGGTGAGCCCACTGTGCGAACCCACGGCACGGGCCGCCAAAGCGGCCGCCACCAGCTCTTCCTCCACATGGTGCTGGCCCACCAGAGACGAAAAAACACCGCTTCCCACACCTGCACCCTAGTGCCACACAAGGACACGACACGGCGACAGCGGCGCCAGAGGTCGCAACCGACCGATACGGTAAACGGGTGAGTGCGGAGGCCATACCGATCGGGCGCATCAGTGCGTTCGTCCGATGGGTGGCCCGTACCCCCTGGCCGGTGTTCCTGCTGGGCATGGTCCAGGCCGACATCATCGGTGCGCTGATGGTGCTGGGGTTCCTGCGTTATGCGCTGCCCCCGGAGGATCGCGTGCAGCTCCAGGAGCTGCCCACCTTCAACCTCACCGTGTTCCTCGGCTTCCTGTTCGTGTCGTTCAGCATCGCCGCCTACGTGACGTTGCGGCTGCTGCTGCCGGTGATCCGCTGGCAGCGCCGGGACACCCTGATGGGCGATGTGGCGCCCATCAGCGAGGTCGCCCGCGCACGCGCGCTGAAGATGCCGTTCTATCGCTCGGTCATCAACGTCACCAACTGGCTGCTGGGCTCGGTGGTGTTCATCGTCGCGAGCTGGCCGGTGGCCAGCCGGTCGGCGCCGGTGGTCGCGGTGGCCTCCGCGCTGGGTGCCACGACGGTGGCCATCATCGGCTACCTGCAGTCCGAGCGGGTGCTGCGTCCGGTCGCGGTGGCCGCGCTGCGCACCGGCGTGCCGGAGAACTTCCGCGCACCTGGGGTGATCCTGCGCCAGGTGCTCACCTGGGTGCTGTCCACCGGCGTGCCCATCCTGACGATCGTGCTGGCGGTGGTGGCCAGCAAGTTCGAGGTGCTCAAGGCGCCCGCGGACAAGCTGGCGACCCCGATCCTGTTGTTGGCTATCGCCGCACTGCTCATCGGGTTGGTCGGCACCGTACTGGTGTCCATGTCGATCGCCGATCCGCTGCGCCAGCTGCGCTGGGCGCTCGGGGAGGTGCAGCGCGGAAACTACAACGCGCACATGCAGATCTACGATGCCAGCGAACTGGGCTTGCTGCAGGCCGGCTTCAACGACATGGTCCGCGATCTGGCCGAACGGCAGCGCCTGCGTGACCTGTTCGGCCGTTACGTCGGCGAGGACGTGGCCCGCCGGGCGCTGGAGCGCGGCACCGAGCTGGGCGGCCAGGAACGCGACGTGGCAGTGCTTTTCGTCGATCTGGTCGGCTCGACACAGCTGGCCTCCACGATCCCGGCCGCCGAGGTCGTCAACCTGCTCAACGAGTTCTTCCGGGTCATCGTGGACACCGTGAACAAACACGGCGGCTTCGTCAACAAGTTCCAAGGTGATGCCGCCCTGGCCATCTTCGGCGCGCCCATCGAACACCCGGACGCCTCCGGTGCCGCACTGGCGGCGTCCCGTGAACTGCACGACGAGCTGATCAACGTGTTGGGCCAGACCGAATTCGGTATCGGGGTGTCGGCGGGCCGGGCCATCGCCGGGCACATCGGTGCGCAGGCCCGATTCGAGTACACCGTGATCGGCGACCCAGTCAACGAGGCCGCGCGCCTGACCGAGCTCGCCAAGCTCGAGGAGGGCCACGTGCTTGCCTCGGCGAACGCGGTCAGCAGCGCCGTCGATGCCGAAGCGCTGGCCTGGGACGTCGGCGAGATCGTCGAACTGCGAGGCCGGTCGGCGCCCACCCAGCTGGCCAGGCCCGCGGTGCGCGCCATCGCCCACGCGCCACAGCCCGAGCCCAGCAGCTGACGCCTTCCGGCTAAGCCTTCTTGGCGGCTTTCTTGGCCGGTGCTTTCTTGGCGGGAGCCTTCTTGACCGCCGCCTTCTTCGCGGTCGTCTTCTTGGCCGCAGCCTTCTTGGTGGCCTTCTTCACCGGACCGCGGGCACGCCGATCGGCCAGCAGTTCCGAGGCGCGTTCGTCGGTGATCGAGAGGACATCGTCACCCTTGCGCAGGCTGGCGTTGGTCTCCCCATCGGTGACGTACGGTCCGAACCGGCCGTCCTTGATGACCATCGGCTTACCCGAGGCGGCATCGTTGCCCAGCTCACGCAGCGGCGGGGTGGCCGCACCCTGACGGCCGCGCCGCTTCGGTTCGGCGTAGATCGCCAGGGCCTCGTCGAGGGTGATGGTGAACATCTGCTCTTCGGTCGCCAGCGAACGAGAGTCGGTGCCGCGCTTGAGGTATGGCCCGTAGCGGCCGTTCTGCGCGGTGATCTCCTCACCGTTGGCGGGGTCGACACCGACCACGCGGGGCAGTGAGAGCAGTTTGAGCGCGTCGTCAAGGGTCACCGTCTCCAGATCCATGGAGCGCAGCAGTGAGCCGGTGCGCGGCTTGGGTCCGGTGGGCTTCTTGCCCTTCTTCGCCGGCGACCCCGCGCTGCCGTCATCGGGATCCTCGGGCTCGGGCAGCACCTCGGTGACATAGGGCCCGAAACGTCCGTCCTTGGCCACGATCTCGTGCCCGGATTCCGGATCGACGCCGAGGGAGCGACCCTCTTGCGGTGTCGCAAAAGCCTTTTCGGCGAGCTCAAGGGTGAGTTCGTCGGGTGTCAGCTCGTCCTTGAGATTGGCGCGCTGCGGCTTGAGTTCACCCGGGTTGTCCGGGTCTTCGATCATCCGCTCCAGGTAGGGGCCATTACGTCCGACGCGCACATTGATGGCGCGACCCTGGTCATCGTCGAAGAGCTTGATGGAGTTGACCAGTCGCGCGTCGATCTCCTCAAGGTTGCCGCCGACCAACTGCTTGAGCCCACCGGCCCGCGCGATCGAGCCGTCCACACCATGCTCGCCACCGAAGTAGAAGTTGTTGAGCCAGTTGGTGCGTCGCTCGTTGCCGGAGGCGATCGCGTCGAGCTCGTCCTCCATCGCGGCGGTGAAGTCGTAATCCACCAGCCTGCCGAAATGTTGTTCCAACAGGCCGATCACGGCGAACGCGACCCAGGACGGCACCAGTGCGCTGCCCTTCTTGTGCACGTAGCCACGGTCCTGGATGGTCTTGATGATCGACGAGTACGTCGACGGACGACCGATGCCGAGTTCTTCGAGCGCCTTGATCAGCGAGGCCTCGGTGTAGCGCGCGGGGGGTGAGGTGGTGTGCCCGTCGGCGGTCAGGTCCGCGGCATCGACCCGCTGCCCCTGCGTCAGGTTGGGCAACCTGCTCTCGGCGTCATCGGATTCACCGCCGGCCTGATCGTCGATGCTCTCGACATAGGCCTTCAGGAAGCCGGGGAAGGTCAGGGTACGACCGGAGGCGTTGAAGACGACCTGCTCGCCCGAACTGGCGGCGCCTGCGATGCGCAGGCTCAGCGTGGTACCGCGGGCATCGGCCATCTGCGAGGCAACGGTGCGCTGCCAGATCAGCTCGTAGAGCCGGAACTCGTCGGCCTCCAGCGCGCTGTGCAGCTGGCCGGGGGTCTGGAACACGTCACCGGACGGGCGGATCGCCTCGTGCGCCTCCTGCGCGTTCTTGACCTTGCGGGTGTACTGACGCGGCGTCGGATGGACATACTCCGCGCCGTAGAGGTCCCGGGCCTGGTTACGGGCGGCATTGATCGCCGACTCCGACAGCGTCGTGGAGTCGGTACGCATATAGGTGATGTAGCCGTTCTCGTACAACCGCTGCGCGATGCTCATGGTGCGCTCGGAGGAGAACCGCAGTTTCCGGCCGGCCTCCTGCTGCAACGTCGACGTCATGAACGGTGCATAGGGCTTGCGGGTGTAGGGCTTCTGCTCCACCGAGGACACGGCAAGTTGCGCGCCACGCAGGCCGTTGGCCAGGCTGGTCGCGCCGGCCTCGTCGAGGACGAGCACCTCGTCGGGGCGTTTGACCGCGCCGAGGGAGTCGAAATCACGTCCGGCGGCGACCCGGCGGCCGTCGACGGTGTTGAGCCGGGCGGTGAACCGCGGCGGCGACGCGTCCGGATCGGACACAGAGGCGTCCAGCTCGGCGCTGACATCCCAGTATCCGGCGCTGCGGAACGCCATGCGCTCACGCTCGCGCTGCACGATGATGCGGGTCGCCACCGACTGCACCCGGCCTGCCGAGAGCTTGGGGGCGACCTTCTTCCACAGCACCGGGGACACCTCGTAGCCGTAGAGGCGGTCGAGGATGCGGCGGGTTTCCTGGGCGTCGACAAGGTCGATGTCCAGATCACGCGGGTTTTCGGCGGCGGCCCGGATGGCCGGCTCGGTGATCTCGTGGAAGACCATCCGCTTGACCGGGACGCGCGGTTTCAGCGTCTCCAGCAGGTGCCAGGCGATGGCTTCACCCTCGCGGTCACCGTCGGTGGCGAGGTAGAGCTCGTCGACATCCTTGAGCAGTTCCTTGAGCTCGGTGACCGTGGCCTTCTTGTCCGGACTCACGATGTAGAGCGGTTCGAAGTCGGCGTCGACGTTCACCCCGAGCCGCGCCCACGGCTCGGACTTGTACTTGGCCGGGACATCGGCGGCTGCGCGTGGCAGGTCTCGGATGTGGCCGCGGGAGGATTCGACTATGTAGTTGGAGCCCAGATAGCCGGCGATCTTGCGCGCTTTGGTCGGCGACTCGACAATTACGAGACGCCGAACGGTACCGGTGCCTCCCCGGCTCCGGTCGTCGTCAGCCACCTTCTTCTACTCTCCACTTCTTTGTTGCCTGGCGGTATCTGTCACCGCAGGCAACTGACAATTTCGCATCCAGGACGGGCATGTGCAAACTGGCTCGCCCGCCGGACGGCCTCATATTCTCGGCCAATGTGCAAACGCTTCGGCATCACCGGGGGGTTCCCCGACGTTCTCGACCAGGCGTGACAGCCGTCGTCGACCGCTCACCCGCAACGCCGGACGCGGTCCGCGAGTACCGATCAGCGTCGGTGCGATTCCCACCCGCATCAGCGCCGATGCCAACGTGGCGTGGGTATCCGGCGCATGCGGATCCAATCCCAGCAAGTACCGGTCGGCGGCCTCGGGCACCCCGGCGGCCAGCGTCCAGGCACGCAGCGCACGCGGGCCGGGCACCCAGCTACCCGGCACCGTCTTGACCGCGCCGCGGGTCCAGGCTCCCGCGATATCGACCACGCGGGAGTCCAGCGCGGTGCGCACCAGGGGGTTGTCCTCCTCGGTGCGGGTCAGCTCGGGGGTCAGCCCGGCTTCGGCGATCATCTCGGCAAGCCCCTGGGCGCGCCACCACTTGTCGACCACCACCGACAGCCGCGCCTGCCCACCGACGGACACCACCTGTCCCTGGGCGGCCAGCAGGCCGGTCAGGTCGGCGATGGTCGGGGGCACCGACTCCGCCGAGAAGAAGGACAGTTGGCTCACATGTTCGACACTATCCGTGGTGGCCGAGACGTCGGTGCAATGGCACGGTCGGATACGAAAACACCCCCGGCCGGGCCGGGGGTGTCTTCGGTGTTGCGTTGGCTCAGACGGCGCGGACGCCGGTCGCCTGGGGGCCCTTGGGGCTCTGGCCGACCTCGAACTCAACCTTCTGGTTTTCCTCCAGGGTGCGGAAGCCCGACCCCTGGATCTCCGTGTAGTGGACAAAAACGTCAGCGGAGCCGTCCTCGGGGGCGATGAAGCCGAAGCCCTTCTCCGCGTTGAACCACTTCACAGTTCCCTGTGGCATCTTTCGTACTTTCCTTCTCTTACCGGGTGCGGTCCACCGACGTCCGGTGTACCGGGCCCGTTCCGACCGCTTACCAACGCGTGTGTCGTCGGAACTCGACCCGACCTACAACCCTCGCAGGAACCGCGATCGCAACGACGATCCTGCGGGTGCAAAAACACGAACACAGAAGCTGCGACCACCTTCAGTCAACCACGTTCAACGCGCCAGCAACAGTCTCGGCACGATCAAGTAGTCAACAATTCACCTGGGGATACATGCTGGTGAACACCGAAGGGAGCGTCGTGTCTGTGTCAGGGCGCAATACCGGGTCCGATTTCGGCCGTGACCTGCTGTCCTGCGCGGTGCGGGGCACTCCGGTCGACGAACATCCGATCCGTCATGTCGAAGACATCCCACCCCGGCGCGGCACGACCCTGCCCTGGCCGGCGTGGGCCCAACCCGACGTCGTGGCCGCCTTCACCGCACGCGGGGTGCACACCCCGTGGTCGCACCAGGTGGTCGCCGCCGACCTGGCCCACAACGGACGGCACGTGGTGCTGTCCACCGGCACGGCCTCGGGCAAGTCCCTGGCCTACCAGCTGCCGATCCTGACCACGCTGGCCGCCGAACCGTTGGCCCGCGCGCTGTACCTGTCCCCCACCAAGGCGCTCGGGCACGATCAGCTGCGCGCCGCGCACAGCCTGTGCGAAGAGGTGCCCGGCCTGCGCGGTGTCGCGCCGTGCGCCTACGACGGTGATGCGGGCACCGATCTGCGCCGCTTCGCCCGCGAACGGTCCCGGTGGCTATTCTCCAATCCGGACATGATCCACCTGTCGCTGCTGCGCAACCACGCCAGGTGGGCGGTCTTCCTGCGCCACCTCAAGTACATCGTCGTCGACGAATGCCACTACTACCGGGGTATTTTCGGCTCGAATGTGGCGTTGGTACTGCGCAGGCTGTTGCGGCTGTGCGCGCGATACTCCGGGTCGCCGACGGTCATCTTCGCCAGCGCCACGACCGCGGCCCCCGCCGAGACCGCCGCCCAGCTGATCGGTGAGACCGTCACGGCGGTGACCGAGGACGGCTCCCCGCACGGCGGGCGGACGGTGGCACTGTGGGAGCCCGCGCTGCTCGAGGACCTGGTCGGGGAGAACGGCGCGCCGGTGCGGCGGTCGGCCGGTGCGGAATCCGCTCGGGTGATGGCCGACCTGATCGCCGAGGGTGCCCGCACCCTGACCTTCGTGCGGTCGCGGCGCGGGGCCGAACTGACCGCCCTGGCCGCGGCGAACCGGCTGGAGGAAATAGCCCCCGACCTCGCCGACCGGGTCGCCTCCTACCGGGCCGGCTATCTGGCCGAGGACCGCCGCGCGCTGGAACACGCGCTCAGCGAGGGGGACCTGCGCGGGGTGGCCACCACCAACGCCCTCGAACTCGGTGTCGACATCGCCGGGTTGGATGCGGTGGTGCTGGCCGGGTTCCCCGGCACCGTCACTTCGTTCTGGCAGCAGGCCGGGCGGTCCGGCCGCCGCGGCCAGAGCGCACTGATCGTGCTGATCGCCCGCGACGACCCACTGGACACCTACCTGGTGCACCATCCGCGCGCGCTGCTGGCCAGACCGATCGAGAAGGTGGTGATCGACCCGGGCAACCCGTATGTGCTGGGTCCGCAGCTGCTGTGCGCGGCGACCGAACTCCCGCTGACCGACGCCGAGGTGCGGACCTGGGATGCCGAGGAGGTCGCGCGCACCCTGGTCGACGACGGATTGCTGCGCCGGCGTCCCAACGGCTGGTTCCCCGCGCCCGAGATCGATCCGCACCCGGCGGTCGACATCCGCGGCGCTTCGGGTGGACAGATCGCGATCCTGGAATCCGGTACCGGCCGCGTACTCGGCACCACCGGAACCGGCCAGGCTCCGGCGTCGGTACATCCCGGCGCGGTGTATCTGCACCAGGGTGAGAGCTACGTCGTGGACAGCCTCGACTTCGAGGGTGGTATCGCGATCGTGCACGCCGAGGACCCCGGATACACCACGGCCGCAAGGGAAGTCACCGATATCGCGGTGACCGGAGCCGGTGAGCGCCGGACCGTGGGTCAGGTGACCGTCGGTGTCGTGCCGGTCTCGGTGTCGAACACCGTCACCGGATACCTGCGCCGCAGCCTCGATGGTGAGGTCATCGACTTCGTCGAGCTGGACCTGCCGACCAGGACACTGGAGACCGTCGCGGTGATGTGCACGATCACTCCGGAAATGCTGTACGCCAACGGGATAGACCCATTGGCCGTTCCGGGTTCGCTGCATGCGGCCGAGCATGCCGCGATCGGGTTGTTGCCGCTGGTGGCCAGCTGTGATCGCGGCGATATCGGCGGGGTGTCCACGGCCTCCGGGCCGGAAGACGGGCTGCCGACCATCTTCGTCTACGACGGATATCCGGGCGGCGCGGGATTCGCCGACCGTGGATATCGGCAGATGCAACTGTGGTGGGAGGCGACGGCGGCGGCCATCGAGGCCTGCGAATGCCCCGCCGGTTGCCCGTCGTGCGTGCAATCGCCGAAGTGCGGCAACGGTAACGATCCGTTGGACAAGGCAGGCGCGGTACGCGTTCTGCGGATGGTGCTCGGCGAGCTGGCGGGACACTGACGCCGCGTTGTCCCCGACAGGAAGGCCCACCCCGCGTCGGCCGTCTCGCCGTGGTCTGCAGCGCCACACCAGCAACGCCGATCACACTTTCCGCATGCTCAAAACGGTCGGAAGACGCGATCCGTTTTCAGTCCCGGCGAACCAGGTACAGTCGGAAATTACCTTTTCAGCAGACCCCCTGCAACTCTTTTTGACGCCAGCGACGTCAAGAATGCGCATCCGAATCGGGGTTCAGCAGCACGTTCCTACGGATTCCGCAGCATGAGCAAACACCCGGCAGGAGCGTCGGGGCCAGTTAAACTCGCAGGCATGGACCACGACTGGCTGCTCGTGGAGACACTGGGTGACGAACCCGCGATCGTCGCCCAGGGATCGAGGACCAAGAACCTGGTCCCGATCAGTACTTTTCTCCGCCGTAACCCGCACCTGATGGCCATCCAATCGGCGATCGGCGAGACGCTGCGTGCCGGTCAGGCGCTGACCAGCATCACCCCCAAGAACGACCGCGTGATCCGCACCGAGGTGGTGCACATGTCCGACGGGGTGATCCACGGCGTACACCTCTGGATCGGCGAACCCGGCGCCGACCCGCCGGACCGGCCGGTACCCGGACCGCTGAAATGGGATCTGACGGCCGGAATCGCCACGGACACTGCGGAATCGCTGTACAACGCGGGCCGGGACGCCAGCGTCGAGGCAACCCAGGGCCGCGCCTTCGCCGAGGATCTGCCGGCCAGGGCTCTCAATCCCAACGAATCGAAGGTGTTGTCCATGGTGATCCGGGCCAAGCCCGGTCATGTGCTGTGCAGCACGTGGAACGTCACCGATTTCCGGGGTGAGCCGATCACCGTGGGTTTCGTGGCCAGGGCGATCTCCGAGGAGCAGGACGACGGCAGCGAACGGTTGATATGCCGAGCGATGAACTGGCGCAGCCTCGTCGAGGGGCCGGTGGTGCGACCCGACGATCTGGCGCAACGGATTCTCAACGGCCTTGCCGCGCCCGGCGTGCACCGGGCGATCGTCGACCTCAACCACTGGCGGCTGCTCAAATGGCTGGACAAGCCGTGCCCGTTCTTCGACTGGCGGGCCGGCGAGCAGGGCGAAACCGTCCTGCATCCCGGCGACGAACGCCACGTCCTGGCAATGGCACAGGAATTCGTTGACGGGCCGACCGCCCGGGTACTGCGACTGCCCGCCCACGGCGGCGGGTTCACCCCCATCCACGTCACCGTGAATCGCATCGAACTCGACGACGACACCTACGCGGCACTGATGTCGATGCGGTTGCCCACCGACGAGGAGATCGCCGCCGCCGAGCAGGAGGCGACCGCGGTCGAGGGTGCACAGTCAGGCACTCGTGCGGCACTCAAATCGCTGCTGCGGCTGCGCAAGATCACCGGCCAGACGGACTGAGAACACCATCGGCAGGCCCCGCCCTGGCCTCCGCCCGGGCGCTTCGGCCTGGCAGCACGGTGGTGGCCGTGACGCTGACCACCACATCCAGCCCGTGCACAGCGCACTCGACCACCGTGACATGGTTCGATTCGGCGACGGCTTGTGCTGCCGTGCAGGCACTCTGGTGACCGGCGGGCACCGATGCGGCGCCCGCGAGCGCGGCCAGATCGGCCCCCGATTGCGCGCGGTGGCGTGCCACCACCACCGAGCCGAGCACCAGCACCCCGACGGTCACCGTGAGCAGCACGACCATCAGCGCGGTCGCGATCAACGTCGCCGAGCCACGGTCCTCACCGGAACTGCTCGGCCATCGCCACCGCATCGCCGGAGATGACGATCCCTGGCAGCAGTGCCGTCGCCGTGCTGACGCGCACCACGACGAACGCACCGTCGCGCTGCGCCGAGATCGTCGACCCGGTCGGCCCGACCCGGCGCGCCGCGGCGACCCCGTCGTCGCCGCGGGCGAGCAGTCGCGCTGCCTCCCGCGCGGCGTCGACACACCGGATGTGCAGGACGGTCGCGTTGATACCGGCAAGGCACACCACCAACACCGCGACCAAGGCGGCGATCGCAAACGCCGCCTCCACCGTGACACCGCCGCGATCACCGCTCAGACACCGGTGTTCAGAGCGCGGGTGATGATGTTGGACAGTGCGGTCACGATCGAGTCGCCGGTCACCACGGTGTAGAGGATGGCACCGAAGGCGGCGGCGGCGATGGTGCCGATCGCATATTCGACGGTGCTCATCCCGGACTCGTCGGCGGCGACCACCATGACACGGGCCTGCATCCTTCGGATCATGTTGTGCAGCATGTTTTCTCCTTCTCATCGGTTACAGGCCTGACATCAGGTCACCGGCCAGCCCGGCGACCACCGGGACGATTCCCAGGCAGACGAAGGCGGGCAGATAGCACAGCCCGAGCGGGCCTGCGATCAACACCGAGGCGCGCTCGGCGGCCGCATCGGCGGCCGAACCCGCGTCGATGCGCACCTGGTCGGCCAGTTCGGCGATCCCGCCGGCCAGTGCCGCACCCGATACCGCCGAGCGGCGAGCCAGCCTGGCCAGCACCGCCCCGTGCGGGTCGGCGGTGCCACCGGGGTCTGCCCAGGCCCGCTCCGAACCCGCGCCCAGGACGAGGAGGTCGGCCGCGCGTATCAGCTGAGCACGCAGCAGCACCGGCGCCAGCGGCGCGGCCGCCGCAGCGGCGGTCGCGGTCGCCATACCCGCCGACAGGCAGGCTGCCAGGACGTCCAGACACGATGCCGCGGCCAGCGGATCATCGGGCAGCTCCGGCGCGCATCGCATCGGTGCCCGCATTCTGTGTGCGGGTCCGGCTCCGATCAGCACCGCCGCCGCGAGTAGCACCGCGGCCACGCTCATGACGCCACCGCCGTGATGATGCGGTCCGACCAGTACAGCCCCAGGCAGGACAGTGCCACTCCGATCAGCAGGATGACCCCGCCGGGCCCGCCGGCGACCAGGAACCGCACCGGCTCGGCTCCGATCAGCTGTCCCAGCAGGATTCCCAGTACCGGCATCCCGGCCAGTACCGCGGCGGTGGTGCGCGGTCCGGCCAGTCCGGCGTCCAGCCGCAGCCGGAACCTGTCGCGCTCGACGATGTCGTGCTGCGCGGCGCGAAGCAGCGTGGCGACCGCGAGGCCGTGATGGTGGGCCAACTGCCAGCAGAGCGCCAGCCGTCGCCATTGCGCGGGGATGGCGGAGGTCTCGGCCACCGAACTCAACCCGATGGCGATATCGGCGCCGAGACGCCCGTGCGCCGAGACGGTCCTCAGGCGGTCCCCGACCTGACCGCCGACCTCACCGGCCGCCGCGCTGAGCGCGGCCACGGGGTGCGCGCCGACCCTGAGCTCTCCGACCAGGACGTCCAGCGCATCGCGCAGTTGCAGCGCCTCCGCGACGGCCGCCCGTCGGCACGCCGCGCGCCGACGCCGGTGAGCCACGGTGGCCGCCACCAGGAGACATGCCAGAACGACCGTCGGCTCCCACCAGAGCATCGCGAGCACGGTTGCGGGTGCACCGAGCCACGCCGGTGAGATCCGCCGTCGTCGACGAGGTCGCCTCCGAGGCCCGAGTCGGTGACCGGCCGGCGTCGGCAAGACGAGCAGCGCCGCCGCCAACAGGATCACCGCCACCGTCATCGGATGCCCGCATCCTCGAACAGGTGGCGCAGCGCGTCGATCCCGTCGCCGAACCCGCGCCGCAGCTGCCAGGCGGTGCGCGCGCCTACCCAGCCATCATGATCGCGTTCTACGACGGCGATCTCGCGCACCCGCCGGATCCCGTCGCGGTCGCGCCCGACGTGCACGACGACCTGGATCGCGGCGGCCAGCTGGCTGTGCAGCGCGGTGCGGTCCAGTCCACCGAGCCCGGCCAACGCCTCCAGCCGCGCGGGAACCTCGGCTGCGCTGTTGGCGTGCACGGTGCCCGCGCCGCCGTCATGACCGGTGTTCAGCGCGGTCAACAGGTCCACCACCTCGGCGCCACGCACCTCGCCGACCACGATCCGGTCCGGCCGCATCCGCAGTGCCTGACGAACGAGGTCACGTACCGTCACCGCACCCACGCCCTCGACGTTGGGGCCGCGGGCGACCAGCTTCACCACATGCGGGTGTTGGGGCGCGAGCTCGGCCGCATCCTCCACGCAGACGAGACGTTCGGTGTCGGCCACCGTCCCCAGCAGCGCCGACAGCAGCGTGGTCTTGCCGGCGCCGGTCCCACCACAGACCAGGAAGGCCAGCCGCGCCGCGATGATGCCGGCCAACAGGTCCGCGGCGGGCTCGGCGATCGCACCAGCGGCGATCAGCGCAGCCAGATCCTGGCGGGCCGGTCGGAGCACCCGCAGCGAGATGCAGGTCCCCGCGGCCGCCACGGGCGGCAGCACCGCGTGCAACCGGACGGGATCGACCCCCACACAGCTCAAATGACCATCGACCCAGGGTTGGCTGTCGTCCAGCCTGCGTCCGGCGGCCAGGGCGAGGCGCTGCGCGAGCCTGCGCACTGCGTCCTCATCGGGGAAGCGGATGCCGCTGCGCCGCAACCCGTTACCGTCGTCCACCCAGACCGCGTCGGGCGCGGTGACAAGGACATCGGTGGTCCCCGAGGCACGTAACAACGGATCAAGCAGGCCGGCGCCGGTCAACTCGATGGCAACGCTGCGCATGTTGCTGAGTACTTCGGTGTCACCGAGCAGGCCACCGGATTCCGCGCGGATGGCGTCGGCGACCACCGCCGGTCGCAACGCGGCCCCGTCATGGGCGAGGCGTTCCCGCACCCGCTCGATCAAGTCGCTCATGCGGTGTCCTCGCAAGCGTCGCTCATGACCCCGCCCCCACCGGTTGTCCGCGCAGCACCTGCAACACCCGCACGGCGGCGAGTGCCAACGGCGACCGGGCGGCGAGCCGGAGCCCACCGCGCTCCAGCGCACCGGCCAGTCCGGGCTGCGGACGCATCGCCGCAAGAAGCGGCAGACCGATACCGTCGGCCAGGTCCGCAGCCCGCAGCCCCCCGGGCGCCGGCCCGCGCACCACCAGACCGAGATTCGGATTGATCTCCCTCGCCCACCGGGTGAGCGCACCGGTGGCGGCCGCCGAGCGCACATCGGCAGGTGCGATGACGACCACCAGATCCGCCGTGCAGAGCGCTGTTTCGGTCACCGGCGTAGCTCGGCGCGGGATGTCACAGACCACCGTGACCCCGGCGCGGCGACCGGCGTCCACGACCGCAGATATCGGTCCCGCCGCAATCTCCCCACCGCTGCGTCCGCCGGATAACACCGTCACCGTCCGCGACGTCGGCAACGCCCCGCGCAGTGCGTCGAAACTCAGCCTGCCCGCCCGCACCGCGAGATCCGGCCAGCGCAGGCCGGGCACGCCCTCGGTGCCCATCGCCAGGTCGATGCCTCCGCCCCACGGATCCGCGTCGACGAGCAGTGCCGAATCCGCCGACTGCGCCACGGCAGTGGCGAACAGTGAGGCGCCCGCACCGCCGCACCCACCGATGACAGCGAGGACACCACCGTCGCGACCGCCCGGGCCGGGGTCGGCGGCCGCGGCACCGAAGGCGCCGACGAGGTCCTCGTCCTGCTCGGGCAGCTTGAAGAAGTGTTGTGCGCCAACGGCTGCCGCACCCCGCCACTCCCACACTCCGGCATCGTCCTCACCGACCAGCAGCACGCGATCCCGTCGCGGCAGATCCAACTCCGCGAGGCGATGTGCGGACCCGGCGTCGAGCACGACGGCACGGGCGCCGAGCCAGGCTGCCCGCCCCGACGGACGTTCGGCATGCACCACCGGCAGGCCGGCGGCGGCGGCCACCCTGTCGATCTCCTCGCGGAGGGAGCTGCGCTCGACCACGGCCAGCAGGGTTGCGTTCGACGTCACCCCACCAGCCTGTGCGGACGACCCGCACCGCACCAGTGCCGCACGCACATCTGTGGATGAACCGGCGATTGTGGATAGACCAAAAGACTGAAAACAGCGTTCCGCAACCTCGCGGAAGGTCTCGATGTCGAGGAGAGGGCGGAAAAAGTCCGGAAAAAGGGACGACCCCCGCCAGGGGGGGAGGAGGCGGAGGTCGTCGTGTATCAGCCCCGGGGGGTCGGGCTGATCCACACTCGGCTAAGGCCGAGTGATTGCCACTATACACACGGATTCGCCGTGCAGTGCAAGTAGCGGACGACCGAATTCGCAGGTTATGTCGAAAATCCTGCAGATTGCGACAGGTGTCGTGAGCTGTCACTTTCCCAGCATTGGGAAAGTGTTGCCGCGTCGCGGGCGCCTATGCTGTGACCTGTGACGGTACCCGATGGTTCTGCCGATTTTGCCACCGCTCCCGATCCCGCAGTACAGGGCGGTCAGCCAGTTCGCACCGCGGCGTTCTTCGACCTCGACAAGACCGTCATCGCGAAATCCAGCACCTTGGCTTTCAGCAAACCTTTTTTCGACCAAGGACTTTTGAACAGACGTGCGGTACTCAAGTCCTCGTACGCCCAGTTTCTGTTCCTCATGTCCGGCGCCGACCATGACCAGATGGATCGGATGCGCACCTACCTCACCGATATGTGCAGCGGCTGGGACGTGGACCAGGTGCGATCCGTGGTCGGCGAAACCCTGCATGAGATCGTCGACCCGTTGGTCTTCGACGAGGCCGCCAACCTGATCGCCGACCACAAGCTCTGCGGGCGCGATGTCGTCGTGGTGTCGGCATCCGGCGAAGAGATCGTCGCGCCGATCGCCGCGGCCCTCGGCGCAACCCACGCCATGGCCACCCGCATGGTCGTCGAGGACGGCAAGTACACCGGGGAGGTGGCCTTCTACTGCTACGGCGAGGGCAAGGTCGAGGCCATCCGGGAACTGGCCGCCCGCGAGGGCTACGCGCTGGAGCACTGCTACGCCTACTCGGACTCGATCACCGACCTGCCGATGCTCGAGGCAGTCGGACATCCCTCGGTCGTCAACCCCGATCGCGCACTGCGCAAGGAGGCCGGCCAGCGCGGTTGGCCGGTGCTGGCCTTCACCCGGCCGGTATCGCTGCGCGACCGACTCCCGGCACCCTCCGGCGCTGCCGTGGCGACCACGCTCGCGGTGGGACTGAGCGCGCTCGCAGGCGGTGCGCTCACCTACTCACTGCTGCGGAAGCTGTTGCCGCCCACCGTTACCCGTCGGTAGCTGAGAGCGTCCTCATAACGATCGAGAATCACCCCCGTTTGACCCTTGCTGTGACCGCGGTCACGTAGTACAAAGGAGTGCACGGAGCTCGACAAGGCCAAGGCCACACCGGAAGAGAAGGTGTGATCTCCCGAGTCGAAACTCCTAGCACGGATCACCGGAACCCACGCGGAGCTCAAGCCGCGATACAGGCAGAAGCGTTGTGGGCCTGCGGAATCACGAAAAGCGAATGACGTGACAACCCCTTGGGTGGGGTTGCGCCCATAGCGCAACGTGAGAACGCCGAGGCCACCCACACAACCCACCTCAGCACGCTTGGTAACCGGAATCCGTGCTAGCGGGCGACGAGCCGTGACCGACGCAAGTGGGTCACGGAGCGTCGCCCGCTTCATTTGCTGGGCTGGTCGCGCGCGGCCTCCGCAATCGACAGTGCCTCCCGCGCTCCGGCGTGCAGCGCCTGACTGCTCAATACCAGCCAGGCACCCAATCCGTTCGGCGTGCCCGAGGCGAACCCACGCGCGGCGGCCCGGTAGTTCCCGGACTGCTTCATCCAGAACATCTCCGGCACACCGAGTCCGTGCGGATCCAGCCCGCTGGACATCGTGATCAGTCGCGACACCGCGCGGGCCACCACACCGTCGGCCGAACCGAAGGGCTCCAGGGTCAACAGTTCACCGTGCGCGACGGCGGCCAGCACGAAGGCGGGCACCGATGTGCCGCCGGTGACCAGTTCGGCCAGCATCTCCAGCCGTGGACCCACCTCCGGCGCCGAGCGCGGCCTACCCAACCGGTCGTCCTCGACCAGGTCCGCCGCCGCCAGCGAGTGCAACCGGGCCAACGCCTGCAGCGGCGCCCGCTGCCACACCTGCGTCAGCGCGGTCGCGCCACCTTCCAACGCCTCGGACACCCGCAATGCCCCGGCCAGCACCGCATCGGGTTCGCCGGACTCGGACAGATTCAGTGAGCCGCCGTCGAGCACCGAGCTCGCGCGCGCCGCGCGCAGGGCCGCCTCCGCCGCGGTCGCCGGCCAGCCCCGCAGATTGGTGCGGTGCCGATGGGCCCGGCCGAGCGCCTCGCGCGCCTCGTCACCGGCGGCGGCAACACCTTCCAGAGCCACCAGCGGGGCGAGTGGATCGGTGTTGTTCGGCTCCTTGCGCGAGCGCTCGTCGGTCATCCGAACAACGCTAGCCGACCGCTGAGCCTGCAATCCCCGACGTTCGGCGCAGTTCGACAGCCGTCCGCAGCGCATCTTGTGACGCTCCAACGCCGCTGCAACCTTCGGTGACTACGCTCACACCCATGAGCGAGACGACAGCGACGCAGACCGGCGTGCCCTCAGCCTATCCCCCGCCCGCCGAGTTCGCGGCCAATGCCAACGCCACGAGCGATCTCTACGATCAGGCCGAGGCCGACCGACTGGCGTTCTGGGCCACCCAGGCCGACCGACTGTCCTGGGGCACCCCGTTCACCGAGGTGCTGGACTGGTCGAACGCGCCGTTCGCCAAGTGGTTCGTCGGCGGCAAGCTCAACGTCGCCTACAACTGTGTGGACCGCCACGTCGAGGCCGGCAATGGTGACCGGGTCGCCATCCACTGGGAGGGCGAGCCCGTCGGCGACGCGCGCACCATCACCTACGCCCAGCTCCAAGACGAGGTCAACCAAGCCGCCAACACGCTCGCCGAACTCGGCCTGACCACAGGCGACCGGGTGGCCATCTACATGCCGATGGTGCCCGAGGCGATCATCGCGATGCTGGCCTGCGCACGGCTGGGCGCGATGCATTCGGTCGTGTTCGCCGGCTTCTCCGCCTCGGCGCTCAAGGCCCGCATCGAGGATGCCCAGGCCAAGATCGTCATCACCTCCGACGGCCAGTACCGCCGGGGCAAGGCCGCACCGCTGAAGACGGGTGTCGACGAGGCATTGGAAGGCCTCGGCTCCGGCAGCCCCGTCGAGCATGTTCTCGTGGTGCGCCGCACCGGGATCGACGTGCCGTGGACCCAGGGCCGCGACCTGTGGTGGGACGAAACGGTGCCCAAGGCATCGGTCGAACACGCCCACGAGTCCTTCGACTCCGAGCACCCGCTGTTCCTGCTGTACACCTCCGGGACCACCGGCAAGCCCAAGGGCATCGTGCACACCTCGGGCGGGTACCTGACCCAGGCGTCCTACACGCACTCGGTCGTCTTCGACCTCAAGCCCGAGACCGACGTCTATTGGTGCACAGCCGATATCGGCTGGGTGACCGGCCACACCTACATCGTGTACGGACCGCTGTCCAACGGAGCCACGCAGGTGGTCTACGAGGGCACGCCGGCGTCCCCGGACGAGCACCGGCACTTCCAGGTCATCGAAAAGTACGGCGTATCCATCTATTACACCGCTCCCACGGTGGTCCGGACCTTCATGAAGTGGGGCCGCGAGCTCGCCTTCGAACACGACCTGTCCAGCATCCGCCTGCTGGGCTCGGTGGGTGAACCGATCAACCCCGAGGCGTGGCGGTGGTACCGGCTGGTGTTCGGCGCCGACAAGACCCCGATCGTGGACACCTGGTGGCAGACCGAGACCGGGGCGATCATGATCTCCCCGCTGCCCGGGGTCACCCACTGCAAGCCCGGTTCGGCGATGACACCGCTGCCCGGCATCTCGGCCAAGATCGTCGACGACGACGGCAACGATCTCGCCCGCGCCGTCGACGGTGCCGAGCAGACCACCGGATACCTGGTGCTGGACAAGCCGTGGCCGTCGATGCTGCGCGGCATCTGGGGTGACGACGAACGGTTCAAGGAAACGTACTGGTCGCGCTTCGCCGAGCAGGGCTGGTACTTCGCCGGCGACGGCGCACGCTACGGCAGCGACGGTGAGATCTGGGTGCTGGGCCGCATCGACGATGTGATGAACGTGTCCGGACACCGCATCTCGACCGCCGAGGTGGAATCCGCACTCGTCGGGCACGCCGGGGTGGCCGAGGCCGCCGTCGTCGGTGCCACCGACGAGCACACCGGCCAGGGCATCTGCGCGTTCGTCATCCTCAAGAGCCACGCCGCCGAACTGTCCCACGAGCAGATGGTCGACGAGCTGCGCGCCGAAGTCTCCAAGGAGATCTCCCCGATCGCCAAACCTCGGGAGATCCACGTCGTCCCGGAACTTCCCAAGACCCGCAGCGGCAAGATCATGCGCCGACTGCTGCGCGATGTGGCCGAGGGCCGCGAACTCGGTGACACCTCGACCCTGGTCGACCCCAGCGTCTTCGAGGCGATCCGCGCCAGCAAGTAGCCGCCGGAATTCGGTCAGGCGATCGGCACGAAGCCGGCGCCTGGCCGATTCTTGGTGGCGATATCGGTGAGCACCGAGGACATCGACATGGTGACCGCCGGGGTGTGCAGCGGGATGTACTGCGTCACGCACGTCGGCAGGTCCTCGGTGAACGCGCCGTGGATCATGCCGACCAGTCTGTTGTTGACCGTCACCGGCGCCCCGGAATCACCGGGCTGGCCGCAGACCTGGTTGAGGATGGTGCCCGGATCCTGACCGGGACCCCACGTCACACCGCACGAGTAGCCGGTCGTGCGACCCAGCTTGCAGGCCACTTCGCCGAACGACGGGTCCGGTCCCAGCCCGTCGATCCGGAATCCCTTGACCGTGTTCACCGGTTGCACCCGCTGCGGGTCGAATTCGATGACCGCATAGTCCAGGTTGTCATTACCGGCGACCATGACGCCGAGCGTTCCCGCCGTCGGCACGCCTTCGGCGGCGACCACCGCGCCCGGCCCGCCGCAGTGCGCCGAGGTGAACCCGATCAACTTGCCCGCGGAGTCGTGGCCGATGGCGGTGAGTGTGCAGTAGGCGTGACCGTCGATGACGATCCCCGATCCGCCGCCGAGCGGAACCGGGCCGTCGGCATGTGCCACCGGGCTCAGCGCGACCGCCACGGGCGCCAGGACCGCGAGCGAAACAGTGCGCGCAATGGACTGCCAGCGGTGTCTCAACATCTCCCCGTTCCTCGGCTGGCCGCCATTCTATGTGGCGGAGCCGCCACCTCCTCGGACTGGAGCCCTCTCCCCGTCGCTTCGCTCGCCCTGAGATCTCTCCCCGTCGCTTCGCTCGCCTCAGATCTCTCCCCGTCGCTTCGCTCGCCTCAGATCTCTCCCCGTCGCTTCGCTCGCCTCAGAACATGGCAACATAGCCTCCTATGAGCACCAGCGACCGCAAGAACGGCGTGCCTGCCACTGTGACGTCGATTCCGCTCGTCGACCCGCACGCCCCCAAGGCCGACCCCTCCATCGGAGATCTGGTCAAGGATGCGACCGCACAGGTTTCCACCCTGGTGCGCGCCGAGGTGGAACTCGCCAAGGCCGAGATCACCCGCGATGTGAAGAAGGGCCTGACCGGCAGCCTGTTCTTCATCGCGGCCCTGGTCGTGTTGTTCTACTCGACCTTCTTCCTCTTCTTCTTCATTGCCGAGCTGCTGGATACCTGGCTGTGGCGCTGGGCTGCCTTCCTGATCGTGTTCGGCGTCATGGTGCTGGTCACCATCGCACTGGCGCTGCTCGGCTATTTGAAGGTGCGGCGCATCCGCGGGCCGCGCGAAACCATCGCCTCGGTCAAGGAGACCAAGGAGGCGCTGACCCCGGGCGCGGACAAGCCCGCCGAGGCCGCCAAGCCGGCCATCACCACCGACCCCTCCGGCTGGTAGCCGCTTCGCCATGATGGCGCGGCCGGACCCGTCGGTGGTCCGCATCGATGGGCCCTGGCGCCATTTTCAGGTCCACGCCAACGGTATTCGCTTCCACGTCGTGGAGGCCGAGGAATCCCCCGAGACCGAGGGCCGCGGGCGGGCCGATCGCCCACTTGTCATCCTGTTGCACGGTTTCGGCTCGTTCTGGTGGTCGTGGCGCCACCAGCTGCACGGTCGGTCCGACCATCGGGTCGTCGCGGTCGATCTGCGCGGTTACGGCGACAGCGACAAACCGCCGCGCGGTTACGACGGCTGGACATTGGCCGGGGACACCGCGGGTCTGGTCCGCGCACTCGGCCACAACTCGGCCACCCTGGTCGGACACGCCGACGGCGGTCTGGTCTGTTGGGCGACGGCCCAGTTGCACCCGCGGATGGTCGACGCCGTCGCCCTGATCAGCTCACCGCACCCCGTCGCGCTGCGCTCGTCGGTGGTGGCCGACTCCGCCCAGCGCCGCGCGCTGCTGCCCTGGCTGCTGCGCTACCAGCTGCCGCGCTGGCCCGAACACAAGCTGACCCGACACAACGCCGCCGAACTGGAACGGATCGTCCGAGACCGCGCCGGCCACGGCTGGGTCGCCACCGAAGACTTCGCCGTGACCATGCGCCATCTGCGGCAGGCGATCCAGATCCCGGGAGCGGTCCATTCGACCCTGGAGTATCAACGCTGGGCGATGCGCAGCCAGATCCGCGGCGAGGGCCGCAGGTTCATGCGCTCGATGGCCCAGCCGATAGATATCCCGCTGCTGCATCTGCGCGGCGCGGCCGACCCCTACGTCCTGGCCGATCCGGTGCGCCGGTCGCGGCCGTATGCACCCGATGGCCGATTCGAACACGTCGACGGCGCAGGGCATTTCGCACACGAGGAGAACCCGCGGGTGGTCAACACCGCGCTCGCCGAGTTCCTGGGCGCGGTCTACCCGGCCTGACCGATGCAGACGCCGGTCGGCACCGGCGCGGTGTTACCCACCTGCATGCGCTGCGGCAGCACCTGCTCGGCGGTCAGCACGAAACCGGTGTCGGCGTCATCGACGGCGGCACCGAAGACGACGCCGAGGACCTTGCCGTCCTTGTCGACCATCGGGCCACCCGAATTACCCTGCTTGACCGTGCCGCGGATGGTGTACACCGTCCGGTTCACCGTCGTCGAGTTGTAGATGTCGGGACCGTTGAGTTCGATCGTCTCGCGCACCCGCGCCGGGGTTGCCGTGAAATCGCCGCCGCCGGGATACCCCATGACGATGGCATCGGTGCTCGGCGCGGCCTCGGAATCGTCGAAGACCAACGGCACCGACGGCAGCTCCGGCACCGCAAGGATCGAGATGTCCTGGTTCGGGTCGTAGGAGACCACGGTGGCGTCGTAGGTCTCACCGTTGACCTCGACGGTGACCGTCTCCGCGCCGGCGACCACGTGGGCATTGGACATCACCCGGTTGGGCGCGATGACGAATCCGCTGCCCTCCAACACCTTCTGGCAGCTGGGCGCGACACCGCGGATCTTGACCACACTGCCGCGGACGGACTGCACCACCGGCGAGGTCGCCAACGCCGCATCGGGTGCGTCGACCGCCACGACCGGCGTGCGGCTGAACGGTTCCAGCACCGCGGGAAGACCCGAGGTGTCCAGTAATCCGGCCAACCGGGCAGGCACCTTCTGCAGCCATTCCGGCGCCAGATTGTTGACCTCGGTGAGCACCTTGGAGCCGCGCACCGCGCCGGCCAGGGTGGGCTGGCTGGTCAGCGGCGAGGCCAGCAACCACGCCGCGATCAGCACCGTCACCAACTGCAACGCCGACCCGATGATCGAGTCGACGAAGCGCAGCACCGGATTGCGTAACGCACCACGCACGGCCCTGCCGAGCACCACACCGGCGATCTCGCCGATCACGACCAGCGCCAGGATCAGGAAGAGGGTGGCGAACAGCTTGGTGCGGGGCCCGTCGATGTTGCCGACCAGATGAGGTGCCAACAACACACCGGCGACCGCACCCAGGACGACGCCGATGAAGGACAACAGCGATCCGAGTGCGCCGGAGCGCCAGCCGGACACCGCGGCCACGAAGGCGACGGCAAGGATTGCGAGGTCAAGCCACTGTGCGGGAGTCATCGTTGGGCTTCACCGTACTGGCTTGGCGACGACACCAAGGCCATTGCCTCCTCCAGTTCGCGCACGTCGTCGGTATTCCACGGTTGTGCCCACCCCGCGACGTCCAGCAGTGCCGAGATCACCTGGCCGGTGAAGCCCCACACCAGCATCTGGTTGAGCAGGAAGGCCGGCCCGGCGAAACGGCTGGTATTGGCCTGGCGGTACACCATCAACCGGTTCTCCGGATTGATGAACGCCCGCAGCGGAACCCGCGCCACGATGGCGGCCTCGGCCGGATCGACAACGCGGACCGGGCCGGGATCAGGCGAGTACGCCAGCACCGGCACCACATGAAAGCCCGTCGGGGGGATGAACATCCGATCCAGGACGGCCAGCGGCGTCAGGCGGGTGGTGTCCACCCCGGTCTCCTCACGGGCCTCGCGCAGCGCGGTCGCCACCGGACCGTCGTCCTCGGGGTCGGACACGCCGCCGGGGAAAGCGGCCTGCCCGGAATGGTTACGCAGCGAGGATGCGCGGACGGTGACCAACAGGTCGGTTTCCGGCGGCGGGCCGCCGAAATCGCCACGCGGCGGGCCGCCGAAATCGCCACGCGGCGGATAACCGCTCGGCGCGTCGGCGGGTCCGGAGAACAGCACCAGCACGGCGGCGTCGCGTTTGGTCCCGGCCCGCGTCGCCGCGGCATTGGCGGAGTTGATCGCGGCCAGCACGTCGGCGGGTGTGCGGTTTCGGTAGGCGGAGGGCACGGCGGCGACGTTGTCGAGCAACGGACGCAGCCAGCCCGGCGCGGCGTCCGGGGAGAGCTCAACCAACGGGCACCCCTATCAACGGATTCACCGCCGCGGCAATCTCGTCGGCGTCGGCGAACGGTCGCGGCAGAATTTCGGCCACGCTACCGTCCGCGCGCAGCACCACGGTGGCAGGCATCACGTTGGGAACCTTGAGCGCCGCGGCGACCAACCGGCGGCCGTCCTGCAGCGTCGGCAACCGCACCCCGAGCTCGGCCAACCGCAGCAGACCGGCGGATTCGTTCTCGTCCTGATGCACCGTCACCACCATCACCCGCTCACCCATCCGGCGTTGATACTCCTGCAATGCGGGCAGTTCGTCGGCGCACGGGCCGCACCAGTAGGCCCACAGGTTGAGCACCACCGGCCCGCCTGCCAACGCCGCCGCGACATCGACGGACGTGCCGTCTCCCGCGCATTCGAGGGTGATCCCGCGCAGCGGCTCGGGTCCGTCCCCGGTACCTGCGGGGCAGGGCGGCAGATCCGCCCGCTGCCTCGGCCCGGCCAGCGCCTCCGGGGTGTCGGCGGCCCGGTGATCACGCGCGGCGGGGGCCTGGGATGCAACGGATCCGGTGGGACCGGGTTCGGTGACGCCCAGCTCCCGCCACAGCGCGTAGCCGAGGGCGACGAAGACGATCAGGACCGCTACGGTCCACCGCGCCGAACGGCTCACAACCCGGCCAGTGCCAGCAGATGGTCGGTCTCCGGTCCCTTCACCAGGGCCGCCGCGGTCGCCTTGTCGGTCGGGCCCGCGCCATAGGAAGGACAGTCCTTGGCCAGCACGCACACCCCGCACGCGGGTCGTCTCGCGTGGCAGACGCGGCGACCGTGAAAGATCACCCGGTGGCTGAGCAGGGTCCACTCGCGCCGTTCGATCAGCTCGCCGACGGCGTGCTCGACCTTCACCGGATCTTCCTCAGCGGTCCAGCGCCAGCGCCGCACCAACCGCCCGAAATGGGTGTCGACCGTGATTCCGGGGATGTCGAACGCGTTGCCGAGCACCACATTGGCGGTCTTGCGCCCGATACCCGGCAGCGTGACCAATTCCTCCAGCGTGCGCGGCACCTCACCGTCGAAACGCGCCTCCAGTTCGGTGCCCAGATTGATCAGCGAGGTGGCCTTGTTCCGGTAGAACCCGGTCGGCCGGATCAGTTCTTCGAGCTCGGCGCGGTCGGCCTGCGCGTAGTCCAGCGCGCTGCGGTACCGCGCGAACAACGCCGGGGTGGTCAGGTTGACCCGCTTGTCGGTGCACTGCGCGGACAGGATGGTGGCGACCGTGAGTTCCAACGGGTTGGTGAAGTCCAGCTCGCAGTAGACGTACGGGAAGGCCACCGCCAGCGTTCGGTTCATCCGGCGCGCGCGGCGCACCAGGCCGAGGTGGGTCTCTCGATCCCAGGCGGCCTGCGATTTGCTCCGGGCGGTGCTGGCGGTCACCCGGACAAGGGTACTGACGGTGCCTCTGACGAGCCCTGACGGGCCGGTGCCGACCGGTGACAAAACGTGATCCCACCGAGATGTTCAGCGTGTTTACTCTTCGATGTGTCGTGGTTGCTGGTGTGCTTCATCCCGGGGTTGCTCATGCTGGCGACCTTCGGGCTCGAGCGCCTGGAGTCGGGCCTCGAGCGCGATACGGCGGCAGTTCGCCGCACCGACGTTCGCGAGCGCACCCAACCGATCCGGCAGGCGCCGCTGGAATACGCCGGATTGCCGACTCGCCCCGCACCTGCGCGGCGGGCCAATCCGCAGTTTCCGGCGACCCGCCAGGCCAATCGTGTGTAGCGTTGGCTCGTCGCCGACATGCCAACCACTAGACTGAATGCGCTAACCAGCTAGTCGGTTGGCGTGTGCATGTCATATCACTGGATGAGCTTAAGAGGGGCAACGTGGACGAGATCCTGGCCAGGGCCGGAATCTTCCAAGGGGTAGAACCCACCGCGGTCGCTGCGCTGACCAAACAGCTGCAGCCCGTCGACTTTCCGCGCGGACATACGGTGTTCGCCGAGGGCGAGCCCGGTGACCGGCTTTACATCATCACCTCCGGCAAGGTGAAGATCGGCCGACGTTCCCCCGATGGCCGGGAGAACCTGCTGACGATCATGGGCCCGTCGGACATGTTCGGTGAGCTGTCGATCTTCGACCCGGGCCCCCGGACCTCCAGCGCCACCACCATCACCGAGGTGCGTGCGGTGTCGATGGACCGTGAGGCGCTGCGCGCCTGGATCGCCGACCGTCCCGAGATCGCCGAGCAGCTGTTGCGCGTGCTGGCCCGTCGCCTGCGGCGCACCAACAACAACCTCGCCGACCTGATCTTCACCGACGTGCCCGGCCGGGTGGCCAAGCAGCTGCTGCAGCTGGCCCAGCGCTTCGGCACCCAGGAAGGTGGCGCATTGCGCGTCACCCACGACCTCACCCAGGAGGAGATCGCCCAGTTGGTCGGCGCCTCCCGGGAGACCGTGAACAAGGCCCTCGCCGATTTCGCCCACCGCGGGTGGATCCGGTTGGAGGGTAAGAGCGTGCTGATCAGCGATTCGGAGCGGTTGGCTCGTCGCGCACGTTAGTTCTTCACCAGATTTCGGCGCGGTTTCGTTCGCTCAGCGGACGTTTCCGCGCCGAAATCAGTTTCTGAGGTAGTCCAGCTGCGCCTGGGTCGACTTCTCCGCGGCGGGCCACAGCTTCTCGTCCACATCGGTGTAGACATGCGCGACGATCTGCTTGGCCGTGGCGTCCTCCCCCAGCTCGCGCAAGGCCGCCCGGACCTGGTCGAGTCGGTCGTGCCGGTGCGCCAGATACTGCGCCGACACCTCGGCCAGGTTCGCCAGATCGGGGCCGTGCCCGGGCAGCACCCGCAGCTGACCCAGTCCCTGCAGCCGACGCAGGGAATCCAGATACGCGCCAAGGCTGCCGTCCTCGTCGTCGATGACGGTGGTGCCGCGGCCCAGCACGGTGTCGGCGGTCAGCACCGCACCCTCGACGAGGAATGACAGCGAATCGCTGGTGTGTCCCGGTGTCGCCAGCACGGTGATGCGCGTCCCCGCGGCGTCGATGACCTCACCGTCGGTCAGCGGTCCGCCGAGTCCCCGCAGGAACCCACTACCGATGGCGCGCACCACCGCGCCGGTGCGGTCGACCAGCTTGTCGATGCCGTCGGTGTGGTCACCGTGCTTGTGACTGATGAGCACCAGCGAGATCGTGCCGAGCGCGGCGATCCGGTCGATGTGCTCGTCGTCATCGGGCCCCGGGTCGACGATCACCAGCTCGTCGCTGCCCGGCCCGCTCAACACCCAGGTGTTGGTGCCCTCCAGCGTCATCATCCCGGGGTTGTTGCACAGCAGTACCGAGGCCGACACGGTATCGGTCTGCCAGACCGGCCTCAGCTCGCCGTACGCGGGATGCTGCAACTACACGACCTCTCCACTCATGCTCGGCCGCTTACGCGACCCTCACTCATGCTCGGCCGCTTACGCGACCTCGACGATGATCTCGACCTCGACCGGTGAGTTCCGCGGCAGTTCCGAGACCCCGACAGCGGAGCGGGCATGCGCGCCACTGTCGCCGAACACCTCGCCGAACAGTTCGGAGGCGCCGTTGATGACACCGGGCTGTCCGTCGAAATCCTTGGCCGACGCGACGAATCCGACCACCTTGACCACCCGCACCACCGCGTCGATGCCCACCAGCGCGTGCACCGCGGCCAGCGCGTTCAATCCGCAGAGCCGGGCCAGTTCCTTGGCGTCCTCGGCGCTGACCTCGGCGCCGACCTTGCCGGTGGCCTGCAGGGCGCCGTCACGGATCGGCAGCTGCCCCGAGGTGTAGACCAGATTGCCGGTCCGCACCGCGGGCACGTAGGCCGCCAGCGGTGCCACGACCTCGGGCAGCTCGATACCGAGCTCGGCGAGCCGCTGCGAGTGGCTCACTTCGGCCGCTTGAGGTACGCGACGTGCTGCTCACCGGTGGGACCGGGAAGCACCGACACCAGCTCCCAGCCATCCGAGCCCCACTGGTCGAGAATCTGTTTGGTGGCGTGCGTCAGCAACGGCACGGTGGCGTACTCCCAACGGCTCACTTCAGTCATGACGCAGAGCTTATCCGCCGACGCTCCCGCGATGGATAGCATGCAGGCGTGGAACATGCATCCGACGACCGCAGGCCGGTCGGCTGGCCGTCCCGCCTGACGAAGGCCCGTCTGCACTTCGTCACCGGTAAAGGTGGTACCGGCAAGTCGACCATCGCCGCGGCGCTGGCGCTCTCGCTGGCCGCCGGAGGCCGCAAGGTGTTGTTGGTGGAGGTCGAGGGACGCCAGGGCATCGCCCAACTCTTCGACGTGCCGCCGCTGCCCTATGAGGAGGTCAAGATCGCGACCGCCGAGGGCGGCGGCCAGGTCAACGCCCTGGCCATCGACACCGAGGCCGCGTTCCTCGAGTACCTCGACATGTTCTACAACCTGGGCATCGCCGGACGCGCGATGCGCCGTATCGGGGCCGTCGAGTTCGCCACGACGATCGCCCCTGGCCTGCGTGATGTGCTGCTGACCGGAAAGATCAAGGAGCTCGTCGTCCGCTCCGACAATCCGGCCAAGACGGCCAAATCCGGCCAGAGCGCCTACGACGCGATCGTGGTCGACGCGCCCCCGACCGGTCGCATCTCCCGATTCCTCGATGTCACCAAGGCGGTGTCCGAACTGGCCAAGGGCGGACCGGTGCACTCCCAGGCGGAAGGCGTGGTGAAGATCCTGCATTCCGATCTGACCGCGATCCATCTGGTGACCCTGCTGGAGGCGCTGCCGGTCCAGGAGACCATCGAGGCGATCGCCGAACTGCGGGAGCTCGAGCTGCCGATCGGCAGCGTCATCGTCAACCGCAACATCCCGTCGTATCTGTCCCAGGACGACCTCACCAGGGCGGCCGAGGGAGATCTCGACGCCGAGACCATCCGTGCGGATCTGGGCTCTGCCGGAATCACCTTGGCCGACGACGATTTCGCGGGCCTGCTGACCGAGTCCATCCAGCACGCCACCCGGATCGCCGCCCGCGCCGAGAGTGCCGAGTTGCTCGAAGAGCTCGACGTGGCCCGACTGCAGCTGCCGGCCATCGCCGACGGTGTCGATCTGGGCAGCCTCTATGAACTGGCCGAAGCACTTGCCGCCCAAGGAGTGCGATGAGCGCTCGCTCGAAGAGCCGAAGGAACAGCTGATATGAGCACTTCTCCTGCTGCCCTCGATCTGGGCGCCGTCCTCGGCGATACCAGCAACCGGGTCATCGTGTGCTGCGGTGCCGGTGGTGTCGGCAAGACCACCACGGCCGCCGCGATGGCGCTGCGCGCCGCCGAGATGGGGCGCACGGTCGTCGTGCTCACCATCGACCCGGCAAAGCGACTGGCCCAGGCGCTGGGCATCGAGAGCCTCGGCAACAATCCGCAGCGGGTTCCGCTGGCCCCCGAGGTGACCGGTGAGTTGCACGCGATGATGCTCGACATGCGCCGCACCTTCGACGAGATGGTGGTGCAGTACTCGGGCCCCGGGGTCGCCGATTCGATTCTGGAGAACCAGTTCTACCAAACGGTCGCAACGTCTCTGGCCGGCACGCAGGAGTACATGGCCATGGAGAAACTCGGCCAGCTGTTGGCCGAGGACAAATGGGACCTGGTGGTGGTGGACACGCCGCCGTCACGCAACGCGCTGGACTTCCTGGACGCCCCGAAACGGCTGGGCAGCTTCATGGACAGCCGGCTCTGGCGGATGCTGCTGGCGCCGGGCCGCGGCATCGGGCGCATCGTCACCGGCGCGGTGGGCCTGGCCATGAAGGGCATGTCGACGGTGCTGGGCTCCCAGATGCTTTCCGACGCCGCAGGATTCGTGCAGTCACTGGATGCGACGTTCGGTGGGTTCCGGGAGAAGGCCGACCGCACCTACGACTTGTTGAAGCGACGCGGTACCCAGTTCGTCGTCGTATCGGCCGCCGAGCCGGATGCTCTTCGCGAGGCGTCGTTCTTCGTCGACCGACTCTCCAGCGAGAACATGCCGCTGGCGGGTTTGATCCTCAACCGCACCCATCCGACGCTGTGCAATCTGGCTGCCGACAAGGCCACCGAGGCCGCCGCGGCGATCGACACGACCAAGGGTGAGGGCAACGTGAGTTCGGCGGTGCTGCGGGTTCACGCGGCGCGGGCGGCGACGGCCAAACGGGAGGTGCGACTGCTGTCGCGGTTCACCGGGGCCAACCCACACGTAGCGATCGTCGGCGTGCCGTCGCTGCCGTTCGATGTGTCCGACCTGGAGGCACTGCGCGCCATCGGTGATCAGCTGACGGGCAGCTGATCGATCCGACGGCGGGCGAACCGCTCAGACCGCGCTGCGGTGCTTGCGCTGAGCGGCGAAGAAGTCGGCCCACGAGACGACCTCGGGGTGCTGCTTGAGCAGCGCGCGGCGCTGACGCTCGGTCATGCCGCCCCAGACACCGAACTCGACGCGGTTGTCCAGCGCATCGGCGCCGCATTCCGCGATGACCGGGCAGTGCCGGCAGATGACCGCCGCTTTTCGCTGAGCGGCGCCCCGGACGAACAGTTCGTCGGGATCGGCCTGGCGGCAACGGGCCTGCGAGACCCACGCGATGCGGGCCTCGGCCTCGGCTCCCGGAGTGGCCGTCGGGGCGTGCGTTGCTGCACTCCTATACGTGGCAGACGATGTAACCGACACCTGCATTCCCCTTTACTCCGACCCCTGTTAAGCGTGTGTAATCTGCGCCACATTGCGTCAGGAGTGTTACCTGAATCGCATTGTGTGTTCAAGCTAGGTGGTAGAGGGGCTTTTACGCAACAGTCAGATCACACTTTTTTGGGACGACCGTGCAGTCCGCCGCTCAGAACGCCGGAAATGGCAGCCCGAGGGGCCCGATTGGACCCGCTGGCTACGCTGTAACCCATGTCCGACCAGCCCCAGCGCCGACCACCGGTACCGGTGACGGTCATCAAGCTGATGTGGTGCTGCCTGCTGGCCGCCGTGATCGCCGCCGGGTTGATGTTTCCTGTCGTCGGCGGTATCGGTTTGATGTCCAACCGCGCCTCCGATGTGGTTGCCAACGGCTCGGCCCAACTGGTCGAGGGTGATATCCCCGCGGTGTCGACGATGACCGACTCGCAGGGCAACCCGATCGCCTGGCTCTACACCCAGCGCCGGTTCGAGGTGCCCAGCGAGCAGATCGCCAACACCATGAAGCTGGCCATCGTGTCCATCGAGGACAAGCGGTTCGCCGAGCACAACGGCGTGGACTGGCAGGGCACCCTGACGGGCCTGTCGGGTTACCTGTCCGGCAACCTGGACACCCGAGGTGGTTCGACCATCGAGCAGCAGTACGTGAAGAACTACCAGCTGCTGGTGGTCGCCCAGACCGATGCCGAGAAGCGCGCGGCCATCGAGACCACGCCGGCCCGCAAGCTGCGCGAGATCCGGATGGCCCTGACCCTGGACAAGACGCTGACCAAACCGGAGATCCTCACCAGGTATCTGAACCTGGTCTCCTTCGGTAACGGCGCCTTCGGCGTGCAGGACGCCGCCCAGACCTATTTCGGCGTCAACGCAAGCGAGCTGAACTGGCAGCAGGCCGCACTGCTGGCCGGCATGGTGCAGTCCACCAGCGTGCTCAACCCGTACACCAATCCCGAGGGCGCACTGGCTCGCCGCAATGTCGTGCTGGACACCATGATCGAGAATGTCCCGCAGGAGGCCGAGGCGCTACGCGCGGCCCGTGAGCAGCCCCTCGGAGTGCTCCCGCAGCCCAAGGAGCTGCCCCGTGGCTGCATCGCCGCCGGGGACCGCGCGTTCTTCTGCGACTACGCGCTGGACTACCTGGCGCGCGCCGGGTTGAGCAAGGATCAGGTCGCCAAGGGCGGATATCTGATCAAGACCACCCTGGACCCCAACGTGCAGGCCACGGTCAAGAACGCGGTCAACCAATTCGCTCCCGCCGACACCGCCGGGGTGGCCAGCGTCATGAGCGTGATCCGGCCGGGCAAGGAAGCGCACCCGGTGCTCGCGATGGCCAGCAACCGCACCTACGGACTCAACACCGAGGCCGGCGAAACCATGCAGCCGCAACCCTTCTCGCTGGCCGGCAACGGCGCCGGGTCGGTGTTCAAGATCTTCACCGTCGCCGCCGCCATGGAGATGGGCATGGGCATCAACAGCCAGTTGCCCGTGCCCGCGGCGTTCCAGGCCAAGGGCCTGGGTAGCAGCAGCTCGCCGGGATGCCCGCCGGCCACCTGGTGCGTCCGCAACGCCGGTGGCTACCGCGACTCGATGAGCGTCACCGACGCGCTGGCCACCTCGCCGAACACCGCCTTCGCCAAGCTGATCTCCCAGATCGGCGTGCAGCGGGCCGTCGACATGGCGGTCCGGTTGGGCCTGCGCTCGTATGCGCTGCCGGGTACCGCCCGCGACTATGACCCGGAGAGCAACGAGAGCCTCGCCGATTTCGTGAAGCGGCAGAACATCGGATCGTTCACCCTCGGCCCGATCGAGGTCAACGGCCTCGAGCTGTCCAACGTCGCCGCGACGCTCGCCTCGGGCGGGGTGTGGTGCCCGCCGAACCCGATCGCCCAGGTCTTCGACCGGCACGGCAACGAGGTCGCGGTGACCACCGAGACCTGTGAGCAGGTCGTGCCCGAGGGGTTGGCCAACACCCTGGCCAATGCGATGAGCGAGGACGACAGGGGCTCGGGTACCGCGGCCGGAGCCGCCGGCTCGGCGGGGTGGAACCTGCCGATGTCGGGCAAGACCGGCACCACCGAGTCCAACCGCTCCTCGGCCTTCCTGGGGTTCACCAGCGAGTTCGCCGCCGCCAACTACATCTACGACGATTCGACCCAGCCCAGCGAGTTGTGCTCGTTCCCGTTGCGGCAGTGTGGTTCCGGCAACCTCTTCGGCGGTAACGAGCCCGCCCGCACCTGGTTCACCGCGATGAAACCGCTGACACCGGACACCGTGGTGCTGCCGCCGACGGATCCGCGTTATGTCGACGGTGGTCCGGGATCGCGGGTGCCCAGCGTCGCCGGGATGGATGTGAGCATGGCGCGGGACCGGCTGCGCGCCGCCGGTTTCCAGGTCGCCGATCAGCCGACCGAGGTGAATTCCGGATCTCCGCGCGGCGCCGTGGTCGGCACCTCGCCGACCGGGCAGACCATTCCGGGATCGATCATCACCATTCTGACCAGTAACGGCATCCCGCCGGCACCCCCGCCACCACCGGCAGGCATCCCGGGACTGCCGCCGATGGTGGGGTCCACGGTGGTTCAGATTCCGGGTCTGCCACCGATCACCGTGCCGGTGCTCGGACCGCCCCCGCCACCGGCACCACCGCCGCCACCGTGATCTGGTGAGTAAACTGCTGCCATGTCGCACCTGAAGAACACCGCCGCTATCGCCGCAGGCAGCCTGGTCGCCGGCATCGGTTACGCGTCGTTGATCGAGCGCAACGCGTTCGCTCTTCGGGAACTGACCATGCCGGTGCTCACCCCCGGGTCGACTCCGCTGCGGGTGCTGCACCTGTCGGATCTGCACATGCTGCCGCGTCAGCGGCGCAAGCAGGAGTGGCTGCGTGAGCTGGTGTCCTTGCAGCCGGACCTGGTGGTCAACACCGGCGACAACCTGTCCCACCAGAAGGCCGTACCGGCCGTGGTTCAGGCCCTCGGGGACCTGCTGTCGGTGCCGGGTGTCTTCGTCTTCGGCAGCAACGACTACTTCGCGCCGAAGCCGAAGAATCCGACCAACTACCTGTTCAACAAGAAGCGACGCATCCACGGGGATCCGCTGCCGTGGCAGGATCTGCGCGCGGCCTTCACCGAGCGCGGCTGGCTGGACATGACCCATGTCCGCCGCGAGTTCGAGGTGGCCGGCCTGCAGATCGCCGCCGCGGGCGTCGACGATCCCCATCTCAAGCGAGATCGCTACGACACCATCGCCGGACCTGCCAGCGCGAAGGCCAACCTCACGCTGGGGGTCACGCACTCGCCCGAACCGTGGGTGTTGGACCGTTTCGCCGCCGACGGGTATCAGCTGGTGCTCGCCGGACACACCCACGGCGGGCAGCTGTGCCTGCCGTTCTACGGGGCGGTGGCCACCAACTGCGATCTGGACCGCTCACGGGCCAAGGGCGCGTCGCAGTGGGGTGCGGACATGAAGCTGCACGTCTCGGCCGGGCTCGGCACATCGCCGTACGCGCCGGTGCGGTTCTGCTGCCGCCCGGAGGCGACCCTGCTCACCTTGGTCGCCGCGCCGGCCAAGGGACCGGTCATCGGAAGCCGTGCCGGACAGGCACATCCGACCGCATCGGTACGGTGAGCGCCCGCGACTGGGTCGACAATGCGGTCCGGCTGATCGAGGCCGATGCCCATCGCAGCGCGGACACCCACCTGTTGCGCTATCCCCTGCCATCGGCGTGGGCGGACCGCTTCGATGTGTCGTTGTATCTCAAGGACGAGACGACCCACATCACCGGCAGCCTCAAACACCGGCTCGCACGTTCGCTGTTCCTGTACGCGCTGTGCAATGGCTGGATCGGTCCCGGCACCACCGTGATCGAGGCCTCCTCGGGATCCACGGCGGTCTCCGAGGCGTACTTCGCGGCGATGCTGGGGCTGCCCTTCATCGCGGTCATGCCGAGTTCGACGAGTGCCGCCAAGGTTGCGTTGATCGAATCACAGGGCGGTCGTTGCCATTTCGTGGAGCGCTCGGCCCAGGTCTACGAGGAGGCCGAGCGGCTGGCCCGCGAGACCGGCGGCCACTATCTCGACCAGTTCACCAATGCCGAGCGGGCCACCGACTGGCGCGGGAACAACAACATCGCCGAATCGATCTTCGAGCAGATGGCCAGGGAGACCCATCCCGTACCGGACTGGATCGTCGTCGGGGCGGGCACCGGGGGCACCAGCGCCACCATCGGGCGCTATCTGCGGTACCGGCGGCACCGCACTGCGCTGTGTGTCGTCGACCCGGAGAACTCGGCCTTCTTCCCGGCCTACGAGCAGGGCCGCCTCGATGTCGAGACCGGGGTGTCATCGCGGATCGAGGGAATCGGCCGGCCCCGGGTGGAGCCGTCGTTCATGCCGGGTGTGGTGGATCGGATGATGACCGTCCCCGACTGCGGATCGGTGGCCGCCGCCCATCACGTCAGCGCGGTGCTGGGCCGCCGGGTGGGGCCGTCGACCGGCACCAACGTGTGGGGCGCGTTCGCGCTGCTGGCCGAGATGATGGCGGCCGGGCGCAGCGGTTCGGTGGTGACACTGCTCGCCGACAGCGGCGACCGGTACCGCGATACCTACTTCGACGCGGAGTGGCTGAGCAGCCAGGGGTTGGACTCCTCGACATCGGCGGCGAAGCTGGCCGAGTTCGAGTCCTCG
This sequence comes from Mycobacterium sp. VKM Ac-1816D, assembly GCF_000416385.1. Taxonomy (NCBI): domain Bacteria; kingdom Bacillati; phylum Actinomycetota; class Actinomycetes; order Mycobacteriales; family Mycobacteriaceae; genus Mycobacterium; species Mycobacterium sp. VKM Ac-1816D. The sequence goes on from NZ_AOHQ01000123.1 coordinate 71,812, forward strand.
GGGCGCTGGAACTGATCCTCGGCCTCGTCGGCGCCGCGGACCGGTCCACGGCCGGACAGGTACAGCCACAACGCCGCGACGCCGAAGAACGTGATGTAGACGAACGCTCCCAGGTCGGTCATAACGGCCTCGTTTCTGTGTTCGGACGCCCCCGATGGTGTCCTTCGGGTGGTACAACGCCGGCGGGGCCTCGCTTGCTTCCCGGTGCCGGCTTCGGCCTGTGAGTGCCCCGTTCGGCACGCATCCGAAACCCCGCTCGCGGCCAGGGGAGGCCGTTTGGCTTTCCGGCTGTCCGGTGCGATACGCTGTCGTGGCTTCACGCGGGGTGTGGCGCAGCTTGGTAGCGTGCTTCGTTCGGGACGAAGAGGTCGTGGGTTCGAATCCCGCCACCCCGACTCGCTGAGGTGGGCCCTGACCGGGAAATCGGTCAGGGCCTTTTTCATGCCACCCCGCTTTCATGCCACCCTGCAAAGGCATCCGCACGCGCATACCCTTCGTCTGTGTTCCGCACCGGTGACATCATCGCCGGCGCCGAGCGCGCGGACGGGGTGTGTCGGCGCTACACCATCGACACGCTGCTCGGCCGGGGCTCCAGCGCCGATGTCTATCGCGCGCTCGGCCCGTCCGGACCTGTCGCACTGAAGGTGCTGCGCGCCGACCCTGCCGCCGCCGACCGCGCCCAGGAACGTTTTGCCAGAGAGTTCACGCTGGCCGCCACGCTCACCCACCCGCATATCGTCGCTGTGTACGAGATGGGCAAGCTGCCCACGGAGCCCTCGACGCCGTGGATGGCGATGCAATACATCGACGGACCGGACTCCTCGGTGCTGGTCCCCGCGAGCACCACCGACCCGGACACCACCGCCGTGTTGCGCACCTGCAACCAGATCGCCGAAGCGCTGGACTACGCCCACTCGATGGACGTGTTGCACCGCGATGTCAAACCCACGAATGTCCTGCTCACCACCGACCGCCTCGACGCCTATCTCAGCGATTTCGGCATCGCGCAGATCATCGACGAGGTGTCTGCCCTACCCCGCAACGGCCGCATCAGCGGATCGATATCCTACGCCGCGCCCGAGCTGCTCACCGGCGAACATCTCTCGCCCGCAACAGACTTGTACGCGTTCGCCGCCACGGTGCTCGAATGGCTCACCGGGTTGCCGCCGTACCCCCGACCCACGGCTTTCGCCATAACCTATGCGCACCTGAATGATTCACCACCCCGGTTGAGTGGCCGGCGCCGATGGCTGCCCCGCAGCCTCGATTCGGTGTTCGCCAAGGCGTTGGCGAAAAGTCCTGCAGCCCGCTATGACTCGTGCGCCGAGTTCGCCGGGATCGTCGTCCACACGTTGCGCGACATCCCGACCGGTGGTGGCAGTTAGCACAATGTTTACACGCCGAAAGTTTCGGCGCCTGTTGACCGGGCATACGCTCTGGCCAGTACACCCCGCGCCCAACGGTGAGCGTCGAGACCGATACATCCAGGGAGCGATATGTCGACCGATGCCACGTATGACAATTCGGCACTGGCACATGAGGAGGAGGGGTATCACAAATCCCTCAAGCCACGCCAGATCCAGATGATCGCCATCGGTGGGGCCATCGGCACCGGTCTGTTCATGGGGGCCGGTAGCCGATTACATGACGCCGGACCAGGACTGTTCCTGGTGTACGCGTTCTGCGGCGTTTTCGTCTTCTTCATCATGAGGGCCCTCGGCGAGCTGGTACTGCATCGCCCCTCGTCGGGATCCTTCGTCTCCTACGCACGCGAGTTCTTCGGGGAGAAGACGGCGTATGTGACCGGCTGGTTGTACTTCTTCAACTGGGCCGCGACCGCCATCGTCGACGTGACAGCGGTCGCGCTCTACGTGCACTTCTGGGGCATGTTCGAGGCGATACCGCAGTGGCTCATCGCCCTGATCGCGTTGGGCATCGTGCTCACCATGAACATCATCTCGGTGAAACTGTTCGGCGAGATGGAGTTCTGGGCGTCGATCATCAAGGTGGCGGCGCTGGTGACGTTCCTGGTCGTCGGGATAGTGTTCCTGGCCGGCCGTTTCGAAATCGAGGGATCAGCAACGGGTTTCAGTGTGATCAGCGATAACGGCGGATTACTGCCCACTGGGATGTTCTCCCTGGTGATCGTCACCTCCGGCGTCATCTTCGCCTATGCCGCAGTCGAATTGGTCGGCATCGCGGCCGGCGAAACCGAGGAGCCGGCCAAGGTGATGCCACGCGCCATCAACTCGGTGATCCTGCGTATCGCCGTGTTCTACGTCGGTTCGCTGATCCTGCTGGCCTTGCTGTTGCCGTACACCACCTATCGGGCCGGGGAAAGTCCGTTTGTCACCTTTTTCTCCAAGATCGGGGTGCCTGCCGCCGGCGGCATCATGAACCTCGTCGTGCTGACAGCGGCGATGTCCAGCCTCAATGCCGGCCTGTACTCCACCGGGCGCATCCTGCGCTCGATGGCCATGAATGGCTCCGCGCCGTCGTTCACCGGCGTCATGAATCGAAACGGTGTGCCATTCGGTGGTATCGCATTGACCGGCGCGCTCACCCTGCTCGGCGTGGTGCTCAACCTGTTCGTCCCCGCGGAGGCCTTCAACATCGCCCTCGATCTGTCCGCCTTGGGCATCATTTCGACGTGGGCGATGATCATGGCCTGCCAGATCCAACTGTGGCGCTGGGAGCGCAAGGGCATTCTGACCCGACCGAAGTTCCGACTCCCGGGCACGCCGTACACCAGTTACGCGACGCTGGTCTTCCTCGCCGCGGTGACCGCGCTGATGTGTTACGAGAACATCTGGAATCTGATCGCCATCCTGGTGATCGGACCGATGCTGGTGGCGGGCTGGTACGCGGTGCGCAGCAAGGTGATGACCATGGCCCAGCAGCGTCTCGGGTACACCGGTGACTACCCGGTCGTCCCGCAACCCCCGATACCCGAACGCGGGCATGGGGGCCACTAGTCACGTGGTGGCCTGACGCACTCCCTCCGACTCCCAACCAAGCGGTTGGTACAGTTCGATGATGACCGAACCGAGTTGGATGGCGGCCCTCCTCGATTTCGACCGTGCCGGTGACCGCTTCCTGGCCCCGCAGCTGGGGGTGCCCGGTATGCGACTGTTCGGTGGTCTCATCGCCGCCCAGGCGCTCGGCGCGGCCGGGGCGACCGTCGATCCGGGCAAACATCCTCAGTCGCTGCACGCGTATTTCGTCCGCGGCGGGGAGTTCGGAGTCGATGTCGAACTGGAGGTCGAACGAACCCGCGACGGCCGGTCCTTCGATACCCGCCGGGTCACCGCACGCCAGCACGGCAAGGTCATCCTTGAGATGATCGCGTCCTTCCAGATTCCCGAGGACGGCGCCGACTGGCACCCGGCCAGGCCGCCGAGCGTGCCACTGGAATCCGCGATTGCGAAAACCCTGGACCTGGACTTCACCAACTGGCTGGAATTGCGCTGCGACCCCGCCGATACCACGCGATTCGTCCTGCCGCCCTTCTGGATTCGCAGCCGCAGCCCCATCGAGGACGATCCGCTGATCAGGGCATGCACCCTGACCTTCGTATCCGATATCGGCCCGGTCCCGGCCGCCCGACCACCGGGGACGCCGTTCACGCCGGGCGAGGGCACCGGCTTCGCGACCAGCCTCGACCACTCCGTGTGGTTCCACCGGCCGTTCGACCCCGACCGATGGCACCGCTACGAGATCGATTCACTGGGCAACAGTCACTCACGTGGATTGGTGGTCGGCGGGTTCTACGACACCGCGGGTGCCCTCATCGCCAACACCAGCCAACAGGCCTTGTGGCGGTTGTGAGCAACGCCTCGGCACGTGCCGAGTCCGACACCTTGACCGTGCCGTCGACCGTCGAGAAAGATGATCGTCGTGCTGAAGTTGCCGGAGAGTGAACAGATCGCAGCGGTAGAGGATCGCCTGGTCAAACAGTTCACGGATGTCCCCGCCGAGACCGTCCGCACCACGGTTGCCGCAGCACATCAGCACTTCATCCAGAGCGCTGTCCGCGACTACATCGCCCTGCTCGTCGAGCGGCGCGCCTTCGCCGCACTGAAGTCCGCCGCACCCGCTTCCTGACACCGCCGGCCCGCCCAGGCAGGATGGTTCCCATGACCGGCACCGCGGGCGGATACCAGCCGTACTACCCTGCGCCACCTCAGTTCCATGCCTTCCAGCCCGGCATCATCCCGCTGCGACCGCTGAACCTCTCGGACATCTTCAACGGTGCGTTCGGCTACATCCGGGCGAACCCGAAAACCACACTCGGCCTCACCACCATCGTGGTGCTGGCATCCCAGCTGTTGTCCTTCGCACTGCAGGTGTGGCCGCTGGCGTCCGGTGGCGCTCTCGACCCCGCCGGCATCACCGGTCAGTACGACGATGCCGCGCTGCTGGCCGGGTCCGTCATCGGCAGCCTCGCCGGCGCGTTGGCGACCTGGATCGCCGCCATCCTGCTCAGCGGAATGCTCACCGTGATCATCGGTAGAGCGGTCTTCGGTGCGGGTATCACCGCGGGCGAGGCCTGGCAACGACTGCGCCCCCGACTGCTTCCGCTCCTCGGTGTCACGGCGCTGGAGACCCTCGGTGTCGGACTGCTGGTCGCGGCGGTCGCCGGCGTCATCGCCGTCGTCGCGATCGCCCTCAACGGCTGGATCGCGTTGTTCGTCGGCATCCCGTTGGTCCTCGGCATGATCGTCGCGCTGGCCTTCGTGTTCACCAAACTCAGCTTCACGCCCACGCTGGTGGTGCTCGAGCGACTACCTGTCATCACGGCGATCGAGCGGTCATTCGCCCTGGTACGCCACGACTTCTGGCGGGTCTTCGGCATCCGCCTGCTGGCCATGCTGGTGGCCGGGATGATCGCCGGCGCGGTGTCCGTCCCGTTCACCATCGGCGGTCAGGTCCTCATCGGCATGGCCGGACCCGACGGTTCCGGGGCCATCTTCATCGGACTGGTGCTGACGACGGTCGGCGCCGCGATCGGGCAGATCCTCACCGCGCCCTTCACCGCCGGTGTGGTGGTGTTGCAGTACACCGACCGGCGCATCCGCGCCGAGGCCTTCGACCTGGTGTTGCAGACCGGGGCCGGTTACGCCCCTGCCGCCCCGGACAACTCGACCGACCACCTCTGGCTGACCCGCCACCCCTGACACCGTGACCGGCCTGAACATCGACGGCGATGCCGCGCATGACGCCGCACAGCGCGAGCTCACCAAACCGATCTATCCCCGACCATCGCTGACCGACCGCCTGACGGGCTGGATCGACGAGCTGCTCTACAAGGCCTTCACCAGCAGCGACTGGTTGCCCGGCGGCTGGATCACCCTGGCACTGTTCGTGATCCTGTCCATCGTCGCCATCATCGTCATCGTCCGGGTGGCCCGGCGGACCATGCGGTCGACAAGGGACGGCCACGACGCCGTGCTCACCGACCGCGCCCGCAGCGCCGCGCACCATCGCCGGGCCGCCGAGGCCGCTGCCGCGCAAGGTGACTGGACATCGGCGATCCGCGACCGACTGCGTGCGGTGGCACGTGAGCTCGAAGAGAGCGGCACCCTGGACCCCGTTCCTGGCCGCACCGCCACCGAACTGGCCGTCGCCGCCGGCGCCGTACGTCCCGAACTTCGGACCGAATTCTCCTCGGCGGCCGAGACATTCAACGGAGTCAGTTACGGCGACCGGCCGGGCAGCGCCGAACAGTACCGCCAGATCGTCGAACTCGACGAGCACCTGCGCGAAGCCAGGACCCGATGACCAGGCGACGTTGGCGCACGGCGCGGATCATCGGGCTGGCAATCGTGTTGATCGTGGCGGTGTCCGCGTTCGGCGCCTACCTGACCGCGCCGCGTGGGGGCGGACTGCTGGCGGCCGACTCGACCGCTCCCGACGGCGCGCACGCACTGCTGACGCTGCTGCGCGATCAGGGTATCGATGTCGTGGTGGCCGATGATGTCGACGAGGTCGCCGCGGCCGCCGGCCCCGACACGTTGATCGCCGTCGCCCAGACGTTCTTCCTGCTCGACGGCGACGTCCTGGACCGGTTGGCCGCCCTTCCCGGCGATCGGCTGCTCATCGCGCCGTCCGGTGTCACCCGCGAACACCTGGCACCGGGAATCGACGTGGACGGTACCGCGCAGTTCGGCGGACGGCCGGCCTGTGATCTCCGCGAGGCGGTCACCGCCGGTGATGTCCAACTCGGGTTCAGCGACACCTTCGCCAGGGCAGACGACGGCGCGGCCACCCGCTGTTACGGCGGAGCCTTGTTGCGCTACCAGGACGGCGGGCGCACCGTGACCCTCGTCGGGAGTGGCGCCTTCATGACCAACGCCGGGCTTCTCGGACAGGGCAGCGCCGCGCTGGCGATGAATCTGTCCGGCACCCACCAACGCGTCATCTGGTATGCCCCGCAACGGATCGAAGGTGAGACGACCGGTTCGACATCGCTGGTCGATCTGATACCGGCCCAGGTCGTCTGGGCCGTGGTCCAGATCGGTCTCGCCGTGCTGCTGGTCGCCTGGTGGCGCGCGCGCCGGCTCGGGCCGCTGGTCGCCGAGCGACTGCCCGTGGTGGTGCGGGCGTCGGAGACCGTCGAGGGCAGGGCACGGTTGTATCGCTCCCGGCGGGCCCGCGACCGCGCCGCCGCGGCACTACGCACTGCGGCGCTGTCCCGACTACGTCCGCGGCTGGGTCTGGGCCTGCGCTCGTCGCCGGACGCGATCGTTCATGCGGTGGCGGCTCGCACCGGAGCGGACGCGCGGGCGCTGTCGCACACCCTGTTCGGACCCCCGCCCAGCACCGACGAGCAACTCCTCGGGCTGGCACGACATCTCGACGATATCGAAAGGCAGGTCGCACAGTCGTGACACAACCCGAGGCCGCACGGGAGGCGCTACTCGCCCTGCGCGCAGAAATCTCCAAGGCCGTCGTCGGACAGGACGCCGTGGTCAGCGGGCTGGTGATCGCCCTGCTCTGCCGCGGACACGTCCTGCTCGAGGGCGTACCCGGGGTGGCCAAGACACTGCTGGTGCGCAGCCTCGCCGCGACCCTGCGGCTGGACTTCACGCGCGTGCAATTCACCCCGGACCTGATGCCCGGCGATGTGACCGGTTCGCTGATCTACGACGCCCGTACCGCCGAGTTCGCCTTCCGCGCCGGCCCGGTGTTCACCAACCTGCTACTGGCGGACGAGATCAACCGCACTCCGCCCAAGACCCAGGCAGCGCTGTTGGAGGCCATGGAGGAACGGCAGGTCACCGTCGATGGCGCGGCGCGCGCGCTGCCCGACCCGTTCATCGTCGCGGCCACCCAGAATCCGATCGAGTACGAGGGCACCTATCAGCTGCCGGAGGCCCAACTTGACCGATTCCTGCTGAAGCTCAACGTGCCGTTGCCACCACGTGATCAGGAGATCGCGATATTGCACCGGCACGCAACGGGTTTCGATCCTCGCAATCTCTCCGCGCTGACCGCGGTGGCCGGGCCGGAGGATCTTGCCGCCGGCCGTGCGGCCGTGCGCCAGGTGATGGCCGCCCCGGAAATCCTCGGATACATCGTCGACATCGCCGGCGCCACCAGGACGTCACCGGCTCTTCAGCTCGGGGTGTCACCGCGCGGTGCGACCGCGCTGCTGGCCACCGCACGATCCTGGGCATGGCTGTCGGGTCGCAACTTCGTGACCCCCGACGATGTCAAGGCGATGGCACGGCCGACGTTGCGGCACCGGATCGCCCTGCGTCCGGAGGCCGAACTGGAGGGCGCCGATGCCGACGGTGTGCTGGACGGAATCCTGGCGTCGGTGCCGGTGCCGCGGTAATGGTTCTCACCGGGCGGGCCGGACTGCTGGCGGCGCTTGGCGTGCTGCCGGTGGTCGTCTCGCCATGGCCGGCAACGATGTTCGTGGTCGTGGCCGTGATGATCGGCGCGCTGCTGATCGCCGATGCGCTGCTGGCCGCCGGCCTCGACCGGCTGGAGCTGCGGCGCACCGGGGACAGCACCGCCCGTCTGGGCCAACCGGTGCGCATCGAGCTCGAGGTACGTCATGGCGGAAAGCGGAGGCTGCGCGGGCAGATCCGCGATGCCTGGGCACCCAGCGCGCGGGCACGGCCCCGGGTCCAGCGGCTCGATATCCCCGCCGGCGGGCGGGCCAGGATCGCCACCGAGCTCGCGCCGGTGCGCCGTGGCGATCAGCACGCCGCGCATGTCACCGTGCGGGCGATAGGCCCGCTGGGGTTGGCCGGGCGGCAGCGCACGACGCACGCCGACTGGCAGATACGCGTCCTACCGCCGTTCCTGTCCCGTAAGCATCTTCCGTCACGGCTGGCCAAACTGCGCGAGCTCGACGGGATGGTCCCGGTCTTGATCCGCGGGCAGGGCACCGAATTCGACACACTTCGCGAATACGTCGACGGCGACGACGTGCGGTCCATCGACTGGCGCGCCACCGCGCGGCGGGGTGATGTCATGGTGCGGACCTGGCGCCCGGAGCGGGACCGGCGGGTGGTCATCGTGCTGGACACCGGCCGGACCTCGGCGGGCCGGATCGGAGTGGACCCGCTGTCGTCCGACCCGGCGGGGTGGCCTCGGCTGGATTGGTCGATGGATGCCGCGCTGTTGTTGGCCGCGCTGGCCTCGCGGGCCGGTGACCACGTCGACTTCCTGGCACACGACCGGATCAGCCGGGCCGGTGTGTTCGGCGCCTCGCGACGGGAACTGTTGGCGCAATTGGTCTCGGCGATGGCGCCCCTGGAGCCGGCTCTGCTCGAATCCGATGCGACGGCCATGGTGGCCGCCGTGCAGCGGCGCGTTCGCCGGCGCGCCCTGGTGGTGCTGCTGACCGATCTGAACGCCTCGGCTCTGGACGAGGGCCTGTTGCCGGTATTGCCGCAGCTGTCGGCGCGCCACCAGGTGATGGTGGCCGCCGTGACCGATCCGCGGGTCGACGCGTTGGCCTCGGGCCGCTCCGATGCCGCACAGATCTACGACGCGGCGGCCGCCGAGCGGGCCCGCAACGATCGCCGCGATATCGCGGACCGATTGCGGGGCCACGGTGTCGACGTCATCGACGCCGCACCGCAGGATCTGGCACCCGCACTGGCCGACCGCTATCTGGCGATGAAGGCCACCGGCCGGCTCTAGCCTGTCGGGACGACATCCGGCGCATCCTCGACATCGCCGGTCAGGCCCGCTCGACGGGCGGCTCTCCCGAAGTGCACGACATAGCCGAGGAACGCGATCTCGGCGGCCACCCCGATGGTGACGCGCGCCCAGGTCGGCAGCGGTGACGGGGTGACCAGCGCCTCGATCAACCCGGAGATCAGCAGCACCACCACCAGCCCACCCGCCACTGCGACCACCGCGCGGCCGCGCTCGGCGAGCAGCTGTGACCGCGGCCGGTCACCGGGTGAGACGACCGACCAGCCCAGCCGCATCCCTGCGGCGGCCGCCAAGAACACCGCGGTCAGTTCGAGCAGGCCGTGCGGTGTGATCAACCCGAGGAACAGGTCCCCCTTCCCGGCGCCGAACATCAGACCCCCGGACACGCCGACGTTGGCGGCGTTCTGGAACAGCACCCACGGTATGGGCAGACCGAGCAGGACCGCGAATGCGATGCACTGGGCGGCGACCCAGGCGTTGTTGACCCAGACCCGCAGCCCGAACGAACCGGCCGGGTTCTCGCTGTAATACGCCTCGAAGTCGTGGTTGATCAACTGTTGTAGTTCCGCGGGTGTGCCCAATGTCGCGCGCACCTCGGGATTGCCGGCCACCCAGAATCCGATGACGATCGCGACCACGAGGAAGCCCAGCGCGGACCCGAGCCACCACCGTCGACAGTCATAGGCCACCAGCGGGAACGAGACCGTCCAGAACCGGATGAATTCGCGCCACAGCGGCGCCCTTGCCCCGGTGACGGCCGATCGGGCACGCGCCACCAGCCCGGACAACTTCGCGACCAACACCGCATCCCCGGCGGAACTGCGGACCACCGAAAGGTGGGTGGACGCCCGCTGATACAGATCGATCAGCTCGTCGATCTCGGCCCCGGTCAGGTTGCGCCGCCGCTTCAGCAGCTGCTCCAGCCGGTTCCATGCCGGGGTGTGGGCGAGCACGAACGCATCGACATCCACGCTGGCGATCCTAGTAGCGTTCGGGGCATGGTCATGCAGCCAGAACCCGTGGTGACCGGTGACGCGGTGCAACTCGAGGTGTCGATCGCCCAGCTACCGGTGCGTGCGGCCGCGGCGTTGATCGACGTCATGGTGATGGGCTTCGGATATCTGATCCTGTCGATGTTGTGGGCGCTGACCCTGGCCGATTTCGATCCGGCGCTCTCGGCGGCGGTGCTGATCATCTTCCTTGTGCTGGTGCTGGTCGGCTATCCGGTGACGTTCGAGATGGCCTCCGGCGGGCGCTCGCTGGGCAAGATGGCACTGGGTTTACGGGTCGTCTCTGAAGACGGCGGTCCGGAACGGCTGCGGCAGGCGGTTTTTCGAGCGTTGTCCAGTGTAATCGAGATATGGATGCTGACCGGCGGTCCCGCCGTGATCTGCAGCATGCTCTCCCCGAAGGGCAAACGCATCGGTGACGTCTTCGCGGGCACCATCGTAATCAGCGAGCGCGCACCCAAGCTGAACCCGCCGCCGCCGATGCCGCCGGGGCTGGCGTGGTGGGCCGCGACATTGCAGCTGTCCGGGCTGGGCGCCGAGCAGGCGAACATGGCGCGCCAATTCCTCACCCGGTCGGCGCAGCTGCAGCCGCAGGTGCGCGCCGAGATGGGGCAGCGCATCGCCGGACAGTTTGTCGCGAGGATCTCTCCCCCGCCGCCGCCCGGCGCCTCCGCCGAGGAGGTGCTGGCGGCGGTCCTGGCCGAGCGCCACCGCCGCGAGCTGGTCCGTCTGCAGGTGCCGCCGTCACCGGGCATGCCGCCGGGGCCGGGCCTTCCCCCGACACCATCGTCGGCACCACCGCCACCGCCACCGACCGCCGGGTTCTCGGCACCCACCTGAAAGCACATCCCCAAAGTGGGACACAGATGTCTCATTATGGGATGTTTGTGCTAGCTTTAGCGTCATGAGTGTCCACGACATTGGTGAAACCGGGGCGCGCAATCGCACCCGGCGCGCCATCGTCGAGGCAGCCATCGGTGTCATGACCGACAACCCGACCGCGCCGCTGTCCGAGATCGCAGATGCCGCGGGCGTCGGGCGCAGCACGCTGCACCGGTATTTCCCCGAACGCATGGATCTGCTGCGTGCGGTCGCCCTGCAGGTACACGCCGCCAGCAATGCAGCCATCGAAGCGGCCGACCCGGAGTGCGGTCCGATGATCCCGGCACTGCGCAGGGTCGTGGAAAGTCAGCTCGATCTCGGCCCGATCATGCAGTACGTCTACACCGAACCGTTGATCCAGTCCGACCGCGAGCTGGCGGCCTTCCTGGACACCGGTGACGAGGTCATCAGCGAAATTCTCTCGCGCGCAACGGCGGAAGGGCCCGCATATCCCCCAGGGTGGTCGCGGCGGGTCTTCTGGTCACTGCTTCTGACCGGCTACTCCGCCGTCCGCGACGACGGCATCCCCCGCCAACAGGTCGTCGACGCCATCATGAACAGCCTCACCCAGGGCACCATCACTTCTCCATAAGGACCACCCCATGACCACCCATTCCGATGCGACCGCATCGGTGACACCACCGGCGGCCACTCCCCGGCGCGCCTGGCTGGCGCTGGCAGTTCTCACCCTCCCGGTGATGCTGATCGCCATCGACAACACCGTGCTGGCCTTCGCGCTGCCCGCCATCGCCGAGGATTTCCGCCCACCGGCTGCGACCCAGCTGTGGATTGTCGACGTGTACTCCCTGGTGTTGGCCGCCCTGCTGGTCGCCATGGGCAGCATCGGCGACCGGATCGGCCGGCGCCGCCTGCTGCTGATCGGTGGTGCCGGGTTCGCCGTCGTGTCGGCCGCGGCCGCTTTCGCACCCACCGCCGAGATGCTGGTGCTTGCCCGCGCCGTGCTCGGCTTCTTCGGCGCCATGTTGATGCCCTCCACACTCTCGCTGATCCGCAACATCTTCACCGAGGCCTCGGCGCGCCGGCTCGCGATCGCCATCTGGGCCTCGTGCTTCACCGCCGGGTCCACCCTGGGCCCGATCGTCGGCGGCGCGCTGTTGGAGCATTTCCATTGGGGCGCAGTGTTCCTGATCGCGGTGCCGATCCTGTTGCCGCTGCTGATCCTGGCGCCCAAGCTCGTTCCTGAGTCCAAGGACCCCAATCCGGGCCCACTGGACCCGATCAGCGTCGTGCTGTCGTTCGTCGCGATGCTGCCCTTCGTCTGGGCCATCAAGACCGCTGCCCATGACGGGCCCTCACCGGTCGTGGTGGCAGCCTTCGCGCTCGGCATCGGCGCAGGCGTGTTGTTCGTGCGACGCCAGACCCGCAGCGCCACACCGATGCTCGACATGGCGCTGTTCCGCTCCGGCCCGTTCACCTCGTCGATCCTGGCGAACTTCCTGTCCATCGTCGGACTGATCGGGTTCATCTTCTTCGTGTCCCAGCACCTGCAGCTGGTGCTCGGGCTGAGCCCGCTGATGGCCGGTCTGGTGACCTTGCCGGGTGCGGTGCTGTCGATGGTCGCCGGTATCTCGGTGGTCAAGGCCGCCAAGCACTTCTCACCGCAGGCACTGATCGTGTTCGGTCTGGTGTTCGTCGCCGCGGGCTTCATCATGATCCTGCTGTTCCGCCACGACCTTTCGGTGACGGCGGTGATCGTGTCGTTCCTGGTCCTGGAGCTGGGCGTCGGCGTGTCGCAGACCATCTCCAACGACACCATCGTGGCGTCGGTGCCCGCAGCGAAAGCCGGTGCGGCATCGGCGGTCTCGGAGACCGCCTACGAGCTGGGCGCGGTGGTCGGTGCGGCCACCCTGGGCACCATCTTCACCGCGTTCTACCGCGCCAACGTCGAGGTGCCCGCGGGGCTGACACCGGCCCAGACCGGCGATGCCGCCGAGAGCATCGGCGGGGCCACCTCGGTGGCACGCGACCTGCCGCCCGAAACCGCTCAGCAGCTGCTGAACTCGGCGCACACGGCGTTCGACTCGGGTATCGCACCGACGGCGTCCATCGCCGCCGTGTTGGCCCTGACCGCCGCGGCCGTCGTCATCGTCGCGTTCCGGCGCACACCGGAAGCGCCGTAGCCGGCGGACCGGTAACCGCCGTCAGGCCTCGATCCAGTTCCCGTGGAATCCGAAGGGCACCCGTTGCGGCAGCATGACGGTTGCGACCGGATCACCGGCGAAGTCGGAGGCGTCCAGGATCACCAGCTCACTGCCGTCTCGGGTCGGGTCGTACACGTAGCTGATGTACCAGCCGTTGCTCTCGTCGGCGGGCCCGGGACCGGGGACGAAAACGGCCTCACCGGACACCGACGATCCGAAGGAATGCGTCACGGCCGAACCCGTGCCGAGGTCGTGGCGCACCAACTCGGCCTGCCCCACCGACACGGCGTAGCGGGCAGGCAGCCCGGCCAGCCGGTCGTCGATCCGCGGGAATTCGACGGCGCGGTCGTCGATCTGGCGCTCCGCGACGACCGCCCGATCCAGGTCGATGCGCCACTCCCACATCACCGCCTGCTCGGCGAAACCGCCGTCGTTGCGCCACAGCTCGGGATACCGGACCGCCTGCAGCACAACGCTGTTCGTGCTGTCGAAGGCATTGGCGACATGGAATACGTAACACGGGTCGATCTCGAACCAACGGATCTCACCGAACGGGTCGTCGCGGCGCAGCACACCGAGGCGCGCCCCGTACTCGTCACTCCAGCGGTAGGGCATCTGACCCTCACCCTTGGTGGCGATGTCGATATCGAATACCACCGGCAGATCCATGAAGATGACGTGCTCGGCGGTCATCGCGAAGTCGTGCATCATGGTGAGCGCACCGACCTCGACGGGACGGTCGATGATCAGCTCGCCGTCCGCGGCAACCCGGTGGTAGGTGACATACGGGGCGACGAGACTGCCGTACCCGAAGAAATGCATCTCCCCCGTCGTCGGACAGATCTTGGGATGAGCGGTCATCGAATCGGTGAGCTTTCCGCCGAAATCGTAGGCGCCCAACGTCTCCAACTCCCTGCCGATCTCATAGGGGAATGACGACTCCACCAGGGCGAGGGTGCGGCCGGCATGGTTGACCACGTGGGTGTTGGCGACGGCCGATCGGAGATTCCGCGTGCCGTCAGGGTTGTAGACCGGGATATCGGCGTCGAAGCTGTCGGTGCGAACCCAGCGGTTGCGGTACCACTTCGCCGCGCCGTCCTCGATGCGCACGCCGTGGATCATGCCTTCACCGGTGAACCAGTGCCCCGCGGCTTCCCGCGGATTCGGTCCGTTGCGCAGGTACCAGCCGTTCAGCTCCGGCGGGATCGCCCCACGGGTCGGTAGGTCGTAGGCGGTCAGCTCGTCGGCTACGGGTGCGTAGTTGCCACGCCGGAAGAAGTCGCCGGTCTCGGGTAGGGCGGAGCCTGAGGACATGAACACACCATCACATTCCACTAATGACATGTCAATAGTGGAATGTTGGAAGCTAAGCTCCTCCCATGAGTTTGCGAATGGCCGCCCTCGGCATGCTGGCACAACAACCCGGAAGCGGATACGACCTGCTGAAAAGGTTCGAGATGTCGATGGCCAATGTCTGGCCCGCCACCCAGAGCCAGCTCTACGCAGAGCTGAAACGACTGGCCGATCACGATCTGATCGAGGTGGCCGAGATCGGCCCGCGCGGCCGCAAGCTTTATCGCGTCACGACGGCCGGGCGATCCGAGCTACTGCGCTGGATCGCCAGCCCTCAGGACGATCCGCCCTATCGCAGCCCCGAACTCCTGCGCATCTTCCTGCTGGGTGAACTGCCCCGCGCCGAGGCCGCCGAGCATGTCCGCGGCCTCGCCGATCATGCCGAGTCCGAACTGGCCAGGCTGACCGCGCTGCGCGACAGCCCGGACTGTGCCGACATGCCCGGCACGGACTTCTACGGATTCGCGGCCTTGCAGTACGGCCTGCGCTTCCAGGCGATGCAGGCCGAGTGGGCACGCTGGCTGGAATCAGCCATCGTCGAATCAAACGTTGCATCTCGATAGTTTCCGATATATCGTCAACGTATCGAAGTACATCGAGTGCTTCCCTACCGAAACGGAAACCCACATGAATACGCCTTTCAGCTCCCACCCTGGCGCCACTCCCTTTGAGAACGCCGCCTTTGACAACGCCTCCTTCGGTGCCGCCCCCTTCGGCGCCGCCCCCGGTCGCTTCGGCTTCGACCGTCGACATGCCCGCCGCGAACTCCGCGAGCAGGTCCGCGCCCAGGCCGGCGGCCCGCAGGGACCATTCGGTCCAGGCTTCGGCTTCGGCCCCTCGTTCGGTCCGGGCTTCGGGTTCGGCCCCGGTCCGCGTGGCGGACACCGCGGACGCGGTGGTCGCGGACGCGGCAGGCGCGGTGACGTCCGCGCGGCGATCCTCGCCCTGCTCACCGACCGGCCGATGCACGGTTACGAGATGACGCAGGAGATCGCCGCCCGCAGCAACGATCTGTGGAAGCCCAGCCCGGGCTCGGTCTACCCGACCCTGCAACTGCTCGTCGACGAGGGTCTGATCGTCCCCACCGAGAGTGCGGGCAGCAAGAAGACCTTCGAACTGACCGAGGAAGGCCGGGCCGCGGCCGAGAAGATCGAAACTCCGCCGTGGGAAGAGATCGCCGGCGATGCCGATCCGAACGAGATGAATCTGCGAGCGGCCCTCGGTCAGCTCTTCGGCGCCGTCGCACAGGCGGCCCATGCCGCCAGCGACGACCAACAGCAGCGCATCCTCGATATCGTCAACAACGCCCGTCGCGAGGTCTACCAGATCCTCGGCGAGGAGTGACTCGCTAGCATCGGGTCACGATGAACACCGACACTCTCGTCAACTACTTGGTGCCCGTCGCGGCGGCGATCCTCACCGCAGCCGGCGGTGTCCTCGGCGTCAGCTTCCGCGACGCCGACGCCTACGAGCGCCGGCGCGCCATGTGGTTGTTCATGTTGGTGGTCGCCACCGGCATCGTGACCATGGCCGCCATGGACTCGGCCGCCGGTGTCGGTAAGCCGGTCGCCGCGGCAGGGCTGACAGTCTCAGCCTGCGCCGCGGCGATCGGGACCCATTTCCTCTGGCGGCGTGTCGTTCCCGACGCCGAACCCCGTACCGTGCGGCTGGCCAGGATCGCGATCGGTCTGGCCGTCGCCGTCATCGTCGCCTCGGTGGCGCTGACCTACGTGGCGGGCAAGGGTTGCCGGCAGGCCGAGCCGCTGATGACGACGGCGTGGGTGGAGTCGGGTTACGCGCAGCCCGGGATCCCGGGACGGGGCCCGACCTCTGGCGAGGTCGCCGACTGGGCCAAACGGATCCACGCCGACGCCGACAAGGTCACCGCGAACGGCATCCGCGACCGGGCCCAACGGCTGGCCGGTATCGCCGACGAGATCGCCGCCGCGGCGTCCGACGGCGACTGGGCCCGCCAGGCCTTGATCAGCACCGAGTACTTCGACGTGCTGGGGACCCTGCTGAAGGAATGCAAGCCCCAGTGACCGGGATCGACGAGATGCCGCGAGGGGGACCCGACGCATCGTGTCTGGACCGCCTGCTGTGGACCGACCGATCCGAATACCTGGACCGCAGCGACGTCGATCCCGGTGTGAAGCGCAGCGTCGTCGATGCGTTGAACTGGACCGGTCGCGTCTTCGGCAGCCATGAGCAGTTTGCGGCCATCGCGCTCGAAGAGATCGCCGAGGTCCCCGACCCGAGCGTCCTGGAACTCGGCGCCGGGCACGGTGCACTCGCGACGAAGCTGCTCGAATTCCATCCGAGCGCCCATGTCACCGTCACCGATGTCGCGGAGGACGCCGTGGCGGCCATGGCCGCCGGTCCACTCGGCGAGCATCCGCGGGCGACGGTGCGGGTAGTGGACGCGACGTCGATCGACGCCCCGGATCGGCAGTTCGCGCTCGCGGTCTTCGCGTTGTCCTTCCACCATCTGCCCCCGGCCGCTGCCGCGGCCGTGCTGGCCGAGGGCACCCGAGTTGCCGACAAACTGCTGATCATCGACCTGCCACGGCCGCCCGCCCCGGTGCATGTGTTGCGGTTGGCGACCATGCTGCCGCTGGCCCCGTTCATCCCGTTCGTGCACGACGGTGTCATCAGTTCGCTGCGCAGCTACAGCCCGTCGGCATTGCGCGCACTGGCCGATCACGCGGGTGTCGACATCGAGTTGCGCAACAGTCTGTTCGGACCACAGATCGCGGTGGCCACCCGGCGCTAGTCTCGACCTGTGGGCGAGGAGATCTCAGGCACGGAGTTCAGCCGCGAACAACGCCGGGAGTACCGGCGCAAGGTGCAACTGTGCCTGGACGTCTTCGAAACGATGCTGTCGCAATCCAGTTTCGAGTTCGACCGCCCGCTCACCGGCATGGAGATCGAGTGCAACCTGGTCGACGACGAGTACCAACCCACGCTGCGCAACCGTGAGGTGCTCGCGGCGATCGCCGACCCCGCCTACCAAACCGAACTCGGCGCCTACAACATCGAATTCAACGTGCCGCCTCGGCCGTTACCCGGTCAGTCCGCGCTCGAGCTGGAGACCGAGGTGCGCGCCAGCCTGAACGCCGCCGAAGCCAAGGCAAACGCCCATGGCGCACACATCGTGATGATCGGCATCCTGCCGACGCTGCTGTCGGAGCATCTGCAATCCGGTTGGATGAGTGACTCCACGCGGTATCAGGCGCTCAACGACTCGATCTTCACCGCCCGCGGCGAGGATATCGACATCGATATCGCCGGCCCCGAGCGGCTGTGCCTGCAATCGGCCGATATCGCACCCGAATCCGCCTGTACGAGCATGCAATTGCATTTGCAGGTGTCGCCGGCCGATTTCGCCAAGAACTGGAATGCCGCACAGGTCCTCGCCGGGCCACAGCTTGCGCTCGGCGCCAATTCCCCGTACTTCTTCGGCCACGAGCTGTGGGCCGAGACCCGCGTCGAATTGTTCGGTCAGGCCACCGACACCCGTCCCGACGAGCTCAAGACCCAGGGTGTACGTCCCAGGGTGTGGTTCGGCGAACGCTGGATCACCTCGATCTTCGACCTCTTCGAGGAGAACGTGCGGTACTTCCCGTCGCTGCTGCCCGAGCTCTCCGATGAGGACCCGGTGGCCACCCTGGCCGCGGGCCGCACCCCGCAACTTGCCGAGCTGCGCTTGCACAACGGGACCATCTACCGGTGGAACCGGCCGGTGTACGACATCGTCGGCGACGGTGCCGATGCCAAACCCCACCTGCGGGTCGAGAATCGGGTCCTGCCCGCGGGCCCGACGGTCATCGACATGCTGGCCAACTCGGCCTTCTACTACGGCACGTTGCGCGCACTCACCGATGACGAACGCCCACTGTGGACCAAGATGAGTTTCGCTGCCGCCGAACACAACTTCACCGCTGCCGCGCGACACGGCATGGACGCCCGACTGTACTGGCCGGGCCTGGGCGAGGTGACACCGGACGAGCTCGTCCTGCGTGAGCTGCTCCCCCTGGCCCACGAGGGATTGCGCCGGTGGGGCGTGTCGGCCGAGGTGCGCGACCGCTACCTCGGGGTCATCGAGGGTCGGGCCAAGAGCGGACGCAACGGTGCGACCTGGCAGACGAGCACCGTGCACGCGCTGCAGGAGCGCGGTCTGGCGCGCCCCGCTGCGCTGGCGGAAATGTTGCGGCTGTACTGCGAATCCATGCACTCCAACACCCCGGTCCACACGTGGGAGATACCGGCACCCTAGGTTCGAACACGACGCGCACCTCGGCCGCCGGCGCAGGCACCTGGCCGATCGGACAGGAAAGTCCGCCCACTCGGGGCGTGTGCGAGCACGCCGTTGTCAATAGCGTTGTCCACCATGACAGTTACGCTGCTCGGACCGGCGCGGGTCGATCCACTGGCCCCCACTCCGGCCGGTTCGTGGAGCGCGAACGGAGTACGCGTGGTCCGTGGCCGGCGGCCACACCGGGGCGACGATCCGACACTGTGCACGCCACGGTTCTGCGCATACCGCATCGGGGATCTGCTCACCGTCGAGCACGACCTGACCCCGGCGCAGTTGTCCGATGAGCTTGCGCTCTGGCTGACCGAGGAACTCGGCCCCAGCGGAATACTGCACTCGCAAGCCGATTTCGAGGCGGTGTTCACCGGAATCATCCGGTCGACCGTGCCCGGTGGTCTGGCGGCGTGGGTCCGCTTCTACCGCAACTCGCTGTACGCGCTGGAATCCGGTGCCGCCACCTTCTCCCCGATCCATGCGCGCGCCGCAGAGCTGGTCGTCGGCGAGCGATTGCTCGATCTCGGCTCGTGCTTCGGCTTCTTTCCACTGCGGATGCGCCGGTCCGGTCATCAGGTGGTGGCCACCGATCTGAGCGCACCGACCATGGGCCTGCTGGACAGCGTCGCCACCGCGCTGGAACGCCCAGTGCAGACGCTGGTGTGCAATGCGGCACGAGTTCCGCTGCCCGACAGCACCGCCGATACCGTGACCGTTCTGCATCTGCTCGAACACCTCGATGCGGATGCCGGTGCGCACGTGCTCGACGAGGCGTTGCGGCTGGCCCGCCGGCGGGTCGTGATCGCCGTGCCCTTCGAGGACGAGCCGCAGGCCTGCTACGGCCATGTCCGGCGCTTCGACATGGCCGTGCTACACGCGCTGGCCGCCCGCCACCGGGGTCTGTACGCCACGGTATCCGAGCACCACGGCGGATGGTTGGTGCTCGACCGTGCACCCGGATACCGACGCTAGATCAATCCGCGCTTGCTGGCGGCATAGACCGCCTCGGCCCGGCGGCTGACACCGAGCTTGCGCATGATGTTGCTGACGTGGAACTTGGCCGTCGTGGCCGAAATGAACAGCTGCTCACCGATCTTCGCGTTGGACAGTCCCGCGGCGAGCAGCCTGAGCACCTCCACCTCGCGGTCGGTCAGGTGTTCCCGCGCCTCGGCCCGGCCGTTGAGTGAGCGCACCACCGCTGCGGCGCTGCGCGCATCGAAGGCACTCTCACCCGCGGATATGGCCCTGATGGCGCGCACCAGCTCGGTGGTGTCGACATCTTTGACGACGTATCCGCGCGCACCGGCGTGCACCGCACGCACCACCAGGTCCTCGTCGAGGAAGGTGGTGAGCACCAGCAGGCCGAGGTCGGGGTGGGTGGCGGATAACTTGGCGCACAACGACAGTCCCTCGAAGTCGGAACCGGCGCTCAACTTGAGATCCAGCAGCACCACGTCGGGATGGACCGCGTCCACCATGGCGGCGGCCTCGGGTTCCGAGGATGCCTCACCCACCACCACCAGATCGTCCTCGCGTTCCAGCAGCGAGCGCAGGCCCTGGCGCAGGATGGCGTGGTCGTCGACCAGCGCCAGTCTGATCACGCGCGTGAGCGTCATCGGGGATGTCCTTCCCTAGGGATGGTGGCGACCACGCGGACACCACCGATGCGCGACCGTTGCACCGCGAACGAGCCTCCGTGTTCCCGGCAGCGGGCCAGCATATTGGCCAGTCCGCGGTGATGTCCGTCGACATCGGCGGCATCGGCGAGTCGCAACATCAGCCGCAGCTTGTCCGGATCACCGGTGCCGTCGTCGGAGATCGACAGCTGCACCGAATCCGTTCGGTACCGCAACCGCACGATGGCCCTGGTGGCCGCACCGTGCATGGCGGTGTTGAACAGCGCCTCACCCGCCACCCGCAGCAGCGCGTGCTCTATGCCACTGGGCAATTCGGCGACCGCGCCTTCGACCTTGAGGGTCACCCGAAGGTCTTCGGGCATGTGCACCGTCGCCAACTGCTCCAACATCTCCGGCAGCGTGGATCGGCCGGCATCCTCGGGGTGATTGAGCGCATAGATCGCCGATCGCAGTTGCTCGGTGGCAGAGCGGGTGAGCGTCTTGGCGATATCGAGCCGCTCGACCAGATCACCGTCGCCCCCGCGCGTGCCGATCTCACTGCGGCAGACCTCGATCTGCATACCGGCCGACAACACCGTCTGGGTCACGCTGTCGTGCAGTTCGCGCGCGATGCGGTGGCGTTCGTTGTCCAGCACCTGATGTCGTTGTACGGCACCGAGTTCGCGCTGGGTCGCCAGCAGTTCGGCGTTGCGCGCCTCCGACTGGGCCAACAACGCCTGGGATCGCTGGAACAACTCACAGTTGTGCAGCGCCACCGCGGTCTGGCTGGACAGGATGCGCATGACGGTTTCGTCGGTGCCGTCCAGGGTGCGGCTGGTCGGTGTCCATGCCGCGAAGGCGCCGCCGTCGAGCTCTATCGGTACGTGCGCGTGATGTAACTCGATGACCGGCAACCGGAACTGGGCCAACTGGCCGCGCAGAATATCGTTGAGCCGGTTGAGCACCGCGTCCGGCAGGTGCGGCACGGGATGCTTGGCCCCGGACAGACCTTCGAACGAATAGGCGTTTCCGTCCCCGTCCAGGATGAGATGTCGTGGCCGGGCCTCGGGAAGTGCACCGTCGGCCAGGGCGAGCAGCACCCATTCCGCGCCCAGGTGCACGCGGGCGGCGTCGGCGGCGGCCCGCACGAGCTTCTCCGGCCCGTTGACGGTCTGCACCAGCGCCCGCGAGATGGTGTCGAGGGCGGCGATGACCCGTTCGGTGCGTTGGGCGGCGACCCGGAACTCCGGGTAGAAGGTGGGTTTCCCCGACCGTACCCCGGTGAGCCGTTCCAGGTCCGGGGCGCGTGCCCTCACAGTGCGGCCCGGAACAACGCCCGCAGCTGATCCTCGTCGGCCGCGCGCGGATTGGTGGTGATGCACGCGTCGGCCATGGCGTTGCGGGCGAGCACCGCCACATCCTCCTCGCGCACGCCGAGGTCGGACAGACCCCGCGGAACGCCGACCTGGCGGGCCAACTCCTGCAGGCGATCAGCAAGTGCCAGTGCTGATTCCAGTGCCGGCGCCCTGGTGTCGGCAATCCCGAGACAACCGGCGATGGTGGCGAACGGTGCCGGGTCGGCCTCGGCGTTGAACCGCACCACATGCGGGAGCAGCACGCCGTTGATGACTCCGTGCGGCAGGTCGAGCAGCCCGCCGACCTGGTGGCTCATCGCGTGCGCCGCACCCAGAATCGCGTTGGTGAACGCCAATCCGGCTTCCAGGGACGCCTGGGCCATCAGCACGCGGGCGCTCATATCGTCGGGTTTGTCGATGGTGGTGACCAGGTTCTCGGTCACCATCACCACCGAGCGCAGCGCGTGGTGGTCGGTCAGTTGGTTGTGCCCCAGCGAGACGAAGGCCTCGATACCGTGCGTCAGTGCGTCCAGACCCGTTGCTGCATTGAGCCATTCGGGCATCGTGGTCAGCAGCCGGGGATCGATGACAGTGACATCGGGCACCAGCGCCCGGCCCAGGATGGTGATCTTGGTGTTGCGGGTGGTGTCGGTGACGATGCAGAACTGCGACACGTCGGCGCCGGTTCCCGAGGTCGAGGGCAGCACTACCAACGGCGGGATCGGCATCGTGGCCTTGTCGACACCCGCATAGTCCAGGATGTCTCCGCCGTTGGCCGACAGGATCGCGATGCCCTTGGCGGCATCGATGACCGACCCGCCGCCGAGGGCGATCAGCACATCGCAGCCCTGGGATCGGTAGAACTCGTGGCCCGCGGTGATCTCATGGTCCTTGGGATTGGGGGTCAGCGCACTCCACACCTGGGGCTGCACTCCCTGCGCGCGCAGCTGCGCGACGAGTTCGTCGACCCAACCCGCCTCGATCAGACCCGGATCGGTCACCAACAGCGGCCGCATGCCGCCGAGGCGCAGCGCGGAGTGCGCGGCCTCGGCCATCGAGTCGATCCCGAAGACGATCTCGGGGGCGTGGAACTTGAGCAGCCGGGTGGGCACCCGGTCCGCCACCGTCGCACTGGCCTGTTGTGTGATCCACATAACAGGACCAGCGTACGTCGCCGTTGCGGCACAACCAATGTGCAGGTGGACAGGTACCGACCTACCCGATCGGGTAGGTACCGGGGCGAGCGAAGCGACGGGATCAAGACCCGGGGCGAGCGAAGCGACGGGATCAACACCCGAGGCGAGCGGTCACGACAGGGCGTGGGCGAGTTCAGCGGCCTTGGCGATCAGCTGGTCGGCGTCGCTGGCCACCACGACCTGGTCGCACACCTGCGCGTAGTCGGGCATCGCGCAGGTCGCCTGGCGCCAGTAGCGCTGTGGTTCCGGCGTGACCCAGGCCAGCCGGTGCACCCGCCGGCGCAGCGCCCGCAGCCGGTCCACGCCCGGGGCCAGGCCCCCGCTGCGGCCGTCGCCGACGATCAACACCGCGGTCCGGGAATCGAGTGAGTCGGCCTGGCCTGCCAGCATCTCGTCGAAGACCTGCCCGTAGTCGCTGCTGGCCTGCAGGTCCAGCCGACCGTCGGCCAACACGGCCGCCAGCGCATCGTCCCCACCGGCCCGCAACAGGATGTCGGTGACATCGACGGGTCGGTCGACGAACGCCATCACCCGGCACCGGTGCGCGCGCCGGTGCATGGCCTGGGCCAGTCGCAGGGTGAATGCGGTGACCGGGCGCACCGAGAGTGATACGTCGGCGATCACCACCAGCCTGATCCGATCCGGTAAGGGCGTCTTGGTCATCAGGCGGAACGGAACGCCGCCGGTGCGCATGCTGGCCCGCACGGTGCGGCGCATGTCCAGGCGTCCGCGACCGCGTTCGCGCGGACGAGGCCGTGGCGCCCCGCGCATGCGGCGCAGCACCTCGTGGCAGGCGAGGTCGATATCGGCGGCAAGGCCGACCTCGGCCCCGTGATCGGGCTCGGTCGGCTCGGCGACCAGCCCGGCCCGCTGCGCCAATGCCTCGACAAACCCTTCGACGGCTTTGGTCAGTTGCTGCAACTGTTCGGCGGTCAGCGGTTCGCCGGCGTCACCGCCGTAGGTGGCGGCGGGGTCGTAGGCATCCAGCCACGCCAGGATCGCGTCGGGATCGTCGAAACTCAGGGTGCCCGCGACGATGGGCGCCACCGAGTCGGCCAGATCACCCGCCATCGCCGCAGCGGCCCGGTCGACCTCTACGGTGTAGCGCATCCCGCGCCGGCCCCCGTCGGATTCGGCGGACACGGTCAGCCGATCGTCGGCGCCGGTCACACTGAAGTCGTCGTCGTCCTTATGCGGATTGAATCCCTTGGTGGCCTCGGGGGTATCGAAGTGCTCACCGACCTCGGCGGCGCGTTCGTTGTATTCGGCGTATCTGCCGATCGAGCTGTCGTCGTCGATCTCCAACTGGTCGGGCAGGCCCGCTCCGGTGTGTGCACGGCTCGGGCCGGCCACCGCATCGTGGGGTTCGACCGGGTGGGTGTCGAACATCGCCGCGAAGGCGCGCTCGAATCCGTGTTGTTCCCGATCGTATTTGGCGCATGTTGCCCGCAGTCCGGCGCGCAGGGCGGTCGTGTCCGCGGCACCGAGCAGCGCCAGCACCCTGCGCACCTCGATCACCTCGGCCGGGGAGGTCGCGACCCCGGCTCGGCGCAGCAGTTGCCCGAACGCCGCGGCGACCCAGTCCAGGATCTGCGCCGGTGTCACCGTCGCCCACCCCTGCCCCGGAACGCCGAGGTGGTGGTGTTGGCGGGTCTGCCTGCCACGGTCACCCGCTCGCCCGGCGATGCTGTTGGCGTCGAGGTCGGCGATGAGGTCGGTGCTGGTTCACTGGCGAAGTGCCGCAACGCGATATCGCGGTCGCTGGTGAACTTGACCAGCGCCGAGAGCAGCACCGTGCGGTCTACGTCGGAGCCGAGCAGGGCCGCTGCCCTGGCACCGTCGATCACCTCGGAGATCGACGGACTCTTGCGCAACGGAAGCTCCCGAAGGGTCCTTGCGAGTTCGACGACATCGGCGACGACCTCGGATTCGACCTGCGGGGCCCGCACCCCGACGATCTCCCGTTCCCGTTGCGGCGTAGGGAAACCCAGATGGTAGTGCAGGCACCGGCGCTTCAGCGCCGCCGACAGTTCGCGGGTGTCGTTGGACGTGAGCACCACCCAGGGCACCGACCGCGCGGTGAAGGTACCGATCTCGGGGATGGTGACCTGGCGTTCGGCGAGCACCTCCAGCAGCAGCGCCTCCATCGCCTCCTCGGTGCGGTCGACCTCGTCGATCAACAGCACCACCGGTTGTTCGGAGAGCACCGCCTCCAGCAGCGGCCGTCGTAACAGGAAGCCCTCGGTGTAGACGTCCCCACCGTTGCCCATCTGCACGTGCAGCAGCTGTTTGGCGTAATCCCATTCGTAGAGCACGCGGTTGTCGTCGAGACCCTCGTAACACTGCAGACGGATCAACCGCCTGCCGCCGGCGGTGGCAAGCGCCTTGGCGAGTTCGGTCTTGCCGACCCCCGCGGGACCCTCCAACAGCAACGGCCGGTCCAGTGCGGTGGCCAGGTGCACCACGGTGGCCAGGTCGTCGTCGATGACGTAATCCTGGCGACGCAGCGCCTCGGCCAGTTCGGCTGCACCGGTGAATGTCATCGCGTCGTCGCGCACGGGTTCTTCGGATCGGGACAGGGATGCGGTGGTCACGGCAACCTCCGGTGGAGGTGCACGGCAGGGGCGGACCGAGGTGGACGGATCGGCCCCTGCCGTGGCACCGGGTCAGTAGGACGAGTTGATGGCGTGTCCGACAACAGGAACCATCGACTCGACGGTGACCTCGCGCGGATTGCCCGGCGTGCACCAGTCGTCCTGGATGTGCTCGGAGATGGCCAGCACGGTCTTGTCGTCGCCCTTGATGACCTCGCCACGACCCGCGTACTTACCGGTGTTCATCCGGTTCTTGTCATAAGAGTCGGTGCGGACGGCGGAGAAGTTGTCCGGGATGCCGACATCCTGGGAGAGCCGGATCGCCGCCTCCACGGCGGCATCGGCGGCCTGCACCGTGGTCATGTTCCGGGTGTCGACGCCCATCGCCGTGGCCAGCTGCGCGTAGCGCTCGTAGCGCGAGGGCAGGTTGTACTCCCACACCCGGGGCAGCGCGATGGCGTTGTTGAGGCCGTGGTGGCTGTCGAAGAACGCGCTGACGGCGTGGCTGATCGAGTGCACGATGCCGAGGCCACCGGAGTTGAATGCCTGCCCGGCGATGTACTGCGCGTTCATCATGCCTTCGCGCGCCTTGAGGTTACGCGGCTCGAAGACGGCCTCGCGCAGGTGTTTGGCGACGAGTTCCACCGAGTACAGGGCGTTTCCGAGCGACGGTGCGAAGTCCAGCCGGGACACGAAGGGCTCACTGCCGTGGGCAAGGACGTCGAACCCGCAGTAGGCGGTGAAGTGCTGCGGGCAGGTGTAGTACAGCAGCGGGTCGTCGATGGCCAGGGTGACGATGGTGGCCTCGTCGAAGCCGACCCACTTGTGCGGGTGCTCCATATCGGAGGTGTCGGTGATGACGTAAGCCCAGGAGGTCTCCGAACCCGTTCCCGCCGTGGTGGATACCGCGATATGCGGCGGGTTCTCCTTGTTGGTGGACTTGGCGAAGCCCTCGAACTCGTTGATGTTGCGGCCGTCGTGCGCGATGACGACACGGGCGCCCTTGGCGGCGTCATGGCTGGAGCCACCGCCGATGGAGATGATGCTGTCGCACTTTTCCTGCTGGTAGAGCGCCGCGGCCTCCATGACGTTGTAGTCCTTGGGGTTGGACTCCACCTTGTCGTAGAGCACGACCTCGACGCCCTGGTATTCGATCTTGCCGGTCAGTTCCTCGATGATGCCCGAACCGCGCAGGCCGGTGGTCATCAGCAGGGTGCGCTTGAAACCGAGGTTCTTGGCCTCGACACCGATGATGTCGTGGGCGCCCACACCGAGCAGGGCGCGCGGGAACGGATGGAACTCCTTGATCGGAAAATCCCAAATCTGGTTCAGCTCAATGGCCATTGGACGACTCCTCGCGGTATCGGACGGGTGGTGCACCCGGTAGAGATACCGTTGCCCGGCGTGGCGCGCATCACAATGGCTTCGGCTCAGGACCCGCCGTCCGGCGCACCGAAACTGCCCGATCGGGTAGGTCGGCCGGCCGTCAGAAGGGCGGGGGTTCGTAGTGGGCGGCGATGCGGGCTTGTTCCTGTTGTTCCCGCTCGTCGACTCGACACCGGTTCGCCGCGCGTTCGGCGGTGATGCGGCGGGTGCGGTCTTCGGCGCGGGAGCGGTCGCGGGTGGGCATTTTCAGGCAGCGCTTCGCGTTGACGGGCAGGCTGGGTTGCAGCGAAGGCTCGCCGGTGGGGTCGCCCAGGCCGGTGAACCAGTGTCCGCCCTCGGGTTCGGTGGTGTAGACGTGCCCGGTCGGCGAGGTCCATACGACGGTGCCGTTGGCCAGTTGTGTGTCGCGCCAGTCGTGGAACGTTTTCAACAGATGGTGCGCCCGGCACAGGCATTTCAGGTTCGAGGGGTGGGTGGGCCCGGCCGGGTATGGGACGGTGTGGTCGATATCGGTGTTCCAGGCCGGCACATCGCAGCCCGGGAAGCGGCACGTCAGGTCCCGGCAGCGGATGAACTCGCCCAGTGTCGTAGACGGGAAGCGGCCGGCCTCGACGGTGATGGCGGCCGGCTCGACCGTGCGGACCCTCGCGTTGCGTCGGGCCTCGTCGACGGCAGGCAGGCCGATGTGTCCGTAGCCGGGAACGATGCCCAGACCGCCGACCGAATCGGCGACCAGGTGCACGATCAGACTGGCGCACGGCACGCCACTGGACACCGTCAGCGGCTCTGCCGGGCAACCGGATTGACCGCACCGACACGTCAGGGGCTTACCGATGAACACCGCGAAGAAGGCGTCCGAGCGGCGTTGATCCCTGGTACGCGGATCGGTGGGACACACCGAGTCGGCCATCGCATCGAGGACGGCGTTCATCGCGGCGAGCGCAGCGAGGTCGATGCGGCCCCAAATCTCGGCGGTGCCGTCGCCGTTGGGACAACCCCCGATCTCACGGTCGCGGCGGATCTGGTCCCGGATCCGCACCGCCTCGGGGTCCTGGGCTGCGATGACGGCGTTGATGCGGGCCTCGATCTTCGGCTCGGACAGCCGCACCCAGCTGACGGCTTTCTCCGCCAGACGCTCATCGACACGAGCCAAGATCTCGGGGTCCTGGATGAGTTCGGTGCGCGACACGATCGCCGCCAACATCCGGTAGTCCACCAATCCACTTTTGGCGGTCGCGAGCTCCCGGGGCAGCCGGGTGTACAACGCGATCGCCATCCGAACCTGCGCAGCGGCCCGGCACCGGCTCAACGCCAATGCCGCAGCAACCTCGGCGACCAGGCTGCTGTGCCCGTCGATGGCCCAGCACAGTTTCTCGGTGTCATCATCGGGAGCGCGCACGTCGTAGAGCTGGCCGATGGCGAACAACCGGCGTGCACCGCACGCATTCTCCTCACGGGCCTCGGCACCGATGTTGTCCACCGCTTGCCAGGCCGCCCGCTCCTCGGCCTCGAAGGCCGCCATGGCGTTCTTCATGAATAGAACACTAGTTCGATGGTCCGACACGTTGCGGCTCGACAGAAGATGTCCCCACCGATTAGGCGGACTAGCGAAACCCTTACAGAGAGCCCAGTTTCAAGGACTCTCGATCCCCGGTGTCTAGCCACGCTAATCGACGGGGACCCAGTGGACCCTAGGGGCCCGAGGACCACCCGCGGAACGCGGCGACGAACTCCTCCGGCGCGTCCGACTCCACATAGAGTCCGGCGTCCTTGACGATCACGGTCTGGTGATCGGGGAACTCGCGTTCCAGCCGTTCGCGCTCCTGCGGCCGGAAGGCGATATCGGCGTCACCCCAGATGATCAGCGTGGGCAGATGCGCGATGGCAGGCAACCCGGCCTCGACCGCTGCGAAGAACGCGCGGCCGGACAGCACCGCGCCGGGGAGCACCGCGCTCGCCTGCCGGCGGGCCGGGGTGTCCAGCGCCCGCCGGTAGTGCTCCATCTCGGAATCGGAGGGCTTGCGGCGCTTGTGCCCCACCGGGATGAAGGCGCTGACGAGAAGGTTGAACTGGCGGACCAGCAGACGGGTCAGCGGTCCGCCCATGATGTGCCCGAACGCCTCGAAGTGCAGGATGCCGTTGACCGGCCATGCCCACGTGTTGGCCAGGACCAGACGCCGGAAAACCTCCGGGCGGCGCTGCGCAACGGCCAGCCCGATCAGCCCACCCCAGTCCTGCCCGACCAGCGTCACATCGCCCAGATCGAGCTCGTCGACGAAAGAGGTCACCACCTCCGCGTGTTCCCGAGGTGTGAACCGGTAGCCGGACCGGGCCGTCGACAGCCCGAAGCCCGGGTAGTCCAGCGCTATGCAGCGGTAGTCGCGCCGCAGCTCCCGCACGACGTCACGCCACAGGAACGACCAGGTCGGATTGCCGTGCAGCAGCAGCAAGATGGGGCCGGAACCCTCGTCGATGTAGTGCACGCAATGCCCGTCGATATCGACGAATCGACTCTCGAAGGGGAACAGTTCGTCATCGACCCAATCCGGCCGGACGCGCTTCGCAGTATCGGTCATCACTTGACGTTCTCATATACACTTTATATTCTCAAGCGATTGGAGAATGTGTGATGCGCCGTTACGGCCAATACTGCGGGCTGGCCCGCTCACTGGAGATCGTGGGCGATCGATGGAATCTGCTCATCGTCCGCCAGCTGCTGATCGCGCCGGCCCGCTACCGTGATCTGGTCGCCGGGCTGCCGGGGATCGCCACCAACCTGCTCGCCGACCGCTTGCGCGAACTGGAATCGGCGGGCGTCGTCGAACGCCGGCTCGGCGACGGCAGCACAGTCGAGTACGCCCTCACCCCCTGGGGCGCCGAACTACGCGAGCCCATCGAGGGTTTGATCCGCTGGTCCACCCCGCTGATGGTGCGCGGACCCGAGGGCGACACGTTCCGTCACGAGTGGCTGACCCTCGCGATCCCGGCCCTGCTGTCCGCCCGCGCGAAGGTCCGTGCCACCGTGTCGATCGGTCTCGCCGGTGAGGATATGGCCCTGCAGCTCAACGCTTCCCGTACGGGTTTCACGGTGGGGACTCCCGACGGTCGCGAACTGGCCGGCACGCTGCACGCCGCACCCGAATACATCCTCGGTCTGGCCGCAGGGGCCCTGACCATCGACGATGCCCGCGCCCTCGGGTTGATCGAGATCGACGGTGACGAGGCTGCCGTCCGATCGATCCTAGGCGCTACGAGCTGACGGCCACCAACGCCGCGGCGAATTGCTCCAGATCCGCTGCCGAGCCGTCGACATGCGGGGACACCCGCAGCACCGGCCCGTCCATCTCGTGGGGCGCCCGACCCACCTCGCACGCGGTGGTGATGATCCCGTGCTCGGCGATCAGCCGCGCCCGCACCACCG
The DNA here is from genome assembly GCF_000416385.1 of Mycobacterium sp. VKM Ac-1816D. NCBI lineage: Bacteria > Bacillati > Actinomycetota > Actinomycetes > Mycobacteriales > Mycobacteriaceae > Mycobacterium > Mycobacterium sp. VKM Ac-1816D. Next base: position 102,276 of record NZ_AOHQ01000123.1, read on the forward strand.
CCGGTTCGGCCCCGTCGAGCGGACGCAGCGTGGTGATCGCACTGGGCTCGGCGGCCGGCTCGACGACCTGCCAGCCCGCGATATCGGCCAGCACACCGCGGGTCAGCGCGCCGATCTCGGCCAGCCTGGCCTGGGTGTTCGCCGGCCCGTCGGCCAGATGCTCTCCCAAGGCCAGCGAAAAGCCAAGCCGGGAACCGATATTGGCCTCGTGCAGTTCCATCGGGGCCCACCGCGGCACCAACTGCGCATACAGTTCGGGCCGCACCGCCAGCGCACCGACACCCCGGGGCCCGGCCAGCCATTTACGCGACGACGTGTAGAGGACGTCGGGACCCACCGCACAGTCGACGTGTCCCAGCCCCTGCGCGGCATCCACCACCAACGGCAATCCGAGATCGCGGCATACCTGCGCGAGCTCGGCCAGCGGCTGGACGATCCCGCGGTGGCTGCCGAGCACCGTCAGATGCACCAGCGCAGGCGGGTCGGCACGCAGCACCGCGGCCGCAGCGTCGACGCGCAATCGGCCCGACTCGTCGACCGGCAGCAGCCGCGCCTCGAACCCGTTGGCTGCCATGATCGTGAGGTTCGGGCCGTACTCACCGTGCAGGCAGGCCAGCGTCCGGGGCCCCTGCCAGCTGCTCAGCAGCAGGTCGAGTGCATGGTTCGAGCCGGTGGTGAAAACGACCTCGGCCTCGGCCATACCGGCCAGCGCCCGGACCGCGGCCCGTCCCGCGTCGAGGGCAGGAGCTGCGGCCTCGCCGGCGACGTAACCGCCGACCTCGGCCTCGTGTCGGGCATGTGCCGCGGCCACCTCGATCACGGCGTTGCTCTGCCGCGAACACGCCGCACTGTCCAGATGCACACCGGCCACCGGCACCCGGGCGGCACGCCATTGCTCGGACAGGCTCATTTGACTGCCAGGGACACACCGAAATCGCCGGCCGGATCCGTCCACCAATGGGTGCGGGTCAGACCGGCCGCCGCCAGCTCGTCGGCGATACCGGCGGCCCGGAACTTGCACGAGACCTCGGTCAGCATTTCCTCGCCGGCCTCAAAGTCCACCGTCAGATCCAGGTCGCGGACGTGAACCCGTTGCGCCAGGGTCGATCTCAACCACATCTCGATGCGCTCTTCGGTGTCGTTCCACTTGGCCACATGGGCGAACGTCGACGGGTCGAAGTCGGCACCGAGTTCACGGTTCACCACGGCGAGCACATTGCGGTTGAACGCCGCGGTCACCCCGGCCGCATCATCGTAGGCGCGCACCAGCCGATCGACATCCTTGACCAGATCGGTTCCCAGCAGCAGCGAGTCACCCGGCTGCATCGTATCGGCCACGGCGGCAAGGAAATCGGCACGCGGTCCCGCGGTCAGGTTGCCGATGGTCGAGCCGAGGAACACCACCATCCGCCTGCCGACCTTCGGGATGGTCGGCAGGTCCTCCTCGAAATCGCCGCATACGGTGTCGATGTCGAGATCGGGATACTCGGCGTGCAGGGCGGCCGCGGCCGCGCCGAGCACCGACGGGTCGACATCGAAGGGGATGAACCGGCGCAGCGCACCGCGCGCGCGGAATGCGTCCAGCAGCAACCGCGTCTTCTCCGAGGTACCGCTGCCCAGTTCGACGAGGGTGTCCGCACCGGATACCTCGGCGATGTCCGCGGCGTGCTCACCGAGGATCTTCGCCTCGGTGCGCGTCGGGTAGTACTCCGGAAGTCTGGTGATCTGATCGAACAGATCACTTCCGACACTGTCGTAGAACCACTTGGGCGGCAGCGACTTCGGGCTCCGACGCAGACCTTCGGACACATCGCGGCGCAGCGAGTTTTCCAGGCGGGTGGTCATCGAGATCCTTTCAGAGGGGTGAGCTTCAGGCCTGTCGCCGCCACCTCGACGAGGTGCCGGTCGGGGATGTCGAGCCAGGCCGGGTCGTCGTCGTAGGGTTCGCTGGCCAACACCACGCCATCGGCCCGGTCCAGTGCGAACAGGGTGTCGCCCCACGTCGTGGCGAGTAACCGGGAACCGTCACCGGCCAGGATGTTCAGCCGCGCGCCGGGATCGCGGGCACCGATCTCGGCGATGGTCTCCCCGAGTGACCCGAGGCCGCGGTCGAAGATGTGCGCCGCCAAGACCGCACTGTCGACGGTCGATTCCGCGTCCCGGGTGACCGGGAGCACCGCGCGGTCGACGACTCCGTTGTGCGACAGCAGCCAGCTGCCGTCGGTGAACGGTGCCGAGGCCGATGATTCGATCGGCATGCCCACCGTGGCCGAACGCACCGCCGCCACGATGCATCCGCTGCGCAACGTCGGGGCCACCGATGCGAACGACGCGTCCCCCCACAGCGGTTTGTCACTGCGCCACCGCCGCGGGCCCTCGTCGAAGAACCCGACACCCCATCCGTCGGCATTGACGGTGCCGTGCTTCTGCCGCCGTGGCGCATAGGACTGCACCAATAGTCCGCTGGGCGGATCGAATACCACCGATGCCACCGACACCGGCTCTCCGAGCCAGCCCAGATGTCTACACATCCCAGGCCAACCGCAGGCCCGAGAAGATCTGCCGCCGGATCGGGTGGTCCCAGTTGCGAAAGCTGGGCCGCAGGATGTCGCCGGCCACCGCCCACGCGCCGCCACGCAGCACGCGATAATCCCCTGTCGACGCATCGCTGTCGAAGAAGGGCACGCTGTAGCGGTCATAGATCATCGGGGTGAATCCCGGCCACGGCCGCAGCGGCGAGGAGGTCCATTCCCACACGTCACCGAGCATCTGCTCCACCCCGTAGGCGGACGCGCCGCCGGGGTAGGCCCCGACCGGGGCCGGCCGCAGCGACCGCCCGCCCAGGTTGGCCCGCTCGGCATCGGGTTCCACTGCACCCCAGGGGTATCGACGCCGCATCCCGGCAACGGGATCCCAGGCACATGCCTTCTCCCATTCGATCTCGGTGGGCAGCCGTGCACCGGCCCACGCGGCGTACGCCTCGGCCTCGAAGTAGGTGATGTGCTGCACCGGCTCGTCGCCCGGGATGTCCTCGCGATAGCCGAAGCGGGTGCGGCTGCCATCACTGTTCCAGAACCCCGGCGCCATCAGGTCGGCCCGCTCCCGGTGCGCCCAACCGGCATCCGACCACCACCGCCGCGTGCGGTAACCCCCGTCGGCCATGAACGCACGCCATTCGGCATTGGTGACCGGAACCCGGCCGATCCGGAATGCGTCGACCTCGACGGTGTGCGCGGGGCGCTCGTTGTCCAACGAGTACGGCTCCTCGGCGGCGTCGACCCCCAGGATGAACGGGCCGCCGGGGATCAGCACCGATGTGCCCGCCACGCCGGACCTGCCGACCGGTAGCGGTGATCCCGGGGGCAGGATCGGCGGCCCGGAGCGCAGATTCAGTGCCTGCAACATGGTCTCGTCGTGTTGGTTCTCATGGGAGATGACCAGGCCGAACGGGAACAGCTCGGTGCTGTGTTCCAGGGTCTCGAGGACGCGGTTGCGCACATCGCGGCAATAGGTCCTGGCGTCGGTGGGCGGCAACAACGGCAGACCGACCCGGCTGGCCCGGGAATGCTCGAAGGCGTCGTAGAGCTTCTCCACGGCCGGCGTGAGCATGCCGGGAGCGGCGGAGTTCCCGCCACGCAACAGCCAGAACTCCTCCTGCTGACCGATATGGGCCAGGTCCCATACCAACGGACTCATCAGCGGGTCGTACTGGCGCACCAGTTCGGCGTCGTCGAAGTCGACAAGTGCCAGGGTGCGATCACGCGCCCTGGTGAGCTCGGCGGCCAATAGGTCAGGTGTGCTCACTCATCGCCTTCCACACGTTCGGTGATCGCGGACGCAAGACCCAGGTGGTGTACCCGTTCGGTGAAGTCGTCGGCGGGGCTCCTACCCTCGTGCACATTGGTCAGTAGCCGGTTCATCGCCGCGGCCAGTTCGGCGGGCGCATGTTCGGCCGCCGCACCCACGCAACGGCGGGCGGCGGTGTGCAACTGGGGGTCGGCGAGTCCGAACCGTGCCGCCCGGTCCCAGGCCGAGGCCACCGGTTGGGTTGCCGCCCTGGCGATCTCGGCCGCTTCGGGATTATCCAGCAGGGTCGCCAGGGTGAAGGCCACCGCAGGCCAGACCGTGTCGGGAACGCTGTCCAGATAGCGGATCTCCAGCCAGCGGCGCGGGCGCACCGGCGGGAACAGTGTGGTCAGGTGATAGGCGAGATCCTCGGCCGTCGGCGACCGCCCGCCCACCGCGACGCGCCCGTCGGCCCAGTCGGCGAAGGAGACGAATTCCGTCATCGGCACCGCCTCGGGGGTACGGACGAGCATCACCGGCGCCCGCAGCGCATAGTTCGCCCAGTCGGCCGCCGGATCGTCACCGCGGTCGCCCAGGACCGGCCCGCAACGTGCCGAGTCGAGCTGTCCCCAGACACGCTGCCGGGTGCTGCGCCAGCCGGTGAACTCGCCGTTCAGCAGCGGCGAATTGGCCGACAGCGCGATCATGGTGGGTCCCAGCGCGTGCGCCAGCCGTACCCGGTCCGCCCACCCTTCACGCGGGCCCGCCTCGACATTGAGTTGCATCGAGGCCGTCGAGGTCATCATCGCCGCGCCGGCCGCACCGGTACCCGTCGCGGTGAAGAACTGCTCCATCGCCCGGTAGCGGGCACCGGGGTTCACCCGCTGCGTCGGCCGCAACGGGTCGGTGCCCATTAGCACCAATCCCAGTCCATGCTCGGCGAAGTAGGTGCTCAACACGCGGCGATCGGCCATCATGGCACTGCTCGCGGTGACCACGTCGGCACGCGGCGGGCCGGAGAGTTCGACGGCCCCGCCGGGCTCGACGGTGATGACGCTGCCCCCGGGTAGCGCAGGCGCCGCGGCGATGAGGGCGCTCAGTTCCTCCCAGCCGGGCCTGCGCATCGGATCCGTCAGGTCGAAGCAGTGCGCCTCGACCTCCAAGCCGACCGTGCCGACCGGGCCGTCGTGCAGACACGATGCGGCGATCGCGGCCGCGGTCTGTCCGGACGGACAATCCACGTCCCACGCAGTGGTGGCCGACATCGGAACCACCCCTCCCCGATCAGGACCCTGTCTCACTCAATCTTCCAGAGGGGTCTGACATATTCCCAGGGATTTGATCGACGCTATTGACCCAGGGTGTTCTGCATTGCTCCGGCCAGCACGTTCACCGCCGGTCCGCCGTTTCCGGGTTGGCAGACTTTCGCCTGCAGCAGAACGTTCTCCCGTAACCGGGTCTGGGTGAAGCACCGACGGTCAATACCCGCCTCCTGTTTGACCCAAACCGCATCGGTCGGCGTGGTCGTCCCCGCCGAGAACGTCCAGACCTGCGTCACGAAATTCTCCAGGTGCATGGCCGTCGTCTGCCCCGCGCAGCCGGCCGTCCGATCCGTGACGCGCTGGTAGGCCCGTGTCGCGGCATCAGAGGTCGCGAAGACCCCGACGGCCTGCTTGACCAGACGGGTGGTGTCCGTCGCCGATGTCTGGGCGAGCGCACTCTTGAACGAGGCCAGGTCCGGGTCGGCGTACACATCGGGCAACCCGATATCGGCCCAGTTGTTGCAGGCCGGGTTGTCGACGTAGAAGGCCTGACCAGGCGCGGTGAACTCGGCCCCCCAAGACAGCGGGGCTCCGACGATATTGCTCACCGAGCCCTTCGGGAGCACGGCATAGCCGACCACCCCTGGATCGGACGGCCTGGCCCAGGCCGCGGGCACCGCGGTGAGGCTGGTCAGCATGGCTCCGGACATGACCGCTGCCATGACCGCGACGGCGTACCTCAGGCGCATGGCACCGATCATGCCAGCGGATCAGAACAGCGTCTGCGTGCAGTACGTGCGGGCCGGCTGCGGGTAGGGCCAGGCATACGTGCCCGCGGCCGCCGGGCATGCCGACTGGTCACGGACGTCCAACCGCTGCGTGACCTGCACCAGCACACCTTGGCCACGGTCGCGGCAGTCGGCCTTCTCGACCAGCCCGATCGGCATCTCCATCAGATAGCACTGATTGGCCACCAGGTTGGGCACCAGGCACAACCGTGCGGTCGACGGGTCGGCGTAACCGGTGGGCAGGTGCTGATACTCGGCGGTCGGGCACTCACCGGCGGCATCGGTGGTGGCGCCGACGGTGTAGCTGGGATCTGCCGTGCACGACGCCTCGGTGGCGCGGGCGGGGTCGGGGGCAGGCGCCTGGCCCGCGTCGATCTGGACGCAGTCACCCACGGCGAAGACGGTGGCGGCCGCGATATCGGGTTCGCGACCACCACACGCCACCAGCGTCGCCGCTACCACGAAAACTCCGACCAGCACGGCAAGGCGCGAAGTTCGGCGTGTCATGGTTAGCGACACTCTCACGACTGAGCCGCAAGTGCCAAGAGTTACAGATGATTCTTAAGGTTTTCAGCGCGGCACGGTCGTCGGTCCGGGCATCGGGCCCTGGCCTTGACCCGCCCCCGGCGGAGGTCCGATCTCGAAGTCCGGGCCGCCCTGGAAGCGGGGACCGCCGGGGAACAGCACGTGGGGCGGTCCCATCGGTGGCGGACCGCCCCGGTGGAACATCTCGATATCGTCGCGCGGCGGCCCGTGGTGCCGGTCGCCGTCGGAGCTCTTGCCGAGGATGAAACCGGAGAAGAAGATGACGGCGACCACGAACACCGTCCCCGCGACGATGCCCACCCAGGCAGCCACCTGGATCAGCCGGTTGGGACGCGCCCGATCCGGATGCACCGGCGGCGGAGGCTGCACGGGCGGGGGTGGCGGCGGCGGAGATGCCGGCACCGCGGTCGGCGCGGTCGGGTTCTCGGCGTGCTCACTTTCGGTCATGGATCCATGATGCCGAGACCACCCGATGCCCAGGCTGGTTGCCGCTTATGAATCCGCTGTGAGCGGTAGCTCCACGAGCAGGCTCATTCCGTGGTGCGGCGGCATCTCGACCGGGAAGCTGTGCAGATCGTCGACGTGCGCGACCGTCTTACCGCTGAACATGTCGGTCACCACTGCCTGTGGCGGCAGGAACTCCGACCGCACGGTGCCGGCTATCTCCTCGTTGGCGAAGTTGAGCACCGTCAGCTGTAGCTGGTTCGGGTCGTCGAGCTGATGCACCATCACCAGCATTCCGCGGTGGGACACCTCGGGAATGTCGATCTGGCGGCTGGTCGCGATGCCGAAGTGCGTCCGCACCCGCAGGATCGCCTGCAGCTGGCGTAGGAAGCTGGTCTCGTCGGCCAGCTGCTCGGGTATCGACCCGTACAGACTGGTGCCGCGCGGCATGCCCTCGCTGGAGTGCGTCGCGTCCGGATTGACACCCATCAGATCGTGCGCGGCACGGTGGATCCAGCGGGTGTCACCACCGCGCAGCAGCTCGCTGACCTGGTCGGCCGGCAGCGTCAACATGCCGCAGAGATCCCATCCCGACAGTGCGAAGACACCCGGCTGCAGGGCGTTGAACATCGCCAACAGCAGATGCGCCCGCCTGATCCGGTCGATATCTGCGATATCGGCCAGATCCGAGTAGCCCAGCGTCGCGGCGATCACCGTCGCGGTCGTGCAGGCGATGCCGTTGGTGGTGAACACCAGGTTGTACGGGGCGTCCGGTCCGGTGAGGGTATGGGTGAGGTCGTCACGGATCGCCTGTCCCAGTTGCTCACCGGTGACATCCTGACCTTTGTAGGTGTAGTGGTCATCGCGGTGGCCCGCCGACCAGTGCACCAACTCGTAGGTCAGCTCGTCATGGTTCTGCAGTGCGTGCACCAGTGACGCCGGGTCGACGTCGGTGTCCAGTGTGGTCCGCAGCGTCAGCCGCAGGAACTCGGTGTCCGCGGTCGCCAGCGCATGGTGATAGGCGGGACGGTTGATGAAGTCGTAGGACAGATCCGAGCCGGCGAGGCTGTTGTCGCGGATGTCATCGATGGTGAGATTGAGCTCCTGAAAGGTGAACCCGCCGAGCTTGCGCACCATGCTGCCGATGAACTGGTTGGCAGCCTGCGACAGCGGGTGGCCCTCCGACCAGCCGACGTCATCCTCTGCCGATTTCTCCGCACCCAGAAAACCGTTGGCGTCCAACCGCAGACCGCCCGAACCCAGATCACTGAGCGAGTGCAGCGCATCACCGATCACCAACCGCATGCCGGCGAAACTGGGGTCCAGCCAGTTGATCGAGGGCTGCCCGTCCTTGAAGTAGTGCAGGTACACCCAGCGCCGCTCGATACCGTCGACGCCGACGATCGGGCGGGTGACGCTCCAGTTGGTCTCCTTGATGCCCTCGGCGTAGAAGATGACGCGCTGCAGCTTGCCGATGATGTACCCGGCCTTGTCCAGCCAGTCCTCGGTGACGGAGTCGACGTTCACCGAGTCCGCCCCGGCAGGCACGGCGGGCAGGTGCTCCCAGTCCTGTTCGTCGATCTCGACCATGTGGTAGATGCCGGGATAGTCGGCGTACTTCATCTCGGCGAGCCGGAAGTCTGCGCCCTTGCCGGTATGGCCGGGCACGATGTCGTCGATGATGGTGCCGCCGTACCAGTTGGCGGTGCCACACATCTGTCGGAACTCGTCCTCGGTACCGAAGGCCGGGTCGATCTGGGTGCTGATCCGGTCGAAGTGCCCGTCCACGCTCGGGGTCTGCTGCCAGCCCGAGATGCCACCGGCTCGCTTGACCGGGCCGGTGTGCACGGCCTGAATCCCGATCTCCGCGAAGGCCTTCCACATCTCCTCGTCGGCCATGGCGTGAAGGAAGGATTCGTCCGGCCGGGTGATCAGCGACAGCGGGTAAGCGGTGAACCACACCGAGGCGGTGTCGACAGCACCGCGCGGGTTGGGCCTGGCGAACGGGTTCTGCCACATCGAACCCTGTCCGGAGAACTGCTGGCTGATCTCGTTGGCGTCCGAGAGCATCGACTGCGAAAGCAACCAGGACACGTAGGCCGGGTTGTCACCGGTCGGCGAACCGTCCTGGGCCAACGACCGGCGCACGAAGGGGCTGCGGACCCGCGGCCGGGACCGCAGGGTTCGAGGGCGGGCCGGATGCAGGTGCTCGTCGAAGGTGATATCGGCTGGCTCGTTGGCCTGTCCCTCGGTTGCAGAATCTGTCGGCTCGGCTGCCTGCGATGACATCTGTCTCCTCCCGGGCGCCCATACGCCACTGCCCCAGTATTGCCATACCTACCCGGCGCCGAAACGTTCTGCAGGTCGAAGCGGATTGACCGCATACTGGAGCACCCGGTACGGAGTTCCGCCGCGCGGTGCGGTGTTCCACTGGCTGACGAATACCCGGAGCTCGTCGAGCGTCGATGCCGGCGAGATATATCCACCGTACGGCTGGGCCAACCGGTTGTCGTCCGGGGCGGGCAGATCTTCGGGCCGCTGCGGCCACGGCGCCGCGAACACGACGGTGGTCACCGGCGCGGATCCCAATTGGGTCGGATCGTTGGCGACCCGGACCTCCATGTTGCCGGTGCCGGCGTTGAAGTAGGACAGCACCGTCCTCCCGTCGATCTGCCGGATGCTCATCTCACCGATCCGGTCGCCCCACAGCGGGGTGGGGTCGCCGCCCCATCCGTGCTCGGTCGACCAACCCTGCCATGCGGCACGATCCGGGAAATGCTGCGGCGGAACGCGATACAAGGTGACCGGCGCGGTCCTGTCGAAGTTGTCGGCGACGATGTACACCCAGCCACGTTCGGATTCCGGTGTCGGCACCGGATCGTAGTAGCCGCTGATCTGCGACTGACCACCACCGGCGTACCCGGCCGGGCGCTGCGAACCCGCGACGGTGGCCCAGTTTCCTTGTGCAGCATCGGCTTTCACCAGACGTGACGATGCGGGCCGCAGCCCTTCGGTGGTGGTCACCAGAAGATAGTTCTCCCGGTTGATCGCCACCACGCCGGCGGGCAGCTGGGAGGCGCCGGGCGGGGTCGGGTCCGCCAGCAGCGGCGTGTCGACGCCAGACACGCCGGTGACACGCAGGACGCCGGTGATCGAATCGGGGTCGACATGCAACGCCACCGGCGAGTACCACCCGCCGTAGCCGACACCCTGTCCGGCGAAGCTGTCACCACAGACCTGCAGCAGCCGACTGGGGAATTCCATGAACTCACACAGATCGGTGGCACCGATACCGTAATCCCCGGTGGCGGTGCCGGTTCCGGCCACCGGGCCGAGCATCAGCACCTGGCCGGACTGCAGCCGCAGATCCGCGTGCGCCGGGGAGGCGAGCACCACGGCAGCCACGAGGACCGCCGCCGTGCCACGGATCACAACTGATCGGCCAGCAGCTCGGCGATCTGGATGGTGTTCAGCGCGGCACCTTTTCGCAGGTTGTCGCCGGAGACGAACAAGGCCAGACCACGTCCGTCGGGCACCCCGTGGTCCTGGCGGATCCGACCGACCAGCGAGTCGTCGGCACCGGCCGCGGCCAGCGGCGTCGGCACGTCGACCAGTGACACGCCGGGGGCGCCGGCCAGCAGTTCTCGGGCGCGGGCCACCGACAGCGGCTCGGCGAACTCGGCGTTGATCGACAGCGAGTGTCCGGTGAACACCGGAACCCGCACGCAGGTGCCGCTGACGGCGAGCTCGGGGATCCCGAGGATCTTGCGGCTCTCGTTGCGCAGCTTCTGGTCCTCGTCGGTCTCACCTGAGCCGTCGTCGACCAGTGACCCGGCCAGCGGAACCACGTTGAAGGCAATGGGCGCAACGTATTTGACCGGCGCGGGGAAGTCCACGGCACGACCGTCGTGCACCAGGCCCTCGACGCCGTCGATGACGGCGCGAGCCTGGGTTGCCAACTCCTCGACGCCGGCCAGTCCGGTACCCGAGACCGCCTGATAGCTCGACACGATCAGCCGGGTCAGCCCGGCCTCGTCGTGCAGCGGCTTGAGCACCGGCATGGCGGCCATGGTGGTGCAGTTCGGGTTGGCGATGATGCCCTTCTTCAGCTGGACACCGCGCACGTCCCGGTCGAAGTTGACCTCGCTGACCACGAGCGGGACATCCGCGTCCTTGCGCCAGGCCGAGGAATTGTCCACCACGACGGCACCGGCGGCGGCGAACCGCGGCGCCTGCACCCGCGACATGGTCGCACCGGCGGAGAACAGCGCGATGTCCAGGCCGGACGGGTCGGCGGTCTCGGCGTTCTCGACCTCGATCTCCTGGCCGCGGAAGGTCAGCTTCTTGCCCTCTGAGCGCGGCGAGGCGAAGAACCGCACCGAGCTCGCCGGGAAGTTGCGGTCCTCCAGCAGCTTGCGCATCACCTGGCCGACCTGGCCGGTGGCGCCGACCACCCCGATGTTGACCATGATTACTAGATCCCCGATCCTGCGTAGACGATCGCTTCCTCGTCACCACCGAGGCCGAAGGCCTCGTGCAGCACGGCCACGGCCTTGTCCAGGTCGGTGTCACGGACCAGCACCGAGATCCGGATCTCGGAGGTGGAGATCAGCTCGATATTGATGCCGGCCTCGGCCAGGGTCTCGCAGAACGTGGCGGTGACGCCCGGGTGGGTGCGCATCCCCGCACCGACCAGGGACACCTTGCCGATGTGATCGTCATAGAGCACCTGGGTGAAGCCGATCTCACTCTGCAGCGAGGCGAGCTTCTGCACCGCCGACGGGCCGTTCTCGCGCGAGCAGGTGAAGGTGATGTCGGTCTTGCCGTCCTCGATCTTGCTGATGTTCTGCAGCACCATATCGATGTTGACGTCGGCGTCGGCGACCGCACGGAACACCTTGGCGGCGTATCCGGGCACATCGGGCAGGCCGACGACGGTGACCTTGGCCTCGCTGCGGTCGTGGGCGACTCCGGTCAGGATGGCGTCTTCCATGGGGATGTCCTCGATCGATCCGTTGACGATGGTTCCGGGCTTATCCGAATACGACGAGCGGACGTGTATCGGAACGTTGTAACGGCGCGCGTATTCCACGCAGCGCAGCATCAGCACCTTGGCCCCGCAGGCGGCCATCTCCAACATCTCCTCAAAGGAGACGTGGTCCAGGTGGCGGGCGTTGGGCACGATGCGGGGGTCGGCGGTGAAGATGCCGTCGACGTCGGTGTAGATCTCGCAGACGTCGGCGTTCAGCGCAGCGGCCAGCGCGACGGCGGTGGTATCCGAGCCGCCGCGGCCCATGGTGGTGACATCCTTGCTGTCCTGGCTGACGCCCTGGAATCCGGCGACCAGCACGATGACGCCGTCGTCCAGCGCATCGCGCAGCCGGCCCGGGGTGACATCGATGATCTTGGCGTTGCCGTGGGTGCCGGTGGTGACGATGCCGGCCTGGCTTCCGGTGAAGGACCGCGCCTGGGCGCCCATCGACTCGATGGCCATCGCGACGAGCGCATTGGAGATGCGCTCACCGGCGGTGAGCAGCATGTCCATCTCGCGGGCGGGCGGTGCCGGGGATACCTGGCGGGCCAGATCCAGCAGGTCATCGGTGGTGTCGCCCATCGCCGAACAGACCACCACGACGTCGTTGCCGGCCTTCTTGGTCTCGACGATGCGCTCGGCGACGCGCCGGATCCGGTCGGCATCTGCAACCGATGATCCGCCGTATTTCTGCACGACGAGCGCCACTGTGTACCTCTCGACCAGCCGGGGATGTCCTGACAAGGATAAGGGGTCGGCGCACCCCTTTTTCACCTCCACCGTCCCGGGCGCAGCACCGGTGCGGTGGAACCGTTTACCGGCGCGCAACGCGGCGATGCTGTTGACGTAACAGAAACGGAGGTTACTGCCAGTGGTCGGCCCGCTCGGGCCGCGCATTCCAGGAGATGTAGATGGATACAGGAACCACGGCTTTCATTCTGTGTTGCATCATCGGTCTGACGCTGATGATCCCCGGCCTCGCGTTGTTCTATGGCGGCATGGTCTCGGTCAAGAGCTCGACCAACATGATGATGATGACGTTCGGCGCCGTCGCGGTGGTCGGCTTGCTCTGGGTGCTGTTCGGATTCTCGATGGTGTTCGGCACGTCCGTCGGGGGCTTCGTCGGCAACATCACCGAATTCGCAGGGATGACGAACCTGCTGGAGCCCATGACCACGTTGTCCGGGCTGCCGATCAGTTTGTTCGCGCTGTTTCAGGCGCTCTTCGCGGCCATCACGGTCGCCCTCATCTCCGGCGCGGTGGCCGACCGGATGAAGTTCGGCGCCTGGATGATCTTCGCGGCGGTCTGGGCGGTGCTGGTCTACTTCCCGGTCGCGCATTGGGTCTTCGCATTCGACGGTGTCGTCACCGAGAACTCGGTGGGTGGCTGGATCGCCAACACCCTCGGCGCGGTCGACTTCGCCGGCGGCACCGCGGTGCACATCAACGCGGGCGCCGCGGCCCTGGCGCTGGCCATCGTGCTCGGCAAGTCCGCCATGTTCGGCCAGCTGCGCAAGCCGCACAACGTCCCGCTGACCCTGCTGGGGGCCGGGATGCTGTGGGCCGGGTGGTACGCGTTCAACGGCGGCTCGGCACTGGCGGCGGGTAATTCGGCGGCGATCGTCATGGTCACGACGTTCGTGGCGACCTGTGCGGCCGTGCTGGCCTGGCTGGCGGTCGAGAAGATCAAGACCGGGCATGTCACCGGCGTCGGCGCGGCGTCGGGCGCCATCACCGGTCTCGTCGCCATCACCCCGGCGTGTGGTGCGGTCACGCCCATCGGCGCCATCTTCGTCGGCGGTATCGCCGGAGCCATCTGCGTCTACGCGGTCGGGCTCAAGGAGAAGTTCGGCTACGACGATTCCCTGGACGTGGTGGGCGTGCACCTGGTCGGCGGTGTCATCGGCACACTGCTGATCGGCCTGTTCGCCAGCGAGGGGATGCCCAACGGCGTCAACGGGCTGTTCTACGGCGGCGGTATCGATCTGCTCTGGAAGCAGGCCGTGGCGGCGGGCGCGGTGATGGCCTACTCGTTCGGCATCGCCTTCGTCATCGCCTTCGCCATCAAGAAGACCATGGGCATCCGCATCTCCCCCGACGAGGAGGAGAAGGGTATCGACGCCACGTTCCACCGCGATTCGGCCTACGAGTTCGAATTGGCCTGAGGTTCCCGATGATTCCCCGGCGACCTCGGGTCGTCGGGGTTTCCTCGGCTTGCACGTGTTTCACACAGTGATACTCTGTTTCTTACAAAGAGACGAGTCATAACAAGATGACGAAAGTTCTGGTAACCATGACCACCGATCTCGCCACCCTCGCCGAAGAACACGGCACCCGATTCATCCTCGCGCTGTTCGTCGACCTGCGCGGAAAGCCCTGCGCCAAACTGGTTCCCGTCGAAGCCGTTGACCAGCTGGCGACCGAGGGCGTCGGCTTCGCGGGCTACGCCGTCGGCGCCATGGGCCAGGAACCCAAGGATCCCGACCTGATCGCCATCCCGGACCCGTCGTCGTTCACGCCGATCCCCTTCATCAAAGAAGGGCTGGCCCTGGTGCACTGCGACCCCCATGTCAACGGCGCGCCATGGCCGTACGCGCCGCGGGTCATCCTGAAGAACCTGGTGGCCCAGGCCGCCGACGCCGGCTTCGAACCGTGGGTGGGCGCCGAGGTCGAGTACTTCCTGCTGCGCCGCACTCCCGAGGGCGGTCTTGTCACCGCCGACGCCGATGACACGGCCGCACAACCCTGTTACGACGCGCGCGGTGTCACCCGGATGTATGAGCACCTGACCGACATCTCGACGGCGATGAACAGCCTGGGATGGTCCAACTACGCCAACGACCACGAGGACGGTAACGGGCAGTTCGAGCAGAACTTCGCCTTCGCCGAGGCCATGGTGACCGCTGACCGCGTCGTCACGCTGCGCTATCTGTTGTCGATGATCGCCGCCGAACGCGACATGATCGCCACCTTCATGCCCAAGCCGTTCGGCGATCGCACCGGATCGGGCTTGCACTTCCACCTGTCGCTCACCAGTGGGGGCACACCGGTGTTCCCTTGTGACACCGACGATAAGGGCTTGGGCCTGTCGGCGACTGCCTACGGTTTCATCGCGGGCATCCTGGATCACGCCTGCGCGTTGCAGTCGGTCATCGCACCGACGGTCAACTCCTACAAGCGGACCGGGGCCACCAGCACCACCTCGGGCGCCTCCTGGGCACCGCGCAAACCCAGCTACGGCGGTAACGACCGCACCCACTACATCCGGGTACCGGACAACCAGCGCATCGAACTGCGCGGCGGAGACGGTTCGGCCAACCCCTATCTGGCGATCGCCGCCGCGCTGGGTGCCGGACTCGACGGCATCAAGCGCAGCCTCGATCCGGGCACCGTGGGCGCACAGGGGCCGGCAAACCTGCCGCCCACGCTGCTGCACGCCATCGACGAACTCGACGCCGACCCGGTGGTCGCCGGGGTGCTCGACGCCGCAGGCGAGGGCGTGTCCGGCTACTTCGCAAACATCAAGCGCGAGGAGTTCTTCACCTACCACGGCACCGTCACGCCGTGGGAGATCGACTCGTACCTCACGGCATTCTGAGAAGACAAGGAAGACAACGTATGTGCGGGATAGTCGGATTGCACCTGCGCACTCCGCAGCTCTACCCACGGTTGGGGGAACTGCTCGCGGAGATGCTGGGCGAAATGGCCGATCGGGGAGCCGATTCCGCCGGAGTGGCGGTCTACGGCGATCCGTCGTGGTCGCCGCCGGGGCGCGGATGTGTGTCGGTGACCGACCTGGACCATGTGCCCGACCTCGGTCCCGATGTCGAGGTCGTCCAGGTCGATTCGACCTACCTGCTCGCGGCGGACACGCCGTCGGAGGATCTGCTGGAACGGGTGCGCGCGGCATACCCGACGGCGCTGATCGCCGGCTTCGGAGCGGATCTGGCGGTCCTCAAGGGCGTCGGCCATCCGCGCGAACTCACCAAGGCCTGGGGACTGTCCGCGGCGCAAGGGTGGCAGGGAGTCGGGCATACCCGGATGGCCACGGAATCGGCGGTGACCCCCTCGGGTTGCCACCCCTACACCGTCGGACCTCAACAATGCCTGGTGCACAACGGGTCCTTCGCCAATCACGCCACGATCCGGCGCGATCTCCGACGCGCGGGGGTGGTCTTCGACAGCGAGAACGACACCGAGGTGGGTGCCCGGTTCGTCGCACAGCAACTGGCCGCCGGCCGGGATGTCGAGACCGCGCTGAAGGAACTGTGCGCCACCTTCGACGGCTTCTACACGTTGCTGGTGTCCAACCACGATTCGTTCGCCGTGGTGCGCGACGCCATCGCCTGTAAGCCGGCGGTGATCGCCGAGACGCCCGACTGGGTGGCCATGGCCAGCGAGTACCGAGCGCTGTCCGGGCTGCCCGGAGTCGGGGCGGCCAAGATCTGGGAACCGGAGCCGGAGGTGGTCTACGCATGGACGAGATGACAACCCAGTCAGTGCATTACGACCTGCGCACGACACCGTTGCGCGAGGTCAACAAGGCACTGCACGACGCAGGGGCAGGTAGCGCCTACGTCATCGACAATCCCGACGGCGCGCACAATGTGGCCGTCGGTCTGGACGCCCCGGTGCAGGTGACCGTCAACGGACACGTCGGTTACTACGCGGCCGGGATGAACCAGCACGCCGAGATCCTCATCAACGGCAACGCGGGCACCGGTGTGGCCGAGAACATGATGAGCGGTCAGGTCCGGGTGACCGGCAACGCCTCACAATCGGCCGGCGCCACCGCGCACGGCGGTCTGCTCGTCATCGAGGGTGATGCCGCCGCCCGCTGCGGCATCTCGATGAAGGGCGTCGATATCGTGGTGGGCGGCAGCATCGGTCACATGAGCGCATTCATGGCCCAGGCCGGCAGGCTCGTGGTCCGCGGCGATGCCGGTGAGGCGCTCGGCGACTCGATCTACGAGGCGCACATCTACGTCCGAGGCGCGGTCGCTTCGCTCGGTGCGGACTGCATCAAGAAGGACATGCGTCCCGAGCACCACTCCGAGCTTGCCGAATTGCTCACTGCAGCCGGGTTTTCCGATGACACGTCCGAATACAGCCGGTACGGCTCGGCCCGAAATCTGTATCACTTCCACGTCGACAATGCGAGTGCCTACTGATGCGTGAATCCGCCACTTTCGATCGCAACACCATCGCCGATATCCAGCGCGCCGCCGAGACCGGCATCTACGATATCCGCGGCTGGGGTGCCAAACGCCCGTTACCACATTTCGACGACCTGCTGTTCCTGGGTGCGTCGATGTCGCGGTACCCCCTGGAGGGCTACCGGGAACGCTGCGGCACCGATGTGGTGCTCGGTTCCCGACACGCCAAACACCCTCTGCACCTCGATATCCCGGTCACCATCGCCGGAATGAGCTTCGGCGCACTGTCCGGACCGGCCAAGGAGGCGCTCGGCCGCGGAGCCAGTGAGGCCGGCACCTCGACGACCACCGGTGACGGCGGGATGACGCCCGAGGAGCGCGGTCAGAGCAAGAACCTTGTCTATCAGTATCTGCCGTCGCGCTACGGGATGAATCCCGACGATCTGCGCAAGGCCGATGCCATCGAGATCGTGCTGGGGCAGGGCGCCAAGCCCGGGGGCGGCGGAATGCTGCTGGGGCAGAAGATCTCCGAGCGGGTCGCGGGTATGCGGACTCTCCCCGAAGGAATCGACCAGCGCAGCGCGTGCCGGCATCCCGACTGGACCGGCCCTGATGATCTGACCATCAAGATCAACGAGCTGAGGGAGATCACCGACTGGGAGAAGCCCATCTACGTCAAGGTCGGTGCCACCCGCACCTATTACGACGTGAAGCTGGCCGTCCACGCCGGAGCCGATGTGGTCGTGGTCGACG
Source organism: Mycobacterium sp. VKM Ac-1816D (assembly GCF_000416385.1). NCBI lineage: Bacteria > Bacillati > Actinomycetota > Actinomycetes > Mycobacteriales > Mycobacteriaceae > Mycobacterium > Mycobacterium sp. VKM Ac-1816D. Next base: position 120,043 of record NZ_AOHQ01000123.1, read on the forward strand.
GCATGCAGGGCGGTACCGCCGCGACCCAGGATGTGTTCATCGAGCACGTCGGCATCCCGACCTTGGCCGCTGTCCCCCAGGCCGTGCAGGCTCTGCAGGAACTCGACGTGCATCGGCACGGTGTGCAATTGATCGTCTCGGGCGGCATCCGCACCGGCGCGGACGTCGCCAAAGCGCTGGCACTCGGTGCCGATGCCGTCGCCATCGGCACCGCGGCGCTGATCGCCCTGGGCGACAACCACCCCCGGTACGAGGAGGAGTACCGCAAGCTGGGTAGCGCGGCCGGTTTCTACGACGACTTCCAGGACGGGCGCGACCCCGCAGGGATCACGACCCAGGATCCCGAACTGGCCGCCCGGTTCGACCCGATCGAGGGCGGCCGCCGGCTGGCCAACTACCTGCGGGTGCTCACCATGGAGGCGCAGACCATCGCCCGGGCGTGCGGTAAGGCCCACGTCACCCATCTGGAACCCGAGGACCTGGTGGCCATCACCATCGAGGCCGCCGCCATGGCCCGGGTGCCGTTGGCCGGAACGAACTGGATACCGGGCCAGTGAGTGACACCGCAGACGTCGTCATCGTCGGCGGCGGGTTGGAGGGTGCCGCGACGGCATGGGCGCTGAGCCAGCGTGGGGTCACCGATGTGTTCGTGGCCGAGCGCAACACCGTCGGCTCGGGTATGACCGGCAAGTCCAGCGGGATCGTGCGCTGCCACTACGGGGTCAGCTCGTTGGCGGCGATGGCGACCTCGAGTCTCGACGTCTTCGAGAAGCCCGAACAGTTCCTCGGTGAGCACGCGACCGATATCGGCTTCCGGCAGACCGGATACGTCGTCGGGGTCGGTGAACCCAATGTGCAGGCGCTGCGCAGCAGCCTGGCCGCGCAGCGCGCGGTCGGTGTGCAGACCGAGGAGATCGACGCCGCCGAGGTGGCCGCGATGTGGCCGTCGGCGAACCTCGAGCCGTTCGCGGCGTTCGGGTGGGAGGCCCGCGGCGGATACGGTGACGCCTACCAGACCGCGCAGGCCTTCGCCGTGTCCGCCCGTGCCGCCGGTGTGCGAATCAGGCAGGGCGCCAATGTGACCGAGCTACTGCTCGACGGCGACCGGGTCACCGGCATCCGGCTGGCCGACGGGACGCAGGTGTCCGCAGGTACCGTCGTGGTCGCCGCCGGCGCGTGGACGCGACCGTTCCTGGCCCAAGTCGGTGTCGAGGTGCCCATCCGCGTGGTGCGGGAACAGATCGTCACGATCTCCCCGGGGCTGGACCTGGGGCCGGTGCCGGTGTTCTCGGATCTGGTCTCCCTGCAGTATGTGCGGCCCGAGCTCGGCGGGGAGATCCTCTTCGGCAACAGCGATCTCGCACACTGTGAGGATGCCGATCCCGACGATTACCTGAACCGGGCCACCGACAGCTTCGTCGAGATGACCGTGCAGAAGGTCGGTGACCGTTTTCCCGGCCTGGTCGATGCGTCGATCTCGGGGAGCTACGCGGGCTGTTATGACGTCACACCGGACTGGAACCCGGTGATCTCCGCCGGGGGGTTGGGCGGCCTGATCGTCGCGGCCGGGTTCAGCGGGCACGGGTTCAAGATTGCCCCCGCGGTGGGGCGGCTGGTGGCCGACCTGGTGACCGAGGGTGCCAGCTCCGACCCGCGCATTCCGGAGACCGACTTTGCACTGTCCCGGTTCGCCGATGGCACACTGCTCAGGAGCCCGTATCCATACGTCGGAGCCGGGGAGATGCGCTAGAGCACAGGGGGCCCACCGTGAGCGACGTTCCGCTCCTTCGCAACCAGTCCGGGACCGCCCGCGAACGGGACCCGCAGGAGCCGGTCGAGGAGCTGGAATTCGAGGCCGCGATCGGTCGCAACGTGCGCCAACTGCGTCAGCAGCACGGTCTGACCGTCGCCGAGATGGCGGCGCGGGTGGGGATCTCCAAGGCCATGATGTCCAAGATCGAAAACGCGCAGACCTCGTGCAGCCTGTCCACGCTGGCCCTGTTGGCCCGCGGCCTGGACGTGCCGGTGACCAGCCTGTTCCGCGGGGCCGACGTGGAGCGGCCCGCGGCGTTCGTCAAAGCCGGGACCGGAGCGGCGATCGTGCGCAACGGCACCAAGCAGGGCCACGAGTACCAACTGCTGAGCTCACTACGCGGCGAGCACAAGCGACTGGAATGCCTGCATGTCACGCTGACCGAGAAGAGTCAGACCTATCCGCTGTTCCAGCATCCCGGCACCGAGTTCATCTACATGCTCGAGGGTGTCATGGACTACAGCCACAGCCGCTCGGTGTACACGCTGCACCCCGGCGATTCGCTGCAGATCGACGGCGAGGGCGCACACGGCCCGGTGGACCTGGTGGAGTTGCCGATCCGCTTCCTGTCGGTGATCGCGTTCCCGGATTCGCAGGTTTAGGAGCGGTTGCCGCTCGCAATGTTCCGCTGACAGCACCGTCGTGGATATATAGGCGCGACGCCGCTGTCAGAGGAACATTGCGTGGCTAATGAGCTTCGGCCCCGCCGTTCTGCGGTGGCTCCGGCAGGTCGTCGATGGTGCCTTGACCCACATACTCGCACTTGTCGAATGACAATCGCTCATCGCCGTAAAGGGTGTTGTCCACGACCACAGCCACCCTGACGGCAAAGTCGCGCATCCCCGAGTGCACCTGTGTTCCGGCGAACAGGCTGCAGATGATGAGCCCGCGGACGACGAGAAAATGGCCGGCTTCGTCCACCCCGATGTACTCACGCTGCGCCCGCGTCCAGTCGAATCCGGGCTGTGGATGGAACCTCAGCTCGCGCTCGGTGATACCGAAGAAGTAGTCATCGCGGTCCGACCCGGCCATCTGTCGTGTTGCTCTGACCTTCAGCGGGAGTTGGCTCTGGAACTCAGGAATTGCGTATCCCAGCCCGCCACCGGACTGGTCGTAGTCGATGCTTGTGAGAGTGAAGTAGGCCACGATCTTTCTCCAATCGGCCAGATTGCTGGCTCTTTCGCCGGTCTGAGCGTTCAAGCCCACGCATATTGGTCTGAAACCGCAGCGAACCCTCGCATTTCGATGACTGGCGGTGGCGGTGTTCCCCACTGCAGTCAGCGGATCAGGACGGTATCAAGGTCGCTAACCGCCATACCTCTTCTTCATGCCTGCCAGCGCCACGTCGTAAAAGCGGTCGATTCGATCTCCGACCCACTCGAGCGGGTTCGCAAAGCTCACGAGCTCCAACCGCGCCTGTTCGGCAATCTCAGCCAGCGGAAGGTCAGGCTTCTTTACGAATCTCGTCAAGAACTGCCACTTCTTGGACTTGCTCAGGAGGCCGAACTCATTCGGCGCGTCAGGCAGGCCAATCATGCAATTGGTTTCAGCCTCGCGCGCCCAGTAGTAGATCTGAATCTTGCACTCAGAATTCGCAAAGTACGCGACGTTCAACTTGCGTCCGCCACTATCAGATCCATCGAAGGTTTCGATAAGCACGAGTCCTCGATCGGACAGTATCCGGCCGATTGTTGCCTCGATCTCATCCACAAAGCCCGTCATCATTTTTCGTATTCCTGCGACTGCCAGTGGCTTCGGAAGGTCTCGTCAGCCATTGTCAAGCACAAGCAGATTGTCGACGCCCCGCAGATTCACCAAGCGGTCAGCGCTGACCTCCAGTTCATAAACCGCTGACTCGACCAGTCCGGCCCCCACACTTTCGGCCACGTCCGGTTCGTCGGTGAGAAGCAGCACATCGGCACGGCCTCCGGTGTTTTGAAGCAACCGAACAGGCACACCGTCGAGTTCCGCTGTAATCACTCGCTCGAAAACCTCACAGTCGGCTAGCGGAACCGTCGCTGACCAAACTCCGGGGTGAACAAGGTCGAAACCAGCGGGGGCTTCCTGGCCGAGACTCGTCAATAGAACCGAATCCGCGACAACGTCGGCGAAGAACTCGGCGTTCTGCCATTTGGCAAGAGTTCCCACGATGGGACTCGGCGGCCGCCATCGCTGGGCGCCTATCCACCCGCGCGCCGCACCTTCGTAGCGAGAAAGGACCTTCTGCTCCCCGTCGTGGCGAATCCTCCAGTACTCAGCGCCGTACGAATAACGCGTCCGACTCATGAGCCACACCGGGGCGAACGAGTCTCCGCGCAGAAATCCGGTCGGAAAGGTCGGCCACGGTCTTTCCCCCACTGGCGGCACGGTGAAGTTCGTCAGGCGCGGTTGCTCGAATCGCACCACATCAACGAACTCCGGAGAGGCGTCGATACCGTGAGCCGCCAAGAGGTCAGCCGGGGTCCGCAAACCGGCCACCGCCGACGCTGCGCTCACGTATCCGCCGACCTGGTCTGCCCCGGCCTGGACGATGGATGTGGCCTGAGTGGTGTTGAGGAGCTTTTGCAGAACCAATGATTCAGCCACGGCGCGTTTCTTCCACCTGGATGTCACTGAATTCATCAGGATCGAAAAACCCGATCCAGCCCATATGTTGGTCACCCTCCAAGCCGAGCTTCTCTGCCGCCGCCGGCGAGCCGACGAAACCCACTTGAATGCGCCCATCAGACAGCTGACTCTGTAGCGAGACTTTCTCGCCCCGGACGATGCCCTTGACGCGGATATCCACGACTCCGTCAATCGCACTGATGGGGACCTTCGCCCACTGCTCGGTGCCCGCCGGCGGCAAACGTCGCTCACCACGTGCAATCGCGTCCGGTATCTCGACATCGCAATCGACGCGCAGCGCGTACCACTCGGAGTTTCCGAACAGCACGCGGTACCGCGAGCCACGGTACTCAGCTACGGCACCGGTCACAGGCATACTCATCATTTGGGTTCAGCGAATCGTAACCAACTCGCGTTACCGTCCGCGTCCCGCTGCAGCACGGCTACGAGGCGCTGAGTTCCGTCATCGAGAATCTCCCACATTTCTGCACCTTCTCGCATTCTGATGTCGTTCGCACCGTACTCCGGTACTACGTCATCACCGGCTTTGGTGAACCCGTTGCCGGTGAACGGGTCACCCCATCCGTCATAATCTCCGCTGCCGCCCATGCTGGAGTGCCTTGGCACGTCGTACGAACCGGAAGAGGCGGGGTCTGTCTGGAATCGAATGACGTGGGCGTTGGCGTCATTCGGCGTGAACGCCGATTTGTCGTAATCAAGGCGCAGACCGTCGTGAATCATGCCCGGAGTGCCCAAGTGCGCGGTGTCGTCCGCAATCGTGACTGCGCCACGCATACCGTCTGGAGCGTACGCACCTCCGAGGTAGTTGTCGGCTCCCCCTGGCTTGAAGATGCCGTCGGCATCGAATTCACCTGGTGGTATCACTTTCTGCATCACAGTGTCGATTCCCGGCGCGGGCAGATCATCGCGCACCGCGGTGATGAGATCCCGCTCTTCGGGTGACAGCGAGTCGATGGGCCGGTTGACGAGATCGATGAAGTCGTCCCGACTGACGCCGTTGCGCTCCAGAGCGTCACTCACGCGTTGGTTGTCTCCGAGTTGTTCTGGAGCGAAAGATGTTTGGTGGGAGCTCCCGTCGGACATCGTATAGGTGCGTCCGTCGTCACCCGGACCGGACGGACCATGCTCACCGTGGGTGGGCGGCTGCCCATCCGCGCTGCCTGGACTCTGCGACATGCCCGGATCAGCACTCGACCCATCGCCGTTCGGACCCGATCCCACCCCGTTCGATGAATCGCCACCGGGCTCCGACCCACCCGACGAATCCCCCGACCTGTCACCGCCACCCGACGAGCCACCGCCCGGCCCGTCGCCGCTGCCCGAGTTCGACCCGCCGCCACCAGTCGCCGGATCGGGCCTGTCGTCATTACCCGGCTTGCTCGGACCGTCCGAACCCGGCGAGTCAGCCGGGGAGCTGACCGGCGGCGACGGGTGCGTGCCATTCGACGGCCCATCACCGCCACCATGGGTTGGCGACCCGCCTGTCGGTACAGGGCCACCCGATGCTGAACCGCCGGACCCCTCACCGCCACCGTGGGTCGGACTGCCACCGGTGGGCGCCGGCCCACCGGATGACGGAGAGCCCGGGCCTGCGCCATCATGATGTGGAGCAGAACCATTGGGCGACGGCACATTTTCCGCCCCAGGACCGGAGCCCCTCGAGGACGGCCCACCCGGTTCACCGGTCTGCGGTCGCACCGACGGGCCACCGCTCGGGCTTCCCGGACTTCCCCCCGGCGGATTCACCACCGACGGCGGCACTCCAGGCGGCGGGGTGAACTCCGGAAGATGAGGTGCTCCAGGGTTATCCGGCAGATCGGGAAGCTCAGTCCTCCGAGTCCCGTCAAGGCCCGGCAGCCGCTCGAGTGGACCGAGTTCACCCTTCTCGAACAGACGGCGCGTCGCGGAAAGCCCCTTGGCTACGGCACCGCCCTTGGCGAAGATCCCCCCGGGCAGGAACAACGACGCGATGTTGCCGGCGGCCTCCCCGAAGCCACGTTCGGGGTTCTCTCCCGTGATCTTGTCGACCGCGAGGAACTGGCCAAGGGATTCCTTGACGACATCGTCGACCTTCCACGGATCCTTGGCGATCATGATCGCCGTGTCCGCCATCCCCTTCCAGGTGTCAGGATCGGCCAGGGCCAGCGTCCCGGAGACCAGCCCGATAGCCGCAACGCCCACACCCACCTGCAAACCGGTGTAGATCTTCAGGCCATCGGCCATCAGATTGCCGGCTTCTTCGCCGAAGGTGCCCACCAGGATCGGTCGAATCCACTTCTGGAACGAGTCGGCCGCCTCGCCGAGCAGGTTTCCCAGCTCCTCGAGAAGGCCCAGCACGCCCTGCAGTTGATTCTGGAAGTTCTCCAGTACGGTGCCGACATCCTTGGCGATCTGTCGGAGCGTGTCCTCGCCCTCACCGGTGAAGAATCCGGTGACCGTGTCCCATAGGCCTTCCAGCGAGATCCGGTCCAGCAGTCGCCGGATGGCGTCCTGGGTCTCCTGAACTCCGCGAGCGAAATCGGTGATGGTCGTGGAGAGTTGGTCGGCAATGCCGGCTAACTTGGTCGCGCCATCACCCAGGTCCTGCAGGGCCTTCTTGATGTCGCCAACCTCTGGAATATCCTGCGCGCCCGCCAGGGTGGCCGCCGACTGCAGAGCGGGCTCGAACACTTTCAGTCCGCGACCGATGTTGGACCACTGCGCCGCAGTCAGATTCATCATTGCCGAATTACCGGTCGGCCAGGTCAGCGCCATCCCGAACAGCGGAACCATGTTCAGCAACGGCTGTATGAGCCACCACTTGGGCGGCGGTGGCACCATACCCGTCACCGATGCGTATGGGGCATCTCCGGCCTTGGTCTCGGCCTGCTCACCGCTGACCGAACCAGTGGGACCCGCCCCGCCCGCCACCGACGCCTGGTCGGCATGCTGATAGTTCATGCCGGTGGCTTCCAGCATCAACCCGACACTTTTGAAGGCATTGGCGAGGTCGGCCAGATACTTACCGAACTGATCCGCCTGCCGGCCGTACCCAATGCCGAAGTTCAGTCCGGCGGGGTCGGTCCCGGATGCGATACCGCTGGAGAGCACCTGACTCATCGCATCCGAGAGCGCCCCGAGTTGTGTCCCCAGCGCACCGACGTTCTTGCCGGCATCGATCAGGGTCTGTGGGTCTACCTCGATCCGCACCGAATCAGCCCGCCCACATCTTCCCGTTCTTGTCGACAGCGTCGGCGTAGTTCTTGCGCGCATTGTCGGCGACCTGGCGCAGTGACTCCAGCGATGTCTTCATCTGCTCGGCCCCGTCCTCCCACTGCTGCTGGGTCTGCGCCTGGGTGTCCGACGCCTGCCCCTCCCAGTTGGCGCGCAGCGCAGCGACCGCCTGGTCGATCTCTTCGAGCACCTCGGCCACCTCGCGGCCGAATTCCGCCATATGGTCGATGGCGCCCTGCAACTGTGGAAAGTCCACCACCAGCTTCGTCATCACAACCTCCTACCGGACGCGGACTCGGGACCCGACGTGCCGGGATCCGCGCGCTCGGGCTTCACCGGCGCGGCCGAACCCGGCTCGGCACCGGCCGACGCTCCCTCGGGCGTCTGCGCCTCGGGCTTTTCTTCCCCGTCCTGGGCTTCTTCCTGCGCCTTCTCGGCGGCCGCCGCATCGGCTTGCTGGGCCATCTCGATACCCGCCTGCACCGCCTGCTGGGCCGCCCCGGCCGCAATCTGTCCGGCTTGGACCAGGCCCGCGGTCAACTGGCCCGCCATCTGCGCGGGAATCGCTCCCAGCTGCGACAACGGCTGCACCACCTGGCCGAGATTCATCGAGTCGGCCAGGCTTGGGGCACTCGCACCAGCACCGCCGGCCTGCCCACTCCCCGCGCCGGCCGAGGACGCAGCAGCAGCCGGCGCAGCGCCACCCGCCGGACTGCCACCGCCGCCTCCGCTGCCGGTACCGCCACCACCTCCGCCCTGCATGGACGAGTCCAGCGCCCGACCGGCCTCTTCGTCCTGGGCCGCGTAAACCCGGCCCGCCTCGTCCAGAGCATCCGACATGGTCTGCAGCGCGCGGACCACCTGCCCCGCCCCGTTATGCCACTGATCCCAGTACTTCTCGAACGCGGTGGCGGCCTCGCCCTTCCAACCTGATGACAGCAGGTTGCCGGTCTCCAGGTCGACCGACGACAGACCGTCCTGGAGGCGCTGAGCGGATGCGCGCAATCGACCAGCCGCGACGTGCAGTTCCGAGGTGATCACCTCGACCGACCCGCTCATCTCACCCCCAACTGGTTCGCCTCCCTTAGCACCCTAAGCCGGGTTCACAACCCTGGGTCGCACCAATTCGCGGGCGCCGTTTTGGCTGACGCGCCACCCGGAGTACAGTTGCCGACGTGCAGCGTGTGCTCCTTCTCGGACGCCGCGACGGGGTCTGATCCAGACTGGCTTCCCGTCGCGGGTTTTCGCGATGCGCCGGTCTGATAGCAACCACAAGACCCCGGAGCCACCACAATGACCAGCTTCAGCAAGTCCTCAGTAGATTCCCCCGACGCCTTCTCGTCGGTGCGCACCATCAACACCCCCGCGGGCGCCCCCAACCCCGGCCAGCCGGCCTGGAACACCCAGCGCGGCTCGTCCATGCCGGTGAACCGGTACCGATCCTTCGCCGAAGAGGTCGAGCCGATCCGCCTGACCGACCGGACCTGGCCGGACAAGGTCATCGACACCGCTCCGTCCTGGTGTGCGGTGGATCTGCGTGACGGAAACCAGGCACTGATCGATCCGATGAGCCCGGCCCGCAAACGCCGGATGTTCGACCTGCTGGTGCGCATGGGTTACAAGGAGATCGAGGTCGGTTTCCCGTCGGCCAGTCAGACCGATTTCGACTTCGTGCGCGAGATCATCGAGCAGGGTGCCATTCCCGAAGATGTCACCATCCAGGTGCTGACACAGTGCCGGCCGGAACTGATCACCCGTACCTTCGAGGCGTGCTCCGGCGCGCCGAAGGTGATCGTGCACTTCTACAACTCGACCTCGATCCTGCAGCGCCGCGTGGTGTTCCGCGCCGACCGTGACGCGGTCAAGGCGATCGCCACCGACGGCGCGCGGATGTGCGTCGAGGAGGCCAAGAAGTACTCGGACACCCAGTGGCGCTTCGAGTATTCGCCGGAGTCCTACACCGGCACCGAGCTGGAGTACGCCGTCGACGTCTGCAATGCCGTTGCCGAGATCGTCAAGCCCACACCCGATGTACCGCTGATCATCAACCTGCCCGCCACCGTCGAGATGGCGACCCCCAACGTGTACGCCGATTCGATCGAGTGGATGAACCGGCACCTGACCCCGCGCGACTCCATCATCCTGAGCCTGCACCCACACAATGACCGCGGAACCGCCGTTGCGGCAGCCGAATTGGGTTACCAGGCCGGGGCGGACCGGATCGAGGGGTGCCTGTTCGGCAACGGCGAGCGCACCGGCAACGTCTGCCTGGTGACGCTGGGCCTGAACATGTTCAGCCGCGGCGTGGATCCGCAGATCGACTTCTCCAACATCGACGAGATCCGCCGCACGGTCGAGTACTGCAACCAGCTGCCGGTGCACGAGCGTCACCCCTACGGTGGCGATCTGGTGTACACAGCGTTCTCCGGCAGCCACCAGGACGCCATCAACAAGGGCCTGGACGCGATGAAAGTGTCTGCCGACGAACAGGATTCGGATGTCGACGATATCCTGTGGCAGGTTCCGTACCTGCCGATCGACCCCAAGGACGTCGGGCGCACCTACGAGGCCGTGATCCGGGTCAACTCACAGTCCGGCAAGGGCGGCGTCGCCTACATCATGAAGGCCGACCACGGGCTGGCGCTGCCGCGACGACTGCAGATCGAATTCAGCCAGGCCATCCAGCAGATCACCGACGGCGAAGGCGGCGAGGTCTCGCCCAAGGAGATCTGGGACGCGTTCTCACAGGAGTACCTGCAGCCGATCGTTCCGCTGGAACGCATCCGACAGAAGGTGGACGCCGCCGAGGTCGACGGCGGCACCGACACCATCACCGCGGTCGTGAAGGTCAACGGTGAGGAACGCGAGATCGTCGGTGCCGGCAACGGACCGCTGGCGGCGTTCGTGGACGCCGTGGGCGCCATCGGGTTCAACGTCAACGTGTTGGATTACTCCGAGCATGCGATGTCCTCCGGCGAGGAGGCCCAAGCCGCCGCCTATGTCGAGGCATCCATCGACGGCCGCACGGTATGGGGTGTCGGTATCGCCACCTCGATCACGACCGCGTCGCTGCGGGCGGTGGTCTCAGCGGTGAACCGGGCAGCGCGTCAGAACAACGCGAACTGATCGCCGTCGGCGGTGGCATCGACGAACGGCTCGACATCGGTGCCGCCGGCGACACGGTCGATCATCGCCATGAACTCGGCATCGCCGACCAACGGAATGCCCAGATCGGCCGCCTGGAAGCCCTTACCCTGCTCCGGCTCCGTGGCGTTGCAGACCACCAGCGACGTCTGCTGATCGACGTTCTCGGCGTACGCCAGCCCCGCATCGAGGATCCGCTCGATGACTTCTTCGTGGGTGCGGGTCATCTCGGCGGACAACGCCACGCGCATGCCCTGCACCAGCGGACGGCCGGCGACATAGGGGCCCGGATTCTGGAAGGCGCAGGGCAGCCTGGCGGCAAGCACCTTCAGCGGGCGCAGCTCATCGTGGGTGACCCGGCCGTTGGGCCAGATCCGTCGGCTCACGGGGCGGATCGGCAGCCATGAGCGTCGTTCGCGCGCCTGCACCAGCGCCGGTTTGAGGATCTGGGCGAGGACCAGGGCGTCATCGAGGGCGTCGTGCGGGCGCAACTGGGTGGCACCCCAATGCCTCGCCAACGTTTCCAACCGCAGATTCTCGGTGCCAAGATTCAGCCTGCGGGCCAATTCGACGGTGCACATCACCGTGTCGGTGGGCAGCTGCGCCCCGACCAATTCGGCCTCGGCAGCCAGGAAGGCGTAGTCGAAGGCCACGTTGTGCGCGACCATCGTGCGTCCGTGCAGGACCTCCATCAGCTGCGGGACGATATCGGCGAAGGTCGGTTGCCCCGCCAACATGTCGGAGGTCAGACCGTGCACATGGGTGGGGCCGGGATCGACCCCGGGATTGAGCAGCGAGGACATGCTGTGCTCGACGCTGCCGTCGTCACCGACTGCCAGCGCGGCGACGCTGACCACCCGAGCCTGGCCCGGCCGGAAACCCGTCGTCTCGACATCCACGACGGCCCATCCGGCGCCCGCGTCGGCCGCCGGCCGGCCCCAGCACTGGCTCATGACCCCAGGGTTGCACGGTGGTCCGACAACACCGGATCGCACTGCCGCGTGTCGGGCACCTAAAATCCGCTTCATGGTCTCGACCGGCGAGCAGGAGCGCAGCCACCGGGCAATCAGCCCCAGGGGTCGGTTGGCGCTGGGCGCCGGTGCGGCCGCCCGCTGGGCATCGCGGGTGACCGGCCGCGGCGCGGGCGCCATGATCGGCGGCCTGGTCGCCATGTCGATCGACAAGTCCATCCTCGGCCAACTCGGCGCAGGACGCCGGACCGTCGTCGTGACCGGCACGAACGGCAAGTCCACCACCACCAGGATGACCGCCGCGGCACTGGCCACCATGGGCCCGGTGGCCACCAACGCCGAGGGCGCCAACATGGACGCCGGACTCGTCGCCGCGCTGGCCGGTACCCGCAAGGCGGAACTGGCCGCCTTGGAAGTCGACGAGATGCACGTCCCGCACGTGAGTGATGCGGTGCACCCCGCGGTGATCGTCCTGCTGAACCTGTCGCGGGACCAGCTGGATCGGGTCGGTGAAATCAATCACATCGAGCGAACACTGAGATCCGGGCTGGCCCGGCATCCCGATGCGGTCGTCATCGCCAATTGCGACGACGTGCTGATGACCTCGGCCGCCTACGACTGTCCCCATGTGGTGTGGGTTGCCGCCGGCGGATCATGGGCCGGCGATTCGGTGAGTTGCCCGCGCAGCGGCGAGATCATCGTCCGCGACGGCAACCACTGGTATTCCACCGGAACGGATTTCACGCGGCCCACGCCGCAATGGTTCTTCGATGACGCCGAAATCCATGGCCCCCAAGGCTTCACCGCGCCGATGGCCTTGGCCCTTCCCGGCGCCGCCAACCGCGGCAACGCCACCCAGGCCGTCGCGGCGGCGGTCGCACTGGGCGCCGACCCGGCCGCCGCCGTCACCGCCGTCGCCGCGGTGGACGAGGTCGCCGGACGCTACCGCACCGTGCGGATCGGCAACCACACCGCGCGGCTGCTGCTGGCCAAGAACCCAGCCGGCTGGCAGGAGGCACTGTCCATGATCGACAAAGATGCTGCGGGAGTTGTCATTTCGGTCAACGGACAGGTACCCGACGGTGAGGACCTTTCCTGGTTGTGGGATGTGCGATTCGAGCATTTCGAGCAGACGCAGGTGGTGGCGGCCGGCGAACGCGGCACGGATCTGGCGGTGCGACTCGGGTACGCCGGCGTCGAGCACACGCTGGTGCACGATACGGTGGCGGCCATCGAATCCTGTCCCCCCGGACATGTCGAGGTGATCGCGAACTACACCGCTTTCCTGCAGCTGAACCGGCGGGTGTCATGATCCGGATCGGCCTGGTACTCCCGGATGTGATGGGTACCTACGGCGACAGCGGTAACGCCGTGGTGCTGCGTCGGCGCCTGGCGATGCGCGGCATCGACGCCGAGATCATCGAGATCACGCTGGCCGACCCGGTGCCCGACTCGCTGGACATCTACACCCTCGGCGGCGCCGAGGACTATGCCCAGCGGCTGGCCACCAAGCACCTGATCCGCTATCCGGGACTGCAGCGCGCCGCCGTGCGGGGCGCGCCGGTACTGGCGATCTGCGCGGCCATCCAGGTGCTCGGGCACTGGTATGAGACCTCGGCGGGCGAACGTGTCGACGGTGTCGGCCTGCTCGACGTGACGACCTCGCCACAGGAGGCCCGCACCATCGGCGAGGTCTCGTCGACACCGCTGATACCGGGACTGAACCAACCGCTGACCGGTTTCGAAAACCACCGCGGCGGAACGGTTCTCGGCACCGATGCCGAGCCGCTGGCCGCGGTGACCAAGGGGGCGGGAAACCGCGCCGGTGACGGGTACGACGGTGCCGTGCAGGGCAGTGTCGTCGCGACCTACCTGCACGGACCGTGCCTTGCGCGCAATCCGGAACTGGCTGATCATCTGCTGTCCCAGGTGGTCGGCGAGCTGCCACCGCTGCAGCTGCCGGAGGTCGATCTGCTGCGCAAGGAACGGCTGGCCGCCCCGCGCCGCGTCTGAGCGTCAGACCATCGCGCGGCGACCGGCGAGCGCACGACCCAGCGTCAGCTCGTCGGCAAACTCCAGATCCCCACCCATCGGCAGACCCGAGGCGATCCGGCTGACCGTCAGGCCGGGGATATCGCGCAGCATGCGCATGAGATAGGTGGCCGTGGCCTCCCCCTCGGTGTTGGGATCCGTGGCGATGATCACCTCGGCGACATCGACTCCGTCGACCCGCTCACCGATGCGGTTGAGCAGTTCTCGGATGCGCAGCTGGTCCGGCCCGACTCCTGACAGCGGATCCAATGCGCCACCCAGCACGTGATAGCGGCCGCGGAACTCGCGGGTGCGCTCGACGGCCTGGATGTCCTTGGGCTCCTCGACCACGCACACCAGCGACGCGTCGCGGCGCGGGTCGTTACAGATGCGGCAGCGCTCGGCATCGGAGACGTTGCCGCACACCGCGCAGAAGGTCACACCGTCACGGATACGGCCGAGCACCGCGGTCAGCCGGTCGATATCGGGTGGTTCGACCGACAGCAGATGGAATGCGATGCGCTGCGCACTCTTGGGACCGATTCCCGGCAGCTTGCCGAGCTCGTCGATCAGGTCCTGAACAGGTCCCTCAAACATGGCGGTACAAGTTACGTTCCGGGGATCCCGAAGCCGCCCAGCCCGCCGGCGAGCGGACCGAGCCGGGTCTGGGCCAGGATCGTGACCTGCTTGGACGCATCGGCGAGCGCACCGACGATGAGATCCTGAAGCGTCTCCGGATCGGCGGGGTCGATGACCTTCGGGTCGATCGCGACGCCGATCACCTCGCCGCTGCCCTTCATCGTGACCTGCACCAGGCCGCCGCCGCCCTGGCCGTGCACCTCGGCATTGGCCAGCGCCTCCTGCGCCTCCATCAACTGCTGCTGCACCTGCTGAGCCTGTGCGAGCAGTGCCGACATATCGGGCTGACCACCACCGGGTTGCATCGGGGATCCCTTCTCGAAGCTGGCACTGCGGGTTGATTGCGGCTCGGTCTCGACTTCGTTGCGCTACGAGCCCAAGGCGATTTGCCCCTCAACACTAGCCGCCACCGCGACTACCGTGGCGGCGTGCACGTCCCCAAGAGCATGCGTGTCGGTGCCCTGGCAGCCACGCTCGTCTTCGCCGTCGCGTCCGGCGCTGCCCCGACCGCCGTGGCCGCCCCGAACAGCATCGCCGGCAAGATCGTCTTCCTCGACCCCGGCCACAACGGCGCCAACGACGCCTCGATCAGTCGGCAGGTCCCCAACGGACGCGGTGGGACCAAGGACTGCCAGGCCAGCGGCACGACCAGCGACTCTGGTTATCCCGAGCACACCTTCAACTGGGACGTGACCCTGCGCGTCCGGGCGATCCTGAACGCCAACGGCGTGCGCACCGCGATGTCCCGCGGCAATGACGACGCCCTCGGTCCGTGCATCGACGAGCGCGCCGCGATGGCCAACGCCCTGCGCCCCGACGCGGTGGTCAGCGTGCACGCCGACGGCGGACCCGCGACCGGACGCGGATTCCACGTGCTCTACTCCTCACCGCCGCTGAACACCGTGCAGGCGGGCCCGTCGGTCCAATTCGCGACGATCATGCGTGACCAACTGCAGGGTTCCGGCATCCCGCCGTCGAACTACATCGGTTCCGGCGGACTGAACCCGAGGTCGGATATCGCCGGGCTGAACCTGGCCCAGTTCCCATCGATCCTGGTCGAGCTCGGCAACATGAAGAATCCCGCGGACTCGGCGCTGATGGAGTCCGAGGCCGGCCGCCAGAAGCTCGCCGAAGCCGTGGCCCGCGGGATCGCGACCTGGCTGGCCAACAAGCCCAGTTAGGCCTCGAGCTCCTTCTTCAGGTTCTCCAGCACCTCGGCCTGGATCTTGCGCAGACCCAGCGGGGCGAAGGTCTTCTCGAAGAATCCCTTGATGCCCCCGGCCCCGTTCCACGAGGTCTTGACGGTGACCGTCGACCCGGTGCCCGCCGGCGCTACCGTCCAATTGGTGATCAACGACGAGTTGGCGTCCTTCTCGATGACGGTCTTGCCTGCCACATCGATGCTGGCCTTCACATCGCGCGAACGCGACTCGGTGGCCTGCAGCTTCCAGGTCACCACCGTGCCCGCGCCCTGACCGCCCTGCAGCACCGCGTAATTGCTGTAGTGCGAGGAGAGAATCTTCGGCCGCACCGTCTGGTAATCGGCAACCGCGGCGAGCACAGCGTCCGGCTCGGCGTTGATCAACACAGTGCTGGAGGCGCTGACCTGTCCCATGAGTGCAAAACTCCCGTCATCACGTAGCTGTCCGGTCGCAAGGTCCGCGACCGAGGACTAGCGTATATGTGTGTCTGTCGGTGCGGAGGACGCACAAGCTGTGCACGAGGCGGGCGTCCGGCGACTTCTGGCGAGTTACCACGCCATCCCCGCGACAGCGACTGTGCGGCTGAGCAAACCCACGTCCAACTTGTTCCGGACGCGGGAGACCTCGACTGCCCCAGGACTGGACGTCTCCGGCCTCACCGGTGTCATCGCCGTGGACCCACAGGCGCGCACCGCCGATGTGTCGGGCATGTGCACCTACGAGGAAGTGGTCGCGGCGACACTGCCCCACGGCTTGTCCCCGCTGGTGGTCCCCCAGCTCAAGACCATCACCCTCGGTGGCGCGGTCACGGGACTGGGTATCGAGTCGGCATCCTTCCGCAACGGGTTGCCGCATGAGTCCGTCCTCGAGCTCGACATCCTCACCGGTGCAGGGGAGATCGTGACCGCACGCCGCGACCAGCACCCCGATCTGTTCCATGCTTTCCCCAACTCCTATGGCACGCTGGGTTACTCGGTGAGGCTGAAGATCGAACTGGAGCCTGTGCACCCGTTCGTCTCGTTACGTCACCTGCGTTTCGACTCGCTGACCGAGCTGGTCTCGACGATGGAACGCATCATCGACACCCGCGATTACGACGGCACCGCCGTGGACTACCTGGACGGGGTGGTGTTCAGCGCGGCAGAAAGCTATCTGTGTCTGGGGACGCGGACCCGCATGCCCGGCCCGGTCAGCGATTACACCGGTCGCGACATCTACTACCGGTCCATTCAGAACATCGATCACGACCGGCTGACCATCGCCGATTACCTGTGGCGTTGGGATACCGACTGGTTCTGGTGCTCACGGGCTTTCGGTGCCCAGCATCCGTTGATCAGAAGGCTGTGGCCGCGGCGCTACCGGCGCAGCAGCTTCTACTGGAAGCTGATCGGATACGACCAGCGCTTCCACATCGCCGACCGCATCGAGAAACATCACGGCCGCCCGCCCCGGGAGCGGGTGGTGCAGGACGTCGAGGTACCCGTCGAACAGTGCGTGCCGTTCCTGGACTGGTTCCTCGACAACGTGCCGATCGAACCGATCTGGTTGTGCCCGCTGCAACTACGCGCCGACGAGCATTGGCCGCTGTACCCGCTGCGTCCGCAGCACACCTACGTCAACATCGGGTTCTGGTCGTCCGTACCGGCCGGACCAATACCGGGATTCACCAACCGGCGCATCGAGGAGAAGGTCGCCGAACTCTACGGACACAAATCGCTGTACTCGGAATCGTTCTTCAGCCCAGAGGAATTCGACCAACTCTACGGTGGAGAGGCGTATCGGACCGTGAAGAAGACCTACGACCCGCAGTCCCGATTGCTCGACCTGTACGCGAAAGCGGTGCAACGACGATGACCACCTACAAGGACCATGCCCCCGATCAGAGCCGGCTCAGCCTGGCCGAGATCCTGGAGATCTTCGCGGCGGGACCGTTGCCGTTGAAATTCACCGCCTACGACGGCAGCTCCACCGGCCCCGATGACGCCGCCGTCGGACTGGACCTGCGACGACCGCGCGGTACGACATACCTGGCCACCGCCCCCGGTGAGCTCGGTCTGGCCCGCGCCTATGTCGCCGGCGATATCGAGCCGGTTGGCGTGCACCCCGGCGATCCGTACGAGCTGTTGCGCGCTCTGGCCGCCGCGTCGGCGTTCAAGCGCCCACCCGCGCGGGTGCTGGCCAACATCATCGCCTCGATCGGGGTGGAACACCTTCTGCCGGTGGCGCCACCGCCCCAGGAGGCGTTGCCCCGTTGGCGCCGCATCGCGGAAGGGTTACGGCACAGCAGGTCTCGTGATGCGGACGCGATCCATCACCACTATGACGTGTCCAATGCGTTCTACGAGTACGTGCTCGGCCCGTCGATGACCTACACCTGTGCGTGTTACCCCGACGAGTCGGCGACGCTGGAGCAGGCCCAGGACAACAAGTATCGGTTGGTGTTCGAGAAGCTTCGGCTGCGCCCCGGCGATCGCCTGCTCGACGTGGGTTGCGGTTGGGGCGGCATGGTCCGATATGCCGCGCGGCACGGTGTGCGCGCTCTCGGCGTGACACTGTCGGCCCAGCAGGCCGAATGGGCCCAGCGCGCCATCACCGCCGAGGGGCTCTCCGACCTCGCCGAGGTGCGCCACCAGGATTATCGCGATATCACCGAATCAGGTTTCGACGCGGTGTCTTCCATCGGGCTGACCGAGCACATCGGGGTGGCGAACTATCCGGCATACTTCGCCTTCCTGCAGGCCCGGCTGCGCAGCGGCGGCTTGTTGCTCAACCATTGCATCACCCGGCCCGACAATCGGGCCGGCGCCTCGGCCGGCTTCTTCATCGACCGTTATGTCTTTCCCGACGGGGAGCTGACGGGTTCCGGCCGCATCATCACCGAGGCACAGAATGTCGGGCTGGAGGTCATCCACGAGGAGAATCTGCGCCACCACTACGCGATGACGCTGCGGGATTGGTGCCGCAACCTGGTCGAGCACTGGGATGAGGCGGTCGCGGAGGTCGGCCTGCCCACCGCGCGGGTGTGGGGGCTCTACATGGCGGGATCTCGTCTGGGTTTCGAATCCAATGTCGTTCAGCTACATCAGGTTCTGGCCGTCAAGACCGACGATCACGGCGACGACGGCGGTCTGCCGCTACGCCCGTGGTGGACGGCCTGACCCGTACCCGGTCTAGCCCTTCTCGATCCGACGCGCCCCGAGTTCGTTCTGCAGCAGCTCGATGGCCACTTCCTCGGGGTCACGCCGAACGACCTCGGAGGTGTCGGCGCTCGCCTCGGCAAGCATCCGCTCCTCCTCGGCGGCCGGGTCCGGCCGCGCGGCGGGTTCGGTGTCGGAGGGCACCGGCTCGCCGGTGTCGGGCACACACCGGATCTGCCAGTTGACTCCCAGCGCATCCTTGAGGGCCTCGCGGATGACCTCGACGTTGCGCTGCTCGTTGAGCCGTTTGGCCAGCGGCGGGGCCCGATGGCTCAACACCAGGGTGTCGCCGTCGACCGCGCGGACGATCGCGTCGGCGAGCATCGCGTTGACCGGCTTGCTGCGGGCATTGACCTTCTCGCGCACCGTATCCCACAACGCTCGAACAGCAGCGGCATCGGGTTCTCCGACCGCGGCAGCGGCCGGTGTCGGCACCGGGGCAGGCGGTTGCGGGGTCGGTTCGGGAACCGGGGCCGGCTGCGGCCTCGGCGGGGTCGGGGCGGGCGGCGGTGTCGGTGCGGGCACCGGCTCCGGTCGCGGTTCGGGTTCGGGAACAGGCATGGGGGCCGGCTCGGGAACGGGCACAGGTGCCGGTTCCGGGATGGGCGCGGGTCGCGGTGGCGGGACGGAGACCTGCTCTGCCTGCGCATCAGACTTGGACTCGGCCTCGGCCTGCGCCTGGGCGCGGCTGGCACGCACGAACTGGCGCGCCGGCGCGGGTGGTGTTTCGGCGGGTCCGGCATTCGGCAGCGCACCAGGTATGGCCATGTCGAGCCGTGTCTCGATGCGCTCGATACGTTGCAGCAGAGCCGATTCGGTGTCATGGGCCGACGGGAGCAGCAACCGTGCGCAGACCACCTCCAACAGCAGCCGGGGCGCGGTGGCGCCGCGCATCTCACCCAGTCCCGCGTGCACGACCTCCGCATAACGGGCGAGGGTCGCCGCACCCAACCGGGTGGCCTGATCGCGCATCCGCTCAAGGACACCATCCGGTGCGTCCACCACACCACGGTCGGCGGCATCCGGAACCGCTTGCATCACAATGAGGTCGCGGAACCGCTCCAGCAGGTCGGTGGCGAAACGGCGCGGATCATGACCGGCGTCGATCACCGATTCGACGGCGCCGAACAGCGCAGCGGCATCGCCTGCGGCCAACGCGTCCACCGCCTCGTCGATCAGGGCGACGTCGGTTGCGCCCAGCAGGGACAACGCCCGCTGGTACACCACCCGGTTTCCCTCAGCCCCGGCGACCAGTTGGTCGAGCACCGAGAGACTGTCGCGCGGTGAACCACCGCCGGCGCGGATCACCAAGGGGTAGACGGCGTCATCGACCGTCACGCCCTCGTCGGCGCAGATCCGTTCCAGCAGCCCGCGCATGGTCTTGGGGGCCAACAAGCGGAACGGGTAATGGTGGGTCCGCGACCGGATGGTCGGCAGAACCTTTTCCGGCTCGGTGGTGGCGAAGACGAAGATCAGATGATCCGGTGGCTCCTCGACGATCTTGAGCAGCGCGTTGAACCCGGCCGTGGTGACCATGTGCGCCTCGTCGACGATGAAGATGCGGTACCGCGACTGGGCGGGCGCGTAGAACGCCCGGTCCCGCAGTTCCCGGGTGTCGTCGACACCGCCGTGGCTGGCGGCGTCCAGCTCGACCACGTCGACATTGCCCGGACCGTTCGGGGCCAGCGCGACGCAGGAATCACACACCCCGCACGGCGTCGGCGTCGGGCCCTGCTCACAGTTCAGTGAGCGCGCCAGGATACGGGCAGAGGACGTCTTACCGCAGCCGCGCGGGCCGGAGAACAGGTAGGCGTGATTGATCCGGCCTGCCGAGAGCGCCGTCGACAACGGGTCGGTGACATGCTCCTGGCCGACCACCTCGGCGAAGCTTGCGGGTCGGTACTTGCGGTAGAGCGCCACGGTCGCCCAGGTTACCCAGCGCGGCCGACTAGTCGCGCGCCAGCAGCGCTTCGGTGGCCGACAGCAGCGCGCAGGTCGACAGACCGTCGATCGCCGAACGCAGGTCGGACTCCGAGGGGAAGCTCGGCGCGATACGAATGTTCTTGTCCTCGGGGTCTTTTCCGTACGGGAACGCCGCGCCGGCGGCGGTGACGGCGATGCCGGCATCCTTGGCCAGCGAGATGGTCCGCTTGGCGGTCCCCGGGAGCACGTCGAGGCTGACGAAATAACCACCCTTGGGGTCGGTCCAGCTCGCGATCTTCGACTCCCCGAGCCGGTCTTCGAGGATCTCGGCGACCAGCGCGAACTTCGGCGCCAGCAGCTCGCGGTGCTTCTGCATGTGCGCCCGGGCACCGTCGGCGTCACCGAAGAAGCGCAGATGGCGCAGCTGGTTGACCTTGTCAGGACCGATCGACTTCTTCGCGGCGTGCTGCAGGTACCAGGTGATGGTGGCATCGGAGCCACCGAAGAAGCTCACCCCGGCACCGGCGAAGGTCATCTTCGACGTGGAGGCGAACACCAGCGGTCGGTTCTCGTTGCCGGCCTCGGCCGCCAGTCCGAGCACGTCGACCTGCTCGACGAACTCGTTAGTGATGGTGTGCACGGCGTAGGCGTTGTCCCAGAACAGCCGGAAGTCCGGGGCAGCCGTCGGCATCTGCACGAGCCGGCGCACCACCTCAGGTGAGTAGGTGGTGCCGGTCGGGTTCGAGTAGACCGGCACGCACCACATGCCCTTCACGGCGGGATCGTGGGCGACGAGTTCCTCGATCAGGTCGACGTCGGGTCCGTCCTCGCGCAGCGGAACCGGGATCATCTCGACGCCGTAGCTCTCGGTGATGGCGAAGTGCCGGTCATATCCCGGGGCCGGGCAGAGGAACTTGACGCCTGGCTCCTGAGACCACGGCCGGGGCGAATCCACACCCCCGCGCAGCAGGGAGAACACGACCGCGTCGTGCATGAACTCCAGGCTCGCGTTGTTCCCCGCGATCAGGTTGGACGCCGGGATACCGAGCAGCTCGCCGAAGATGGCACGCAGTTCCGGCAACCCGTGCAACCCGCCGTAGTTGCGGGTGTCGGTGCCTTCGCCGTCCCGGTAGGCGTCGCGGCCGTTACCTGGCAACTCCAGCAGCCTGTTGGCCAGGTCGAGCTGCTCCGGCGACGGTTTGCCGCGCGTGAGATCGAGCTTCAGGCCTTGGGCCTTGAGCTCCGCATAGTTGCGCTGCTGCAGCTCGTGCTGCGCAGACAGTTCGTCACGGCCGAGGGACTCGTACGACACTGAGGGCCTTTCAACAACGGGCGCTATCAACCAAGCCGTGAACATGTGCTGGTCAAACATAAGGGGACCCCGCGCACCCGCCAGAGCCCATTGACCCTTGCTGCCTTCCGGCCCTGGGGGAGTTCACAGGATGGACGCCGCGCGGGGTCCGAGTGACGAGTGTAGTACCCCGTGCAGATCGACAAGACCGGTGGCTGGTCGGAGGTCGCCCGGCGGTCGGCTACCATGGCCGACGGAGGATTCGCCTAGTGGCCTATGGCGCTCGCCTGGAACGCGGGTTGGGTTAATAGCCCTCAGGGGTTCAAATCCCCTATCCTCCGCCGTTGGTCCGGGGCGTGATCGAGAACATCGCGGTCACGCCCCGGGACCACAAACATCGTCCAGGGGGACGTCTAGGGAGGAATATGCGGCGCGGTATCGCATCGCTGTGGCACGCGTCGTCGCTGGTGATCGCCGGCGCTCTCTATTTTCTCTTCGTTCTGCCCCGCTGGTTCGAACTGACCGGTGAGTGGCCTGCGACGCTGGGCACCGTCATGCGCATCGTGTGCGGCGTGCTGGTGATTCTCACTGCGCTGCCGGTGCTACTGAAGCTGCAGCGGACCCGTAAACCCGAACTCGGCACCCCGACCCTGGCCCTGCAGTTGCGGGTGTGGTCGATCGTCGGGCATGTGGCGGCAGGTCTGTTGATCCTCGGCGCGGCCATCAGCGAGATCTGGCTGGACCTGGACAACGTCGGCCAATGGTTGTTCGGCATCTACGGTGCAGCGGCGGCCCTCGCATTGCTCGGTGCATTCGCGTTCTACCTGGCCTTCGTCGCCGAACTCCCGCCGCCGCCGCCGAAACCGCTGGCACCCAAGCCCGCGAAGCGTGGTCGCGGCCGCAAGACGGACGCTGTCGAGGAGACCGTGGCGGCCGGGCCCGAGGCCGACGGTGCCGAAACCGACAGTGCCGAAACCGACGGCGCCGAAACCGACGCTGAGCCCGACGAGGCCGGATCCGAGGAGATCAAGCCCGACGAGACCGACGCCGACACCACCGAACCGGAGGCGACCGAGCCGGGTGCAACCGATGAGCCGGCGGGCAAGCTACGCAACCGCCGACCCACCGGTAAGACCCGCCGGACCCGCACCCGAGGCGGCGTCGCGACCGAGGACTGACGGGCTCTGCGCCTACTGACGTCGACAGTTCGCGCTGGTGCAGTCAGTATTGAGCTAGAACCTTCAGGATGGGCGGCATATGGGCATAGTCCACGTAACACGTTGGATCACGGCGTCGGCGGTTGCCTTGTCGCTTTCCCTGCTGATCGCCCCGGGTCCTGCCGGCGCGGAACCGCTTGACGTCGCTTCGGCAGCCGACCGGGTCGAACCCTCGGTGGTCCGCATCGACACCATCGTCGACTACCAGCACATCCTGGGCACCGGTACCGGCATAGTCCTCGACCCCGGCGGCCAGGTTCTCACCAACTATCACGTAGTCCAAGGCGCCGATGTGATCAGTGCGGTGGTCGGCGGCGGCAGCTATGGTGCCGACATCCTGGGCTATGACCGCGGCCGCGATATCGCCGTCCTTCAGCTGCGCGGTGCCGGCGGCTTACCGGCGGCACCGGTGGGAGATTCCGCGCGTCTCGCCGTCGGTGAACCCGTGGTGGCGATCGGCAACGCGCAAGGCAGCGCCAATCCGCTGACGCGTGAGTTCGGCTCCATCTCCGCCCTGGGTCGCACGATCAGCGCCGAGGACGAGCTGTCCGGCACTGCGACCGAGATGACCGGCCTGTTCGAGTTCGCCGCCCCGGTGCGCGCGGGTGACTCCGGCGGACCCGTGGTGAACGGCGCCGGCGAGATCGTCGGCGTGACCACCGCGGCGTCGGTCAACTTCCGGATGGGCCCCGGAGGCGAGGGTTACGCCATCCCGATCAACGACGCGATGAGCATCGCCAATCAGATCCGGTCCGGGACACCGTCCGACACCGTGCACATCGGTCCGCCCACCCTGCTCGGGGTCGGCGTCAGCAGTGCCGAACAACACGAGGCGTTCCCCGGTGTCCTCGTCCATGATGTGATGCCCGGCGGGCCCGCCGCGGGCGCAGGATTGGCCAACGGGGACGTGATCCTGACCATCGACGGCGTGCGTATCGAATCAGCCGCCGATCTGACCAGTGTCCTCGACCGGCACTACCCGGGCGACGTCCTGGATCTCACCTGGGTCGACCGGGCCGGCCAACACCGGCTCGGCAAGGCCGCCCTGCTGTCAGGCGTCTGACCTCGTCGGGTCCGATCCGAGCCGCGACACGCGGCAAACGGATGTCCCATCTGGAAATCCACCAATCTTTCCTGCCGGTTGAGCGGGCACCGCGTCGCCGTTGCTGGCAACGCACCGGCGACGACAGGTGAGTTGCGCAACATCGGCCGTACAAGGTGTCGGCGCACACAGCAAACGTCCGGTGCACGCGGCCCCTCACCCTGTTCCGAGGCAAGGCCGTGGCAGGCACACGAGGTACGGCCCTCCGCGTGCCACCTGCGCCGGGGACGCGATCCCGTCCCGCACCGCCGACGGCCCGTGCAACGCCGCACCCAAAAAGGGATGTGAACAGCAGTTATAGACGTCGACGGCGTTGCCGCGGCCGATTCGGAACGGTCGGCGGCGTTCGGGCGGCGTCCGTTCGCACGGCCGGCACCCGGATACGCATCGACGGACGCGCGCCGACACCGCGCGGATCGCCGGCGCGGACTCGGGAGAGGCTCGGAATTCATCGGCCGACGAGGCGTGCCCTGGCAACGAACTGCGAGGTTGCTGGAGCCCTTTTAGGCTCTTTGACCTGGCAAATGTCGGCAAACACAGGAACTGCACAGGGCTTCCGCCAAGATCAGTCGGGCGTTACATTTAGCTGAACATCGCCGGCCAGGATTGTGGTCGGCACGATCCGCTTCGCCGGTGAGAGGGGAGACACCGTGGTCGAAACGGCAGTCGTCGCGTACTTGATCGGATGGGTGATCAGTACCGCCATCATCTTCATGGCAAGCCGGCGACTCAACGACCCCGCCAATCCCGTTCCGCATGGGCTGCTCCTCAGCGCCGTGGCGGGCACCATGTGGCCCCTGCTCCTGCTCGGTGCGGCCGAGTTCAGCTCGGTAGCGGTCGCCTCCAGCGCCGCCTCGCACCTCAAGCCCGAGACCCAAGAACTCGTCGGCGCCGGAGTCGTCCCGCTCCGTTAGTCGGTGATGCGGTTCCCGTCGGCATCCCAATGCTCGGCGACCTTCTTGCTCGGCTGCACACGCGGCGGTTCGCCCGGCATCTTCGGGTAGCTGGGCGGGTAGGGCAAGTCGCCGAGGCCCCGCTCCTGTTCGTCAGCGGAGACCATCTCCAACAACCCCTCCAGCGAATGCGCGGTGTCGTCGATACCGGCCCACGGATCGTCGCGCCTGGCAACGATGTCGGGCACCGTCGCGATGGTGTAGTCGTCGGGATCGGCGTCGGCGAGATCGTCCCAACTCAGCGGCATCGAGACCGTCGCGATCGGCGTTTTGCGCAGTGAGTATGCCGACGCGAAGGTCCGATCCCTGGCGTTCTGGTTGTAGTCGATGAACAACCGCTCGCCGCGTTCCTCCTTCCACCAACTCGTGGTCACCGCGTCGGGGGCGCGGCGTTCGACCTCGCGGGCCAGCGCTATGCCTGCCCGGCGCACCGCGATGAAGTCCCAGTCCGGCCGGATGCGCACGAACACGTGTACACCGCGACCACCGGACGTCTTGGGGTATCCGACCAGCCCCAGCGAATCCAGCACCGGTTTGAGCACGTCCACGGCGATCTCGCGGGCCTGCGCGAAACCGGTACCGGGCTGGGGGTCCAGGTCGATGCGCAATTCGTCGGGGTGCTCGGTATCGGGGCACCGCACCTGCCACGGGTGCAGGGTGATGGTCCCCATCTGGGCCGCCCACGCGATCGCCGACGGGTGGGTGATCTTCAACGCGTCCGCCGTTCGCCCGGAGGGAAAGGTGACCGTGCACGTCTGGAGATAGTCGGGGTGTTTCTGCGGCACCCGTTTCTGGTAGATCTCCTCGCCTTCGATCCCGTCGGGAAACCGTTGCAGGTGCACCGGGCGGTCGCGCAGCAGGGCCACCATCGGCTCGGCGACCGCCAAGTAGTAGTCGACGACCTTGCCCTTCGCACCCTCGGCACCCAGCGCGGGAAAGTAGATCTTGTCGGGATTGGTGAGCCGAACCGCGACTCCATCGACATCGAGTTCTGTCGCCGGACGTGCCATCATCGGGTCTCCAATACGTCGCGCAGGTCGTAGTTCATCGGGACGTCGAGCTGATCGAAGGTACAGCTGGACGGCTCGCGGTCGGGACGCCAGCGCACGAACTTCACGGCATGCCGGAATCGGCGCTCGCCGGTGTTGCCCTCCATCTGGTCGTAGGCCACCTCGCACACCTTTTCCGGGCGCACCGGGATCCAGCGCTTGTCGGCCGCCGAGTTCCATCGGCTCGGTTCACCGTCGCGGACGTCGTCACCTATGCGCAGCGGCTCAAGGTCTGCCAACAGCGACAACCGCGCCTTGGCGGTGAAGGACGCGGCCCCACCGACCATCTGGAGGTCACCGTCACCGCGATAGAGACCCAGCAGGATGGATCCGATTCCTTCACCGCTCTTGTGGACGCGGTATCCGATGGCCACGCAGTCAGCGTCGCGATGATGCTTGACCTTAACCATCTCCCGTTTCCCCGGCAGATACGGCCCCTCAAGTCGTTTGGCGATCACCCCATCCAAACCGGCGCCCTCGAACTCTCGCAACCACTGCGACCCGAGTCCGGCATCCTCGGTGGTGCGGGTGACGTGGCACCAGTCCCGCTCGTCGACCGCGTCGATCAGCGCTTCCCGACGCACCCGAAACGATTCGTTCATCAGTGATCTATCGCCGAGGGCGAGCGCATCGAAGCCGATGAAATGGGCCGGGGTCTCCTTCGACAGCTTGGTGATGCGGCTCTCGGCGGGATGGATGCGCTGGCTGAGCGACTCCCAATCCAACCGGGTCAGTCCTGCGATGTCGCGGGGCACCACGATCTCACCGTCGAGCACGCACCGCGGGGTGATCTCCGCGCGCACGGCGTCGACGACCTCCGGGAAGTACCGGCCCAGATCCTTGCCGCTGCGCGACAGCAGCACCACGGAATCACCGTCACGGAAAACGAGCGATCGGAAACCGTCCCACTTGGGCTCATAGGACCACGTTCCCGGGTCGGTGGGCACTGCGCTCTGAGCCTTCGCCAGCATCGGCTCCAGCGGCGGCATGACCGGTAGATCCACAACATTCATGTTCACCTAGACCCGGGTACCCCGACAATCTCATCGCAGCACCGATCAGAACAACACGTTGTGATCGATGCGGCTCACATGCTCAGTCCACCGCGCCTGACAAGTTGCTTTGCGATGACACCCTTCTGGATCTCGTTGGTGCCCTCCCCCACGATCATCAGCGGGGCATCCCGCAAGTAGCGCTCCACGTCGTATTCGGTCGAGTACCCGTAACCACCGTGTATTCGCACAGCGTCCAGAGCGATCTGCATGGCCGCCTCCGAGCAGAACAGCTTCGCCATGCCGGCCTCCATATCGACCCGTTCTCCCGAGTCGAATTTCTCTGCCGCCGACAGCAACAGCGCCCGCGCCGCGGCCAGTTTGGTCCCCATCTCGGCGAGCATGTTGCCGACGGCCTGATGCTCCCATATCGGTTTACCGAAGCTTTCCCGGTCCTGGGCGTAACGCAGGGCATCGTCGAAAGCCGCCCGTGCGACACCGGTCGCCCGTGCCGCCACCTGAAGTCGGCCCACCTCAAGGCCTTTCATCATCTGCGCGAAGCCCTCACCTTCATCCGCGCCCAACAGCGCGGTGCCGGGCACACGCGCATCGGCGAAATTCAGCTCGCACGCCTCGACACCCTTGTAGCCGAGCTTGGGTAGGTCTTTGGAGATCGTGAATCCTGGCACCTTCTCCACCAGCAGGATGGACACGCCCCTGTGCGCCGGGTCGGCATCCGGGTCCGTCTTGCAGAGCAGCGCGATCAGATCCGAGCGCCGCGCATTCGAGATCCACGTCTTGGATCCATTGATCAGATAGTCCTCGCCGTCGCGCCGGGCCACCGTGCGCATGGCTTGCAAGTCCGAGCCGCCACCGGGCTCGGTGAGCGCCATCGTGGCCCGCAGCTCACCGGTGGCCATCCGGGGCAGATACAGCTGCTTCTGTTCCTCGGTGCCGAACAGGAGAATCAGTTTGGACACCACGGTGTGGCCGCCCATCGCACCGGCCAGGCTCATCCAGCCCCGCGCCAGTTCCTCGGCCACCCGCACATAGCAGGGCATGGACACCGCGCCGAACCCGTAAGGCTCCGGGATGGCAAGCCCGAAGATGCCGATCTCCTTCATCGTCTCGATGAGGTCCTCGGGGTAGGCATTGGCGTGCTCCAGTTCACGAGCCACCGGCCTGACCTGCTTGTCGACGAACTCTCGGACGGTGTCGACGATCGCCTCTTCTTCAGCCGAGAGCACCATGGAAGCAATGTATCGGCTGCGCGGCGGGCCGACCGCGACCGCTGGGAGGATGGAGCCCGTGCCCATCACCACACTTCACGATCCCGGTCGACGCGGTTTCGCCAGCGACAACTATGCGGGCGTACATCCCGAGGTCATCGCAGCGATCACCGCGGCCAACGGCGGACACGAGATCGCCTACGGCCAGGACGCCTACACGGCCCGGCTGCAGGAGGTCATCCGCACCCACTTCGGTGCAGCCGCCGAGACCTTCCCCGTGTTCAACGGAACCGGCGCCAATGTGGTGGCGTTGACCGGCCTGCTGCCGCGCTGGGGTGCCGTGATCACAGCACATACCGCCCACATCAACACCGACGAGGGCGGCGCCCCGGAACGCGTGATGGGCCACAAGCTTCTGACGGTGCCCACCCCGGACGGCAAGTTGACCCCCGACCTGATAGCCCGGGAGGCTTACGGCTGGGGCGACGAGCACCGGGCCCAGCCCCTGGCCGTCAGCATCACCCAGTCCACCGAGATGGGCACGCTGTACACCCCGGACGAGGTGCGCGCCATCGCCGATTTCGCCCACTCCCACGGGATGTCGGTGCATGCGGACGGGGCGCGGCTGTGGAATGCTGCCGCCGCCCTCGACGTCCCTTTCCGGGAGTTCACCACCGATGCCGGCGTCGACGTGGTCAGCCTGGGTGGTACCAAGAACGGGCTCTTGGCCGCCGAGGCAGTGGTGGTGCTGGCCCCCGACCGCGTCTCTGGGTTGGTGTACCTGCGCAAGCTGACGATGCAGCTGTCGAGCAAGATGCGCTTCGCCTCGGCACAGCTGCTGAGCCTGTTCGATGACGATCTGGGCCTGCGCAGCGCACGGCACGCCAATGCGATGGCAGCCCGACTGCGGACCGCCCTGGAGGCCGACCCACCGCCCGGACTCACCTTCACCCAGGCCACCGAGGCCAACGCGATCTTCGCCACGATCCCGAACGACGCCGCCGACCGCATTCGCGACCGGGTGCGTTTCTACGACTGGGACCGGGCCCGCGGCGAGGTGCGCTGGATGACCGCCTGGGACAACACCACCGATGATGTCGACAACTTTGTCGACATCATCCGTGCGGAGTTGCGGCGGGGCTAGGTTCCGCCGCCAGGACGCGGCTTCTCTGTTCAGTTGTCAAGGTGCGCTGGGGCTTCGGGTTATGCGGCCGCGGGTAGGTCGGTCATGGTGCGCCGGGTGTGGGAGCGCAGGTGTGCCGGCTCGGGTGCTTCTGGTGTGTGGGGTGGGATGAACCAGGGGTGG
>NZ_AOHQ01000124.1:0-164504 GCF_000416385.1 Mycobacterium sp. VKM Ac-1816D
ATCAAGACATTTCACTGCGGGCCCGGCGGCTGGACCGACCAGCAGCATCTCGATGGCACCCTCACACTCACCGCCCCCAACGGCCGGACATACACCACGAAACCCGACGGAGCGGTGTTCTTTCCTCGGCTAGCGGTGCCCACGGCAGAACTGGGTCCGATCACCGTGCCACCGCCGGCACCAGGCCGAGAACGGGCCGCCCCCAAACGATCCCGCACCCGCACCCAGAACCGGGCCTACCGAATAGCCCACGAACGCGCACACAACCGCGCGGCCATCGAGGCCGATCCGCCGCCCTTCTGACCGGCAGCGCGGGGAGTCACACCCGGATGACGTTGGGGCCCAATAACTCGTAGCGATGCGCTTCGTGTGCCGGCAGTTCGGTGCCGGTGATGATCGTCTGGAAATCGGCGATATCGGCGAATCGGCAGAAGTGCGATTCACCGAACTTCGAGTGCGCCGCCACCAACACGCGTCGGCTCGACACCTGGACGGCCGTCTTCTTCACCGCTGCCACCGCCGGATCCGGCGTGGTGATGCCGTGTTCGGTCGAGATTCCGTTGGTGCCCATATAGGCCACATCGATGACCAGACTGCGTAACCGCTCCAATGCCCACTCGTCGACACACGCCAGCGTTCGCCCGCGCATCCGCCCACCCAGCAGCAGCACCGTGACCGTCTCGCTGTGTGCCAGGGCCTCCGCCGCCAGCAACGACGCCGTCACCACCGTGAGTTGTCGGTCGGCGAGCAGCTGTGCGATCAACCGCGGGGTGAACCCCTCATCGACATAGACGGTTTCGGCGCCGTGCAATTGTTCGGCCGCCGCTCCCGCGATCCGATGCTTCTGCGCCAGATCGACCTGGCTGCGGAACTCGACACCGGATTCGAACGCCGCCGTCTCCAACGGCACGGCACCGCCGTGCACCCGTTTGAGCAGTCGCCGACCCGCGAGCACCTTCAGGTCGCGACGGATGGTCTCCGTCGCGACCTGAAGTTCTGCAGCCAAGGCCGGCACCTCGACCCGCCCGCGGCTACGGGCGAACTCGACGATCTGACGCTGGCGAGTGTCCGAATCCACGGTGGACATTCTCCACCGACAACTAGTCGCCGGCCGTCAGCACGGCACGGATCTCCTCGGCGCTGGTCGCGGCGCGTAGCCGGGCAACCTGGTCCTTGTCCAGGAACACGTGCGCGATCTTGGTCAGCAACGCCATGTGGTCGTTACCCGCCCCCGCGATACCGACCACGAACTCCGCGGGCTTGCCGTTCCAATCGATCGGTTCGGCGTAGCGCACAAAGGAGATCCCGGTCTTGCGGATCGCGGTCTTCGCGTCGTTGGTCCCGTGCGGGATGGCCAGGCCGTTGCCCATATAGGTCGACACCGACTTCTCCCGCTCGTGCATGGCGGTGACGTAGCCGGGCTCGACCGCGCCGGCGGTCACCAGCAGCCCGCCGGCCTCGTCGATGGCCGCCGACGCCGTGCTGCCGGTACCGCCCAGCACGATCGAGGACAGTGGCAGCACATCGTCACCGGGCGAGTCCGATGCGGGCGCGGCAGCCTCCTCGACCGGAGCCGCCCCGGCGTCGCCGTTGGTCTTGCGCAGCAGCTCGACGATCTCGTCGTAGGCGGGGGTACTCATGAAGTCCTCCACCGAGACATGCACCGCCGAACCGGTTCTCTGCTTGGCCCGGTCGGTCAGGTCGCGGTGGGTGACGACCAGTCCGTAGCTGTCGGTGAGGTTGGCGATGGATTGATTGGTCACCTTCACATCACCGAACCCGGCGGCGTTGACCTTCTTGCGCAACACCGAGGCACCCATCGCCGAGGAGCCCATCCCCGCATCGCAGGCGAAGACGATGTTCTGGATGCGCCCGCCACCGGTCAGCATGCCGGACACGCTGGACTTCTTGCCCTTCATCGACTCCATGGACGCGGTGGCCGCGGTGAGATCGCCGTCGTCGGTGGCCTTGCCGGTCTTCAGCAGGAAGGCCGCCACGACGAAGGAGACCGCGGCAGCGCCGAGCACCGACAGGGTGACACCGAGGAAGCTCCCGCTGGCGGTCTGGGCGTAGATCGCGATGATCGACCCGGGTGCGGCCGGGGCGCGCAGGCCGGAGCCGAACAGCACGTTGATGAACACACCGGTCATGCCGCCGAGGATGGTGGCGATGATCAGCTTGGGCTTCATCAGCACGTACGGGAAGTAGATCTCGTGAATGCCGCCGAAGAATTGGATGATCGCCGCACCGGGGGCCGATGCGCGGGCAGCGCCCTTGCCGAAGAACATGAACGCCAACAGCAATCCCAGCCCGGGGCCCGGATTGGCCTCGAGCAGGAACAGGATGGATTTTCCGGTCTCCAGTGCCTGAGTGGTGCCCAGTGGCGTCAGCACGCCGTGGTTGATGGCGTTGTTGAGGAACAGCACCTTGGCCGGTTCGATGAGAATCGAGGTCAGCGGCAGCAGGTTGTTGCTGACCAGGAAGTCCACGGCGCTGCCGGCGCCGCGGGTGAAACCGGAGACGATCGGTCCGATCCCGAAGAACCCGAAGATGGCCAGCAGCATGCCGAGGATGCCCGCGGAGAAATTGTCCACCAGCATCTCGAAGCCGGGCCGGATCTTGCCTTCCCACAGCGCATCCAGCTTCTTCATGCACCAGCCGCCCAGCGGGCCCATGATCATCGCACCCATGAACATCGGCACGTCCGCTCCGGCGACGACGCCCATGGTCGCGATGGCGCCGACCACCGCGCCGCGGTTGCCGTGCACCATCCGGCCGCCGGTGAATCCGATCAGCAACGGCAGCAGGTATGTGATCATCGGGCCGACGATCCCCGCGCCGTCATAGCTGCCCCAGCCGCCGATCTTGGCGACCCAGCCGTCGGGATCCTGCAGGCTGGTGAAGAGAGCCTGCAGCCAGCCCTGCTCGATGAACAGCGCCGTGATCAGGCCCCAGGCGATGAACGCGCCGATATTGGGCATGACCATGTTGGACAGGGCGGTGCCGAGTTTCTGCACGCGTACCCGAGCTCCGGTCCGCGGGGCGGGGGACCCATCCACTGGTGCGTTGGCGAGGGACATTCGATGACCTCCGGTTCACTGCAGTTCCGAACCGGACGCTTCGGTGACGCCGGTCACATGCATATCTAGTAATACGCATACCTGGGCAGCAATGCAAGAGATTCGGGCAAAAACGGGCGAACAATTCTGTGGTTTTATGACCGAATTGGAGTTAGGCTCCCAGTCAACACATCGCTGCGAAGGTCGACAACCGAAAGGACCGCGCATGTTAGCCCTGCGTTTCTATGCCCCCGAGGACGTTCGCCTGGAAGACGTGCCCGAGCCGGAATGCGGTCCCGGCGAGGTGAAGCTGCGGGTGCGCAACTGCTCCACCTGCGGCACCGACGTCAAGATCTTCCACAACGGGCACCAGAACCTCACCCCGCCGCGCACCATCGGCCACGAGATCGCGGGCGAGATCGTCGAGGTCGGCGCCGACGTCAATGCGACCTACGCCAGCGACTGGGCGGTCGGCGATCGCGTCCAGGTGATCGCCGCGGTGCCGTGCGGGGAATGCCACGAGTGTCGCAAGGGCTGGATGGCCGTGTGCCAGAACCAGACGTCGATGGGCTACCAGTACGACGGTGGTTTCGCCGAATACATGATCGTGCCCCGGCAGGTTCTCAAAGTCGATGGGCTGAACAAGATTCCGGACAATGTCGGATTCGACGAGGCCTCGGCGGCCGAACCCTTCGCCTGCGCCATCAACGCCCAGGAACTGCTCGGCATCGAAGAGGGCGACACCGTCGTGGTGTTCGGTGCGGGGCCGATCGGATGCATGCACATCCGTATCGCGCGTGGCGTGCACAAGTGCGGGCCGATCTACCTCGTCGACGTCAACGACGCCCGACTCAAGATGTCCGCCGACGCGGTCAACCCGGACGGTGTCATCAACGCCGCCGAGGTCGACGTCGTCGAGAAGGTCATGGAGCTCACCGGCGGTCGCGGCGCCGATGTCGTGATCACGGCGACGGCCGCCAACATCGCCCAGGAGCAGGCCATCTCGATGGCCGCCCGCAACGGCCGGATCTCCTTCTTCGGCGGACTGCCCAAGACCGATCCGACCATCACGTGCGACTCCAATATCGTGCATTACCGCCAGTTGCACATCCACGGCGCCAACGGTTCGGCCCCCGAGCACAACAAGCGCGCCCTGCAGTACATCTCCACCGGACAGGTTCCGGTCAAGGATCTGATCACCCGGCACATCCCGCTGGAGAACGTGCTGGATGCCTTCGACATCGTCAAGAACGGCGAGGCCATCAAGGTCACGGTCGAACCGTCCTGACCGGTCGGCCGGGTCAGCCGCCCACCGCGATGATGTAGCCGGCGATCCCCGCCACGCAGGCACCGCAGCACAGGACCAGGGTGCCTATCGCGAACGGCCAGGCCCTGCTCCGTCGCACCAATCTGACGATGGTGAACACGGTGCCCGCAACCCACAACACACCGGCGGTGATGAACCCCGCGAACATCGCGCTGACTCCGGCGTCGATATGGCAGGTGGCAGGCGGGCAGTAGTCGGTGAACGCCATGAAGAAGATGCCGAAAAACGCTGCCACCGCGCCGCCGGCGACGGCCAGCAACAGGGCCGTGATCGAGATCGCGATATCGATGCCCGACACTGGAGGTTTCGGCGGCGGGTACCCGTACGGGTAGGTCATGACGCCCGATCGTATGGCCTGACCACGTGTGGTGACGTTGAACGCGTAACGTGTTGGCGCGCGGGCACGAGAGGGGACGGCTGCCGATGCGGAACTACTACAGCGCGGATGCGATCCGCGCCGCCGAGGCGCCCCTGCTCGCATTGCAGCCCGAGGGGACCCTGATGCGTCGGGCCGCGTACGGTCTGGCGGGCGTCGTCGCCGCAGAATTGCGCCGCCGCACCGGCGGCATCGCCGGACGCACGATCTGTGCCGTGGTCGGTTCCGGTGACAACGGCGGTGACGCGCTCTGGGCGGCGACTTTTCTGCGGCGTCGCGGTGTCCATGCTTCGGCAGTGCTGCTCGCGCCCGATCGCACCCACCGCCGGGCGCTCGCCGCGTTCCGCAAGGCCGGTGGTCGCATTGGCGAGACCATCCCGGCGACAACAGATCTGGTCATCGACGGGGTGGTCGGGATATCCGGCCGCGGCGCGCTGCGTCCCCATGCCGCCGCGGTCTTCGCCGCCGCCGGTGCACCCGTCGTCGCCGTGGATCTGCCCAGCGGTATCGACGTGCACACCGGCGCGGCCGAGGGTGCGCACGTGACGGCCGCGGTCACCGTCACCTTCGGCGGCCTCAAACCCGTTCACGCACTCGCCGATTGCGGCCGGGTCGAACTCGTCGACATCGGGCTGGACCTACCGACCTCGGACATCATCGGACTCGACGCCGCCGATATCGCGGACTGCTGGCCGGTTCCGGGCCCGCACGATGACAAGTACAGCCAGGGCGTGACCGGGGTGATGGCCGGCTCGGCGACCTATCCGGGCGCGGCGATCTTGTGCACGGGAGCGGCTGTCGCGGCCACCTCCGGAATGGTGCGTTACGCGGGAACCGCGGCCGCAGAAGTGGTTTCGCATTGGCCCGAGGTCATTGCGACGTCCGATCGCGAGTCCGCGGGCCGGGTGCAGGCCTGGGTGGTGGGTCCGGGCCTGGGCACCGACGAATCGGCTGCCGAGGCGCTGCGCTGGGCGCTGCAGACCGATCTTCCGGTGCTTGTCGACGCCGACGCGCTCACCCTGCTGGCCGCCGCGCCCGAGCTGGTGGCAGACCGCCACGCGCCCACGGTGCTCACCCCGCACGCCGGTGAATTCGCCCGGCTGGCCGGTGCGCCGCCCGGCACCGACCGGGTGGCGGACACCCGCGGCCTCGCCGACCGTCTCGGTGTCACCGTCCTGCTCAAGGGCAATGTCACGGTGATCGCCGACTCCGGCTCGAACACGGTCTACCTCAACCCCGCGGGGCAATCCTGGGCTGCCACGGCGGGTTCCGGTGACGTGCTGTCCGGTGTGATCGGCGCACTGCTGGCCGCGGGCGTGCCTGCCGGCCTCGCCGCGGCGGCCGGCGCGTTCGTGCATGCCCGCGCGGCCCACGCCGCCGCCGAAGATCCCGGCCCGGCCCCCGCGCCGACATCGGCCGCGCCGATTCTGGCCCATCTGCGTGCCGCGTTGGGCTCCGTCCTCTAGAAAGGAACACATGCCCAACGTCTCCCGTCATTCCTCGCTGAGCCCCGCCTACACCGGACGGCTGTCGACCAGCCCGATCCCGGCCTTGCGGTTGCCGGACGAGTCGATGGAGCCCGAGCAGACCTATCGCTTCATCCACGACGAGCTCATGCTCGACGGTAGTTCGCGGCTGAACCTCGCGACGTTCGTCACCACCTGGATGGATCCCGAGGCCGACCGGCTGATGTCGGAGACGTTCGACAAGAACATGATCGACAAGGACGAGTATCCGGTCACCGCGGCCATCGAGCAGCGCTGTGTGTGCATGGTTGCCGACCTGTTCCACGCCGAAGATCTGCGCGACGACGATCCGTCGACGGCGGTCGGGGTGTCGACCGTCGGCTCGAGCGAGGCGGTCATGCTGGCCGGTCTGGCGATGAAATGGCGCTGGCGCGCCAAGATCGGTGGCGCCAAGGGCGACGGGTGGAAGGGCCGCACCCCGAACCTGGTGATGGGCTCCAACGTCCAGGTGGTCTGGGAGAAGTTCTGCCGCTACTTCGACGTCGAGGCCCGGTACCTGCCGATGGCCGACGGACGCTACGTCATCACCCCCGAGCAGGTGCTCGACGCCGTGGACGAGGACACCATCGGCGTGGTCGGCATCCTGGGCACCACCTACACCGGCGAGTTGGAGCCCATCGGTGAGATCTGCGCCGCCCTCGACCGCCTGGCCAAGGACAAGGGACTCGACATCCCGGTCCACGTCGACGCGGCCAGCGGCGGTTTCGTCGTCCCGTTCCTGCATCCGGACGTGGTGTGGGATTTCCGGTTGCCGCGCGTGGTTTCGATCAACGTCAGCGGCCACAAGTACGGGCTGACCTACCCGGGCATCGGCTTCGTGGTGTGGCGCAACAAGGAGTACCTGCCCGAGGAACTGGTCTTCCGGGTCAACTACCTCGGCGGCGACATGCCGACATTCACGCTGAACTTCTCCCGCCCGGGCAACCAGGTGGTCGGCCAGTACTACAACTTCCTGCGCCTGGGCAGGGAGGGCTATCTGCAGGTGATGCGCTGCCTGTCGGAGACCGCGCAATGGCTGGCCAGGGAACTCGCCGCGATGACGGTCGACCACAAGCAGTTGTTCGAGGTCATCACCGACGGATCGGCCATCCCGGTGGTCGCGTTCAAGCTGGCCACCGACACCCCCTACACGGTGTTCGACATCTCGGCGATGTTGCGAAGCTACGGCTGGCAGCTGCCGGCCTACACCATGCCCGACGATGCCACCGACGTCGCGGTCCTGCGGATCGTCGTGCGTGAGGGTTTCTCGGCGAACCTGGCCCGCGCACTGCGCGACGATCTGGTCGAGGTGCTGGGCAAACTGTCCAAGGTCGGCATCGGCGGCTTCGCCGACGAGGAGCATTTCGCCCACTGATCCGAGGTTTGGGACAATCGGAGCAGTGATCACCACCGAGAACGTCCCGCGTGCGATCGTCGACCTCGACGCCATCGCCCATAACGTCACCGAACTGCGCGAACATGCCGGTTCGGCCGCCGTGATGGCCGTGGTCAAGGCGGACGGATACGGCCATGGCGCGGTCCGCGTCGCGCAGGCGGCGTTGGCCGCAGGTGCCGCCGAGCTGGGCGTGGCGACCGTCGCCGAAGCCGCCGCGCTGCAGTCGGGCGGCGTGACCGCGCCGCTGCTGGCCTGGCTGCACGCGCCGGACACCGATTTCGCTCCCGCCGTGCGGACCGGGGTGCAGCTGGCGGTGTCCTCGGCCGCCGAGCTCTCAGGCGTGCTCGACGCGGTGCGGCGTACCGGCGACACCGCCACGGTCACCGTGAAGGCCGACACCGGGCTCAGCCGCAACGGTGTGTCGCCCGCCGAGTTCGACGAGGTACTGGCGGCGCTGGCCACCGCCCAGGCCGACGGTTCGGTACGGGTGCGTGGCCTGATGTCGCACCTGGCACACGGGGACACCCCAGATCATCCGTTCAACGGCATCCAGGGCGACCGGCTGCGTGAGTTCGCGGCCCGGGCCCGGCGCCACGGTATCCACTTCGAGCTGCTGCACCTGGCCAATTCGCCGGCCGCGCTGACCCGACCCGATCTGGCGTTCGACATGGTGCGCCCAGGAATAGCGGTGTATGGACAGACCCCGATCCCCGAGCGCGGCGCGATGGGGCTGCGACCGGCGATGACGGTGGCCTGCCCGGTGGCCAAGATCCGGGCACTGCGGGCAGGCGACGGCGTTTCCTACGGTCACACCTGGGTTGCCGACCGCGACACCACGGTGGCGTTGATCCCGGCCGGCTACGCCGACGGCGTTTTCCGCTCGCTGAGCAACCGGCTGGAGGTGGCCATCAACGGCCGTCGGTATCCCGCCGTGGGCCGGGTCTGCATGGATCAGTTCGTGGTGGATCTGGGTCCCGACGGGGCCGGGGTGAACGTGGGGGACGCGGCGATCCTGTTCGGGCCGGGCGACCGTGGCGAACCGACCGCGCAGGACTGGGCCGATCTGTTGGGCACCATCAACTACGAGGTGGTGACCAGTCCGCGCGGGCGCATCGTGCGCAGTTACACCGGTGGTCCGGAGGGCACCCCGTGAGCGGGTTGGCGCGCTGGCTGGCCGGAGCGGCCGGGCTGACCGCGGTCGGATCGCTGGCCGGCGTGACCGTCGCGCGGTCGCTGACGCGCCGGGTCAGCGACGACGATCCCTATGCCGGTGAGGATTTCACCCTGCTGTACGCCGATCGCAGCGTCGTGGTGACCACCACCGACGGGGTTCCGCTGGCGGTGCGCGAATGTGGACCGCCCGACGCACCGCTGACCGTGGTGTTCGCGCACGGCTTCTGTCTTCGCATGGGCGCCTTCCACTTCCAGCGCGACCGGCTGGCGCGGCAGTGGGGTGACCAGGTCCGGATGGTGTTCTACGACCAGCGCGGCCACGGTCTGTCCGGGGACGCCTCACCGGACACCTTCACCGTGCCGCAGCTGGGGCAGGACCTGGAATCGGTGCTGGCCGTGTTGGCGCCCAAGGGGCCGGTGGTGCTGGTCGGCCACTCGATGGGTGGCATGACGGTGCTCTCGCACGCCCGCCAGTTCCCGGAGCGTTACCGCACGCGCATTGTCGGCGCCGCCCTCATCTCCTCTGCTGCAGAGGGTGTTTCGCGATCACCCTTGGGTGAGATCCTGCGCAATCCAGCCCTGGAGGCGGCCCGGTTCAGCGTGCGTTACGCGCCGGGGCTGTTGCATCGGGGGCGCGGGGTGGTGCGCTCGGTGATCGGACCTGTCCTGCGTGCGGCGTCCTATGGGCGCGAGGACATCAGCCCGTCGGTGGTGGCCTTCAGCGAGTCCATGATGCACGACACCCCGGTGCACACGCTGGTGGGTTTCCTGCACGCTCTCGAGGTACACGACGAAACCGAGGCCCTGCCGGTGCTGGCGAAGATTCCCACCCTGATCGCCTGTGGCGACCGGGATCTGCTGACACCGCTGGAGTATTCGCAGGAGATGGCGGCGCAGTTGCCGAAGTCCGAGCTCGTCGTGGTCGAGGGCGCCGGACATCTCGTGCAGCTGGAACAGCCCGACATCATCGACGATGCGCTGGTGCGACTGGTCGAGCGGGCCACCCCGTCGAAACTCGTGGCGCTGACCCGCCGGCTGCGGGACCGGGCGCGTCATGGCTGAGCGCACCGGCGGAACCGCGATACTTCCCACCGCGGAGGACACCGTGGCGCTGGGGGCAGCGCTCGGTGCGGACCTGCGGGCCGGTGACGTGGTGGTGCTGTCCGGGCCGCTCGGTGCCGGAAAGACGATGCTGACCAAGGGAATTGCCCGCGGCATGGACGTCGAAGGCCCGGTGACCTCACCCACCTACGTGTTGGCCCGGGTGCACCCGCCACGACGTGCCGGGGCGCCCGCCCTGGTCCACGTCGACATCTACCGGCTGCTCGACCACGGCGGGGACCTGCTCGCCGAACTCGACTCGCTGGACCTGGACACCGATCTCGACGATGCCGTGGTCGTCGTCGAGTGGGGTGAGGGTCTGGCCGAACGACTCTCCGCCCATCATCTCGACATCCGTCTCGACCGCGATGCCGACTCCGAGGAACGCACGGTGACCTGGCAGTGGAGCACATCATGAGTCCCCGTCACTTCGTCGGCCCGAAGGACGCGACCCTCGTGCTGGCCATCGACACCGCGACCCCCGCGGTCACCGCGGGCATCGTGCGGGTCGCCGACGACATCACCACGCTGGCCGAGCGCACCATCGTCGACCACCGTGCACATGCCGAGCGGCTGACCCCGAATGTGGTTGCCGCGCTGACCGACTGCGGTGCGTCGATGGCCGATCTGGACGCGGTGGTGGTCGGATGCGGACCCGGACCCTTCACCGGGCTGCGGGTCGGGATGGCGACTGCGGCGGCCTATGGGCAGGCGTTGGGCATCCCGGTGTTCGGGGTGTGCACGCTGGACGCCATCGGCGGCGCGACCGACGGCGAGGTCCTCGTCGTCACCGATGCGCGCCGCCGCGAGGTGTACTGGGCGCGCTACCGCGACGGGGTGCGCACCGGCGGACCGGAGGTCGGTCCTGCCGCGGACGTGGACACCGCCGGCGTACAGAGCGTGGCCGGATCACCCTCGCATGCCGGGCTGTTCGGTCTGCCGGTGATCGGCCCGGAGATTCCGTCGGCCGCCGGACTGGCCGCCGCCGTTGCCGATTGGACCGTCGAGCCCGAACCGCTGATCCCGCTGTACCTGCGTCGACCGGACGCCAAGACGCTGGCCGAACGAGGACTGGCGTGACCGAACCGAGCACGGTGAGAATCGACGCGCTGACCAAGGCGGACGCGGTGCGGTGTGCGGAACTGGAGGCCCAGCTGTTCGCCGGTGACGATCCGTGGCCACCGGCGGCCTTCGTGCACGGTATCGCCGGGAAACACAACCACTACATCGCCGCGCGCGACGACGGCAGACTGGTCGGCTACGCCGGGATCTCCCGGCTGGGCCGCATCCCACCCTACGAATACGAGGTGCACACCATCGGCGTCGACCCGGCCTGGCAGGGCCGCGGTATCGGCCGCGCACTACTGGATGATCTGCTCGCCTTCGCCAAGAAGGGCGAGGTGTTCCTGGAGGTCCGCACCGACAACGAGCCGGCAATCGCGCTCTACACCAGTGCGGGTTTCGTGACGGTCGGGGTGCGTAAGCGGTACTACAAGGTCAGCGGCGCCGATGCCTACACCATGAAACGGGACGCGACATGATCATCCTGGCCATCGAGAGCTCCTGCGACGAGACCGGAGTCGGGATCGCCCGGTTGCAGGACGGCACCGTCACGCTGTTGGCCGATGAGGTCGCCTCGAGCGTCGACGAGCACTCCCGTTACGGCGGGGTGGTCCCCGAGATCGCCTCCCGGGCGCATCTGGAGGCGTTGGGGCCCACCATGAAACGCGCACTGGACGCCGCGGGCGTGCAGCGTCCGGATGTGGTGGCCGCGACCATCGGCCCCGGCCTGGCCGGCGCCCTGCTGGTGGGGGTGGCCGCGGCCAAGGCGTATGCCGCGGCGTGGGAGGTGCCGTTCTACGCTGTCAACCACTTGGGCGGGCACCTGGCCGCCGACGTCTACGACCACGGGCCGCTGCCAGAGTGCGTCGGGTTGCTGGTGTCCGGCGGGCACACCGAATTGCTGCATGTGCGCTCGCTCGGCGAACCGATCGTCGAACTCGGCAGCACCGTGGATGATGCGGCGGGGGAGGCGTATGACAAGGTCGCACGCCTGCTGGGGCTCGGTTATCCCGGCGGGAAGCCGCTCGACGACCTGGCCCGCACGGGTGACCGGCGCGCCATCGTGTTCCCACGCGGCATGACCGGCCCGCGCGATGTCCCCTACGCGTTCAGCTTCTCGGGTCTGAAGACCGCCGTGGCCCGCCATCTCGAGAAGAACCCGGATGCCGCGCCCGCCGATGTGGCCGCCGGCTTCCAGGAGGCGGTCGCCGATGTGCTGACCGCCAAGGCGGTGCGCGCCGCGACCGACCTCGGCGTCTCGACACTGCTGATCGCCGGCGGGGTGGCGGCCAACTCCCGGGTGCGCGAGCTTGCCGAGGAGCGTTGTGCCGCAGCCGGCCTCACACTTCGGGTGCCCCGACTCCGGTTGTGTACCGACAACGGCGCGATGATCGCCTCGTTCGCCGCGCACCTTATCGACGCCGGTGCACCGCCGTCGGGATTGGGCGCCGCGAGCAATCCGGGGTTGCCGGTGATCCAGGGGCAGGTGGTATGAGCGCCCAACACGCCGAGAGTGCATCCAGATCGAGAAAACGGCCGGTGGGTCGATCTGAGCGCACCGTCGACGGAATCAGGCGGCGATGAGTAGGGACCAGATCACCGAATTGCTCTACCGATACGCCGAACTCATCGACGCCGGTGACTTCGACGGCGTCGGCGCCTTGCTCGGCCGAGGCAACTTCATGGGTGTCGCCGGCACCGAGGCCATCGCCAAGCTGTTCGCGGCCACGACGCGCCGGTTCCCCGAACATGGCAACCGCCCCCGCACCCGGCATCTGGTGCTCAACCCGATCGTCGACATCGATGGTGATTCGGCAAGGGCGCGTTCGACCTTCGTCGTCGTGCAGCAGACCGACACCGTCGCACTGCAACCCATCGTCGTCGGCCGTTACGCCGACACCTTCACCAGGGACGCCCAGGGCTGGTACTTCACCAGTCGCCACGTCGATATCGAGATGCTCGGTGATGTCTCCGATCACCTGATGATCGATCCACGGTCATTCGGGTAGCCGGGAACCGACGCGCGCCTCGTTGATCTGGTGCACGCGCACACTGACTTCCAACTGGAAACGGTCGGCCGGGTTCTTCAGTGACAATCCGGTGAGATCCTCGATCAGCTTGATCCGGTACAGCAGCGAATGTCGATTCAAGAACAATGCCCGCGCCGCGGCGCTGGTGTTGATGGCCTCGTTGAGCAGGATCTCCAGTGTGTGGACGAGCTGGCCGCGGCGGGTCGTGTCGTAATCGATCAGCGGCTGCAGGGTTTTCAGGATGGTGGCCATGCTGCGCGGGTGTTGGCGCAGCACCTCGGCGAACTGCAGCGGTCCGATCGGCGCGTCGGGCACCGAGGCCGTGGCGACGGTCACCGAGTGACCGTGCCCAGGCGGCAGCAACACCCAGCTGATCAAGCCGTCCGGCAGACCACTTGCCTGCCAAGCGGTTTCGACCAATGCCGAACCGGTCGAGGCCGGCAACACTGCCGAGAAGTGACTCATCACCAGATCGTCGGTCACCGACGTCTTGGACGTGACCCCGGCGGCGCGCGCCGATCGGGCCAGTGTGTCGGCGAACGTATGCGCGTGCTCGGGCCAGCGCGGGTCGTCGTCCTCGCGCCTGCCGATGACCATCTGGATGGGCCGGTCGTCCGGGGCGGGTGTGACCAGGGGGAGGAGCTGGCGCTGGATGTCGGCGAAGGGCACCTCCCACGGCAGCATCACCAGCGGGAACTCGTGCTTGTCGGCCAGCGGTACCAGCGTGGCCAGCAGCTCCCGGGTATCGATGTCCGGTGGCCCGCCGAGCGCCACCCCGGCGGCCGGCGAGGACATCAGGAAGGTGAGGAAATCGCGGACCCCGGGCTGGCGGATGTCGGTACCGGTCGTCAGGACGAAGTCGCCGGGCCGGACGAAGTCTTCGGCGGGCGCGTGCATGATGTCGACCCAGAGCACCTCGCGGATCAGACCGCGGTGCCCGCCGAGCACCGAGCCCTGATCCAGCGGCGGGATAGTCAACGCCGCTGCCACGGTCAGTGGCGCACCCGCAGACATGTCGCCCGTTTCCTCTCGAACTCGGCGGGCCGCTGATACCGCCGGATTTCGACGGTATCAGCGACCCGCGACGCGCTGAGGGGACTCCCTGCGATCAGGACTTCGGAATCGACAGGTCGTCGGGTGCCCGTCCGCTCAGCGCGGCGCCGATGCCGAGGAACACCACCGGTGCGATACCGAAGATGATCGCCAGCGTCGTCGACCCGCCGACCACCAGGGTCAGGTTGGCGACGATCAGAGCCACCGCGGCGGCGAGTGCGATCGTCCCGACGACCGCCAGCACGATGATGTTCACGGGACCGCCGCGGCGCTTGAAGAACAGGCCCACCGAGATCGTCGTCAGCAACCAGAGGATGGACAGGCCCCAGATGCCCAGGCCGCCGAGCGGTCCGAAGATCTGCAGCACCGGGTCGAGGCCGAGCAGGACGAACACGCCCATGATCACCATGGACACCACGGTCACCAGGACCGAGGCATTGGCCGGTGATCCCAGCTTCGGGTGCACTTCACCGAGCTTGCGGGGCAGCACGTTGTCGCGGCCGAGCACGAAGGTGTACCGCGAGCAGATGTTGTGGAAGGCCAGCGCGCAGGCGAACACGCTGACAAACCAGAACAGTGTGGTCAAGTCCTTGCCGAGCATGCCGAGGTACTTCTCGGCGGTGTTGACCATGAA
Source organism: Mycobacterium sp. VKM Ac-1816D (assembly GCF_000416385.1). Classification (NCBI taxonomy): domain Bacteria; kingdom Bacillati; phylum Actinomycetota; class Actinomycetes; order Mycobacteriales; family Mycobacteriaceae; genus Mycobacterium; species Mycobacterium sp. VKM Ac-1816D. Next base: position 14,717 of record NZ_AOHQ01000124.1, read on the forward strand.
GTTGTCCGGGTCGTCCTTGGCCACCTGGATGGCGTCGTTACCACCGTTGCCCTCGACCAATGCCCAGCTGGAGAACGCGTAGAAGCTGGCGACGATGCCGACGGCCCAGTAGGTGGCACGCGGCACCGTGCGGTCGGGGTCGCGTGCCTCGTCGCGGAACACGGCCGTGGCCTCGACTCCGACGAAGCCCCACAGTGCGTAGAGCAGCGCGATGCCGAACGCGCCGGAGATGCCCGACGGGGTGAACGAGTCACCGGTGATGCCCTTCTCGCCGCCCTGGATGACGATGACGAAGTCCAGCACCACCAGGATCGCGACCTCGGACACTAGGAAGATGCCGAGCACCTTGGCGCTGAGTTCGATATCGCGGTAGCCGAGGAAGGCGATGATCAGCAGCACCAGGCCCGTCAGCACCCACCACGGCACCGCCGGTGCACCGATGATCTCCAGCAGGCCGGCCAGGATGACGCCGTCGTAGGCAGCCACTGCCAGCAGGGTCGCCATGTACGCGGGCAGCGCGAGTACCGCCGCTCCGGTACCGGCTGCCTTGCCGAGGCCCTTCTGGATATAGGCGTAGAAGGCGCCGGTATCGGTGACGTACTTCGACATCGCCACGAAGCTCGCGGCGAACAGCAAAAAGATCACACCCGCGACAAGAAACGCCACCGGGATGCCGGTCGAGTCACCGAGCACCATCGCGATCGGGACGTTGCCGCCCACCGTCGACAACGGGGCCGCCGCCGCCACCACCATGAGCACGATGGCGGGCACACCCAGGTTGCCGCGCAGCCGACCGCGGCTGTCCGGTGGCGTTGCGCCGCCGGGTTTGTCGCCCGTATTGAGCACTTCGGACATGTAAGGAACCTCCTCTGCGCACGGAGCAGGCGTTCGTCGGCTCCGAGTCCGGGGAAAGTGTGCGACCCGCACGGGGTGTCTGCCAGAGGTCTGCATCACTTTCCAACATCTTGTTGTAATCCAGTCACAGCTGCCGCGCCGGTGGTGTGTTCTTCTCACACAGGTTGTTGGAAGCTCTCCGCGTCCCGTTGTACGTCCCGCACCGCTGGCCGATGCTGTATCCACCCCGCGACGAGAGAGGTCATCGTGAACAGCCCCGAACCGGAGCCGGACCACCGGCTCGGACGCATCCGTCTGCTCGATGAGCAGCGCGTCAACCTCGACGGCTTTGCCGAACCCGATCCCGCGCTCGGCATGATCTCGCATCTGTCGCCCAACGACCCGGAACCGTCTTGGATTGTCGCCGACGACGGCACCGTGCTGGAGATGGACTCCACCCCCGCCGCCGATTTCGACGCCATCGACGAGTTCGTCGTGCGCTATGCCATCGACCACACCCAGGCGCCGGTGTCGATGGCGATGTCGGAGGTCGAACTCGCCCGCCTCATCGTCGATTCCAGCGTGCCGCGCGCCGACGTGCTCACGGTGTGCTCGGGGCTGACGCCGGCCAAGATGGCCCGGGTGGTGGCCGGGTTGCATCCGGTCGAGATCCAGATGGCCATGATGAAGATGCGCGCCCGACGCACCCCGGCCAACCAGGCGCATGTCACCAATCGGCTCGATGATCCGCTGCTGATCGCCGCCGACGCGGCGACCGCGGTGGTGTACGGCTTCCGCGAGCTGGAGGCCACCGTCCCCGTCCTCGACGACGCGCCCGCGGTGGCCGTCGGGTTGCTGATCGGCTCGCAGGTGCCCGCCCCCGGTGCGTTGACCCAGTGCTCGGTCGAAGAGGCCCGCGAGCTGGAACTCGGTGTGCGCGGGCTCGTTTCGTATGCCGAAACCGTCTCGGTCTACGGCACCGAGCAGGTGTTCACCGATGGTGACGACACCCCGTGGTCCAAGGCGTTCCTGACGTCGTCCTACGCCTCGCGCGGTATCAAGATGCGGTTGTCCAGCGGCGCGGGCTCGGAGGTGCTGATGGGGGCGGCCGAGGGCAAGTCGATGAACTATCTGGAGTCCCGCTGTGTCGCGTTGGCCAAGGGGATCGGCGCCCAGGGTGTCCAGAACGGTGGCGTGGACGGCGCGGCGATCACCGCATCGGTGCCCGGTGGGGTCAAGGAGTTGCACGCCGAGAACCTGATGGTCATGTTGCGCGGGCTGGAATCGTGCAGCGGTAACGACTCGCTGATGAGCGAGTCGACCATGCGCCGGACCAGTCGCACGCTGCCGACCCTGTTGTCCGGATCGGATTTCATCTTCTCCGGGTTCGGCTCGATCGTGTCCTACGACAACATGTTCGGCCCATCCAACTTCAACGCCGACGACCTCGACGACTACCTGGTGATGCAACGCGACTGGGGCGTGGACGGCGGCCTGCGATCGTGCGACCCGACGACGCTGGAGGCCATGCGCCGCCAGGCCGCCGAGGCCACCCGCGCGGTGTTCGAGTATCTGGGACTTGCCGATTTCGACGATGATCACGTCGAAGCCGTTGTCGCCGCGGCAGGTTCGAAGAACCTCCCGCAGACCGACGGGGTGCAGGTGCTCAGTGCCGCCCGGATGATCGACCAGTCGGGTCTGACGGTGCTCGACATCGTCACCGCGCTCGCCGAGACCGGATTCACCGAGTTGGCCGACCGGGTGCTGGGCATGGCAAAGGCCCGGGTCAACGGTGACTATCTGCAGACCGCCGCGATCTTCGACGAGCAGATGAATGTGCTTTCCGCACTGGAAGATCCGAACGATTACCGCGGCCCCGGCACGGGCTACCGGCCGACCCCGGAACGACAGGCGCAGATCGACGCGGTGCGTCAGGCCCGGTCGGTGACCGACCTGGTGCGTGAGCAGGCGACCTTCGCCGAGCCCGACCGGCTGCGGATCCTCGGACCGGCGGACTTCGGCACCGATCCGCGCGAGGTGGTGGTCGGTGTGTCACCGGCGTTCGGCACAAAGCTGTTCTGCACGCTGTCCGGGATGACGATCTATGAGGCCCTCGAACAGATCCTGGCCGGGCTGGAAGAGGAGAAGTGCGTGCCGCGGGTGGTGCGCATCGCCGACAGCATCGACCTCGGGATGATCGGCAAGTCGGCGGCCGGCCTGTCCGGATCGGGTATCGGGGTGGGGTTACAGGCCAAGGGCACCACGCTGATCCACCGTCGCGACCTGCCGCCGCTGGCCAATCTGGAACTGCTCAGCGTGGCCCCGCTGATCTCACCGGAGATGTACCGGATCATCGGTATCAACGCGGGCAGACATGCCAAGGGCGCGACACCGTCACCGATGCGCAACGCCTACACCGACGAGGCCATCACCGCGCGCTACCACACCAAGGTGGTGTCGATGGTCGCCATCGAGCGGGCCGAGAGCCTGGCCCTCGACGGCGGCGAACGTCGCCGCAACATCGACATGGAGTTCACCCGATGACCGCACTTTCGCACTCCGGGCGCAGCATCGACGATGTCACCGTCGAGGCCGCCTGCAACGGTGAACTCGTCCTCGACGACATCCGGATCAGCCGGGACACCCTGTTGCGCCAGGCCGAGAACGCCGAACACAGCGGATCGCTGCAACTCGGGCTCAACCTGCGTCGGGCCGCGGAGATGACCGCGCTCACCGCCGAGGACATGCTGGCCTCCTATGAGGCGCTGCGCCCGGGGCGGTCGTCGTTCGAGGAACTCGAGGAGCTGGCGGCCCGGTTGGCCGCCCAGGATGCCCCGACGTGCGCCGCGCTGGTGCGCGAGGCTGCCGTCGTCTACCGGCGGCGCGGCCTGTTGCGATGACGGTGTGGGCCGGTGTCGACATCGGCAACGCCACCACCGAGGTGGTGCTGTGTCGTGATCGCGACGTGGTGGCCAGTGGGCGGACGCCGACCCGCGGCGGGAAGGGTTCTCCGCGGGCGATTCAGGGTGCGGCGCAACTGATCCGGCGACTGGCCGACAAGCACGGGCTGACCGTCGAACGGGCCGCGTTCGCGCCGACACCGCCGGTGCATTCGACCGTGGAACGGGTTCGACTGCAGGCCCGGCGCACGGGCCGGCTGGCCATCGTGTTGCGGTCGGCGGCCACCACCGCCGGTGACGCCGCGGGCGTGGGTGTGCCGGTCCCGGTCGATCGGCTGGCCTCGGTGGATTCGGGTGAATCTGTCATTGCCTGTGCCGCAGCAGAATTCGGGTATGCCGAGGTGGCTGCCCTGGTGAATGACGCAGTGGCTGCGGGCTGCGATATCGCCGCGGTGCTGACGGCCAACGACGAGGCCGTGCTGATCTCCAACCGGCTGAACAAGGCACTTCCGGTGGTCGATGACGTCGACGTGCAGCAGGTGCTCGCATCGACGCTGGTCGCGGTCGAGGTGCGGGAGGGCATGTCCCCGCTGCAGCGCCTCACCGACCCGTTCTGGCTGGCCGATGCCTTCGCCCTCGGCGATGACGAGCGCGCCGATGCCCGCACCGTGGCCGACCAGCTGTTCGACAGCGTATGCGCGGTGGTCACGCTGGATGCCCAGGCCGATGCCGACGAGCCCCTCTCCGAGCCGGAGCTGCCCGACGGGCTGGTGCACATCGTGCAACTGGCCGATATCGCCGCAGCGGCCAATGTCCGCCGCGGCGCGGTCGCCGTCGACAGCCTGGTGATGGCGACGATGGGCGGCGACGATGTCTCGCCTGCCGATGCCGACGCGCTGGCCGCCGCGCTGGGGGTGCCGGTCACCCGGATCGACTCCGAGGCCGCCGCCGCGCGGGCGGGTGCGCTGACCACGCCGGGACTGCCTGCCGATGTGGTGGTCGTCGACGTCGGTGGCGGCACCGTCGATGTGGTGGCCGCCGGTGACCGGGTGGTGCTGCCGGGGGCCGGGCAATTGTTGACCGCGGCGACCGCCGCCGCGCTGGACATCTCGACGAGCGCGGCCGAGTACGCCAAGCGCGCCGAGGCGGTGACCGCGGTGACGGTGCAGCTCGTCGAGGACGAGCACGGACGCCGCCGGTTCCTGGACACCCCGATCGACGGACGCTCCACCGGATGGCTGTTGACGGCGGCACCCAGCGGGTTGCTGCCCTTCACCGCGGCGATGGCGGCCGCGGAGTGGCGCAGCTGGCGGTTGGCGGCCAAGCGGCTGGTCATCGGGGGAAATGTCACGCGCGGCGTACAGGACGTCGGGGCAGACGCGACAGCGGTGCTGCTGGTCGGCGGCGGAGCCGGTGATGACGAGCTGGTCCGGGCGCTGGCCGAACGGCTCGGCCACGATGTCTCGGTGGGCCGCGGGAACGTCGCGGGTGAGCTGGGGCACCGATTCGCGGTGGCGTACGGGCTCGTCGTCCTCGCGATGGCCGGGACCGCGCAAGCTGGAGAGGCCGCTGCGGGGTAGCGCCTGCACATCCCACCCTTGAGTGCTAGCACTCGCGTGTATAGAGTGCTAGGTGGCACGCGGCCACACCCGGCGCCGGCACCCGCGACGACGGTGCGAGGGCTCGGACGCATGCCGAACACCTAAAAATCATGGACCCGGAACATTCCCGGTCTCCGATACCTAGTGGAGGGCTCCAATCGTGGCAGTCAACATCAAGCCACTCGAGGACAAGATCCTCGTTCAGGCCAACGAGGCCGAGACCACGACCGCTTCCGGTCTGGTCATCCCGGACACCGCCAAGGAAAAGCCGCAGGAAGGCACCGTCGTCGCAGTTGGCCCCGGCCGCTGGGATGAGGACGGCGAGAAGCGGATCCCCCTGGACGTTTCCGAGGGTGACACCGTCATCTACAGCAAGTACGGCGGCACCGAGATCAAGTACGGCGGCGAGGAGTACCTGATCCTCTCCGCGCGTGACGTCCTGGCTGTCGTCAACAAGTAAGCAGCTGTGTACCGCCCCGGAAGTCCCCGTCGATGGGTGACGTCCGGGGCGGTCGGCTTTGCCCCCGGCACATCAAAGGACATTTATGAGCAAGCAGATTGAATTCAACGAAACTGCGCGCCGCGCCCTGGAGGCCGGCGTGGACAAGCTCGCCGATGCCGTCCGCGTCACCCTCGGCCCGCGCGGCCGGCACGTGGTGCTGGCCAAGGCGTTCGGCGGACCGGTCGTGACCAACGACGGTGTCACCATCGCCCGCGAGATCGACCTGGAGGACCCGTTCGAGAACCTGGGTGCCCAGCTGGTCAAGTCGGTGGCCACCAAGACCAACGACGTCGCCGGTGACGGCACCACCACCGCGACCGTGCTCGCCCAGGCCATCGTCAAGGCCGGCCTGCGCAACGTCGCCGCCGGTGCCAACCCCATCGCGCTCGGCGCCGGGATCGGTAAGGCCGCCGACGCGGTGTCCGAGGCTCTGCTGGCCGCGGCGACGCCGGTCAGCGACAAGACCGCGATCGCCCAGGTCGCCACCGTGTCCTCGCGCGACGAGCTGGTCGGTGACCTGGTCGGCGAGGCCATGACGACCGTCGGTGCCGATGGTGTGGTCACCGTCGAGGAGTCCTCCACCCTGGAGACGCTGCTCGAGGTCACCGAGGGTGTCGGGTTCGACAAGGGCTTCATCTCGGCCTACTTCATCACCGACTTCGACGCACAGGAAGCGGTGCTCGAGGACGCGCTGGTGCTGCTGCACCGCGACAAGATCAGCTCGCTGCCCGATCTGCTGCCGCTGCTGGAGAAGGTGGCCGAGGCCGGCAAGCCGCTGCTGATCATCGCCGAGGATGTCGAGGGGGAGGCGCTGTCGACGCTGGTCGTCAACTCCATCCGCAAGACGCTCAAGGCCGTCGCCGTGAAGGCGCCGTTCTTCGGTGATCGCCGCAAGGCGTTCCTGGAGGATCTGGCCGTCGTCACCTCCGCGCAGGTGGTCAACCCCGATGTGGGTCTGACGCTGCGCGAGGCCGGCCTGGACGTGCTGGGTTCGGCCCGTCGCGTCGTGGTGACCAAGGACAGCACCGTGATCGTCGACGGTGCAGGCACCCAGGACGCCATCGAGGGCCGCAAGGCCCAGCTGCGCAGCGAGATCGAGGCCACCGATTCGGACTGGGATCGCGAGAAGCTCGAAGAGCGCCTCGCCAAGCTGTCCGGCGGCGTCGCGGTCATCAAGGTCGGTGCGGCCACCGAGACCGACCTGAAGAAGCGCAAGGAAGCCGTCGAGGACGCAGTGTCGGCGGCCAAGGCCGCCGTCGAAGAGGGCATTGTCACCGGTGGTGGCAGCGCGTTGGTGCAGGCACGTAAGGCACTGGACGGCCTGCGCGGCTCGCTGACCGGTGACGAGTTGCTCGGCCTGGAGGTCTTCTCCTCCGCGTTGTCGGCCCCGCTGTACTGGATCGCCACCAACGCCGGGCTCGACGGCTCGGTCGTGGTGAACAAGGTCAGCGAACTGCCCGTCGGGCAGGGCTTCAACGCCGCGTCGCTGACCTACGGTGATCTGCTCGCCGAGGGCATCGTCGACCCGGTCAAGGTGACCCGCTCCGCGGTGCTCAACGCGGCGTCGGTCGGCCGGATGGTGCTGACCACCGAGACCGCGGTCGTCGAGAAGCCGGCCGAGGAAGAGGATCACGCCGGACACGGACATCACGGCCACTCGCACTAGGTTCTCCCGAGCAGTCCAAAACTGCCCCAAATCTTCGGATTTGGGGCAGTTTTGCTGGGGGCACCTCCCGCTTGCGGGGGACGGTTCAGCGAAGGCCACGTCGACTCTGCGTCCACGGCGCGTTCGTGCGAGTAGTCGGCGCCCAGATCGCAGAGTCAACGATCGAAATGCGGATCGCCTACCCGCAGCGTCGGCTGGATAGACACCAGCTGATAGGGCGCGTCACCGTCGCCGGAGGTGAAGGACACCACGAGGGTGTCGGGTGGGAACCCGGTGGCCAGGTCGTTGAGCGTGCGGGGCAGGAACACCTTGGCCTTGGCATTGCCGTACCAGTTGGGGTCCGACGGCGAGACGTCGAGCGGACGCACCTGATCGATGGTGCTGTCCCAGGTGCGCACGGCCGAGGGCGCGTCGACGAATCCGGTGGACTTCAGGTAGACCTCGCCCGGACCGGTGAGGGTGATCGCGGGACCGCCCCCGACGGGTGCGCCAGTGATGGTGCCGTCCACGGCGTCGGCGGTCACCGACGCCAGGCGGACGGTGCAGACGTGGTCGGACGCAGGAACGCAGAACTCCGGCAGCGGGAGCGCGTGCGCCGGGGCGGCGCCGGCCAGGGCCAGGGCGGCGAGGACGGGCAGGCTGCGAAGCATCACGAATCGTTTATCGGTGCGTCCGGCGACGGAGTTACACCGCCACCCGTCGGATCAGGTCGTCGAGCGCCACCAGGTCCAGATAGGCCACCACCCGGGCGATCTCTCCGCCACGCATCGTCATCGACCAGGCGTACTCGTTGACATAGGGCTTTCCGTCCACCGCGGTGGCGGTACCGCGCCACAACGCCACCACGCGATCGCCGTCGGTCACCAGATCGTGCACGGACGCCTGGATGGGACCGGTGAGCCGGTCCAGAACGGGTCGGGCGCCGCGGTCGAGGAACTCCTGCCGCGAGGTGTAGACCGACGGGTTCTGCGCCCTGGCAACGGTCCAGTGCACATCCTCGGCCAGCAGCGCGTAGAAACTCTCCGGCCCGCCGACACCGCGCGCGAACGCGTCGCGGATCCGCTGTTCGGCATCCGGTGGTTCGGCATGTGCCGAACCCGTGCTCGCCAACATGGAGAACAGGATCGCCACCAGCACAGTCGTTTTGGCGAGAACGTTCATGATGTCAACGTATGCACGCTGAACGACGGGTGACAGGGTGTGTTGCACCCACCGAGATCTGACCGGAGTCGGAGCGGTTGACCTCAAGTATTGTTGGGGTTGCACACTGTGGGCATGTCCGTGCCCATCGCTCAGATTCGATTCGCCCGTCCCACCGACCGACTCGCCGAGGTCGAGCAGTTCTATGCCGAACATCTCGGTCTGCCCGTGCTGTATCGGTTCGAGAATCACACCGGCTACGACGGCGTCATGGTGGGTCTACCGGGAACCGATCAGCATCTCGAGTTCACCGCGCATGTCGATGGAAGCCCTTGTCCGGCACCGACAACGGACAACCTGCTGGTGCTGTACTTCCATTCCGAGGTGGAGATGTACGACATCGTGGAACGGTTGGGCGTCAACGGTCATGAAACCGTGGAGCCGGAGAACCCGTATTGGACAGGTGTGGGGGCACTGACCTTCGCCGACCCGGACGGGTGGCGGGTGGTCCTGGTGCCGCGGCCGGTCTTCTGAGCCGGCTCAGGCCGACCGGCGCATCCCGCGCTTGAGCAGAAGCTCCCGCTCGGACTCGGACAGACCGCCCCAGATGCCATAGGGCTCGCCGACGGCCAGTGCGTGGGTGCGGCACTGTGTGATCACCGGGCATGTCCGGCACAGTTCCTTGGCCCGCATCTCACGCTGCGCGCGGGCTCGGCCGCGTTCGCCGTCGGGATGGAAGAACATCGAGGAATCGACGCCTCGGCAGTGGCCCTTCATCTGCCAATCCCAGATGTCGGCGTTGGGTCCGGGCAGTTGCTGCGGCTGTGGCATGTCAAAACCTCTCTCTTCGAACCCATTTCGCGAGACCACGCGAGTGCGTGATCCGCGGAACTGAACCGAGTCCGTGTCGCCGATGACTGCTCGTGAACACAAGGTAGAAGCGCGGGAGAAAAATCGTCAATAGGCGACCTCACCGCGCAAACGCATAACTGCAGGGTGCGAATTTACGTCACGTTCATCATGTTCACTTGCGAGAAATCCGAAGAGTGCTTTGCGTCCGGTTGTCTCGCGCCCACCGCCACGGTTTTCCCTGCTCGCGTCAATTCGGCCGGTTTGCCACCTCGCGCCCGGTTGATCTGTTCGTAACGTGGCGACCATCAAGTGTTAACCAAGGTCGAATTGGTCACGTTTTTGCCCGCATTGATAGCGTCCGAAGGCGATGGCGACCCCGACGATCACCCCTTCCGCCCTGCTGACGGACGCAGCCTTCGGTGCCCAACCGCAGCTCTGGCCGCTTCCGCAAGCGCACGATCCACAGCAGCGATGGCTGCGCGCGGTCGCCGCCGGCGGCCAGGGTCACTATGGGACCGCATTCGCCGAACTCGACGAGATCATCCGGCAGCGCTGCGACGGGCCGACCACCGCATTGGCCTACAGCACGAGGGCGTCCTTCCTGCGACAGCTCGGGGGGCATCGCACGGCGCGCCGGTGGGACGGTCACGCGCTGGTGTCGGCCGGAACCGACCCGCAGGCGCGCGCCGACGCGCTCGTCGGGCTGGCGGCCGATGCGCTCGGAATCGGCAGGTTGGCCGCCGCTGCCCGGCTGCTGCAGCGCGCCCCCGGCGACTCCGGCGAACCCCGGCAATCCGTGCGCAGGCACTGGGTATCCGCCGAGTTGGCGATGGCGTGCGCCGACGGGCCGGCGGCGATCGGTCATGCCGAACAGGCGGTGCAGGAGGCCGACACGCTCGGGTCGGTGCGACACCGCGCCAAATCGCAGGTGGTGCTGGCCGCCGCCCTGTGCTGCACCGGCGACCTGAACGCGGCGCGTCGCGTCGCGGACGCCGCCTACACACTCACTGCCGAGTTCGGGCTGGTCCCGCTGCATTGGGCGGTCAGTTGCCTGCTCGCCGATATCGACAGCGCTGTCGGATCGGCAGCCGCCATCGCGGCCGCGCGGGACCTGGCCGCCGAGACCATCCGAAACCGCGGCGGCGTGTGGGCGGGCCACTGAACCGTTCCACCCGGTTGCGATCGTTAATGTTTGTGTGGCGCACCCGCCCGGTTGCGTCCCGTCCGTAACGCTGGAGAGATCACCCACGATGACCATTTCGGGAGAACGTCTCGATGAAGTCGTCGCTGATGCTGTGGCGGGGGACAGGGACGCTCTCAGGGTGGTCTTGGAGACCATCCGCCCGATCATCGTCCGGTACTGCCGGGCCCGGATCGGGTCCGCTGAACGAAGTGGTCTGTCCGCAGACGACATTGCGCAGGAGGTGTGCTTGGCCGCCATCACGGCGTTGCCGCGTTACAGAGATCAGGGACGACCGTTCCTGGCCTTTGTGTACGGCATTGCTGCGCACAAGCTCGCCGACGCGCACCGGGCGTCGGCACGCAATCGCGCCGAGCCGACCGACAACGTGCCGGAGCGACTCTCCGGTGAGGCCGGGCCCGAACAGCTCGCACTCGATGCCGACGCATCGGCTCGGATGGAGAAGCTGTTGGCCATCCTGCCCGAGAAACAGCGCGAGATCCTGATCCTGCGTGTGGTGGTCGGGATGAGCGCGGAGGAGACTGCCGAGGCGGTCGGGTCCACACCCGGTGCGGTGCGGGTCGCCCAGCACCGCGCACTGGCCAAACTCAAGACACAGATTGCGGGAGGAGGGGAAGAATATGCCTGATTTCGGTCGCTGGACCGCCAACGGCGGTGACCCCTCACTCAACGACATCAACCGCGCCGATCGGTTCCTGGACGCGCTCGCGGGCGAACAACCCGTGTACTCCACCGACCGCGGCGACGCCGAACTGGCCGCCCTGCTGTCCGGCTGGCGCGACGAGGTCCGGCACGTCCCGATGGACCATGTCGTCTCGCCCTCGCAGGCCACTGCCGCACTGGTCGACGCCACCAACCGCCCGACGACCCGAAACCGCTTCGGGCTGGCCGTCGTCGGATCCGCGGCCGCCGCCGTGCTCTGTCTCGGCGGGTTCGGCACCGCGGTGTTCGCCGCAGGCCCCGGCGACGGGCTGTACGGCATCCGCACCATGATCTTCGGCGAAGAGCGCGCCACCCGCGACGATGCCGTGGTGCTGGCCGCCCAGACCGAGCTGGCGCAAGTGCAGCAGCTCGTCGACAACGGCCAGTGGGACCAGGCCCAGGAGAAGCTCGCCGCGCTGTCGTCGACGGTGCAGAGTGTGGGCCCGGTCGAACAGAAGCAGGATCTGATCCAGCAGTGGAATGCGTTGACCTACAAGGTCGTCGAGCAGAATCCGGCCGCGACGCTGCCGCCCCCCGGTGAGCCGATGCCGGTCCTGCCACCGTCCCCGCTGACCCTGCTTCCGGTGCCGGTGATCGAGGAGAGCCGCACCGCTACCACCACGCCGGGTCCCGAGGTGCCAGCCACGACGACAACCACTGAGACCACCGGGCCGACCACCGGGCCGACCACCGAGACCAGCCCGTCCGGCACCAGCTCCACCGAGACGAGCCCGGCCACCACGAGTCCGTCCGAGGGGAGCACGTCCGAGCCCGCGACCAGCGCGCCGGACGCCGCCACCACGTCGCCGGCACCGTCGAGTGCGCCGACCACCACCGCGCCGGCCACGTCCTCGACGACGTCCGCGCCTGCTGCGACGACGACCACTGCACCGTCGGCGGCTACCACGACGACCACGGTGGCACCGACCACAAGCACCAGGACGACGGTCACCACCACCAGCACCACGGTGGCACCGCCGGCGACGAGCGCCGCACCGGAGCCACAGCAGGAAGCGCCCGCTCAGGCGCCGGCGACCACGGAACCGGCGGTTACCACGGAACTCGAGCAGTCAACCTCGACGGTCGTGACGACCACCACAACTGTGCCGGTCGGCGAGGGCGGATAACCGCCTTTCAGCGGAAGCCGTCGTGCTCCGTCGTCGCCTCGTTCAGCGAAGCGTCGGCGTAGCCGCGGCAGTAATCCCAGGTGACGTAGGCGTCGGGCTCGGGATCATAGGCAGGCTCGTGCGGGCGGACGGTGCCGTCGACCAGCAGCTGCAGCAGGTTGGCCCGCAGCATGTCCCAGTCGTGATAGTGATCCTGCTGGCAATCGTCGCAGCAGACGACCAGACCGCGAATGCCCTTGTGCGCCAACAGCGCTTCATATACCGCAAGATCGGCCAGATCGGCTTCTACGGCGCTGCGCTCCTGCGGGTCGAGTGGGAGACCGGGCTCGATCGCATCAAGAGCCGCCGAAGGATCGGACGGGTCATCGGCGAACGGGTCAGGTGGCAGGCCCGGCGGGAGGTCATCACGCACGGATCTAGCCTACGCAGCCGCGCTGGCTTCGCGCCACCGGTTGCGCGGCGTGCCGCGCCCGGGCCGAGTCTCCAGGTCATTGCCGATAGGATGGCCTCTTAGATTCACGACTGTTGCTAGTGGAGGCTCCACCCATGTCGATCGCTGAAAGCAGCGTCCCGCTCGCCTTACCGGTCCCTACCGGCGGTGACGATCCGACCAAGATCGCCATGCTGGGCCTCACCTTCGATGACGTGCTGCTGTTACCGGCCGCGTCCGATGTCGTGCCCGCCAATGTCGACACGTCCAGTCAGCTCACCAAGCGCATCCGGTTGCGGGTGCCGCTGGTCAGCTCGGCAATGGACACCGTCACCGAGTCGCGGATGGCCATCGCGATGGCGCGCGCCGGCGGTATGGGCGTGTTGCATCGCAATCTGTCGATCGCCGAGCAGGCCGGACAGGTCGAGACCGTCAAACGGTCCGAGGCAGGCATGGTCACCGACCCGGTGACCTGCTCGCCGGACAACACCCTCGCCGAGGTCGACGCCATGTGCGCGCGCTTCCGCATCTCCGGTCTGCCCGTGGTCGATTCGGCGGGCGCACTGGTCGGGATCATCACCAACCGGGACATGCGCTTCGAGGTGGACCAGTCCAAGCCCGTCTCGGAGGTGATGACCAAGGCGCCGCTGATCACCGCCCACGCCGGGGTCTCGGCCGAGGCCGCGCTGGGGCTGCTGCGCAGGCACAAGATCGAGAAGCTGCCGATCGTCGACGGCAACGGCAAGCTGACCGGACTGATCACGGTCAAGGATTTCGTCAAGACCGAGCAGTTCCCGCTCTCGACCAAGGACAGCGACGGGCGGCTGCTCGTCGGCGCCGCCGTCGGTATCGGCGACGACGCCTGGACACGCGCCATGACTCTGGCCGACGCCGGTGTCGATGTGCTGATCGTCGACACCGCGCACGCACACAACAGGCTGGTGCTCGACATGGTGAGCCGGCTCAAGGCTGCCGTCGGTGAGCGGGTCGATGTGGTCGGCGGCAACGTCGCGACACGCGCCGCCGCGGCCGCGTTGTGCGATGCGGGCGCCGACGCGGTCAAGGTCGGCGTCGGCCCCGGCTCGATCTGCACCACGCGCGTCGTCGCCGGCGTCGGGGCGCCCCAGATCACCGCCATCCTGGAAGCCGTCGCCGCCTGCTCGCGCAAGGGTGTGCCCGTCATCGCCGACGGTGGCCTGCAGTACTCCGGCGATATCGCCAAGGCGCTGGCCGCCGGCGCCTCCACCGCCATGCTCGGATCCCTGCTCGCCGGCACGGCGGAATCCCCGGGCGATCTGATCTTCGTCAACGGCAAACAGTTCAAGAGCTACCGCGGGATGGGCTCGCTGGGTGCCATGCAGACCCGCGGACCGCAGAAGAGCTTCTCCAAGGACCGCTACTTCCAGGACGATGTGCTCTCCGAGGACAAGCTGGTGCCCGAGGGCATCGAGGGCCGGGTGCCGTTCCGCGGACCGCTGTCCACGGTGATCCATCAGCTGACCGGCGGGTTGCGCGCCGCGATGGGCTACACGGGTTCGGACACCATCGAGCATCTCCAGCAGGCGCAGTTCGTGCAGATCACCGCGGCCGGGCTCAAGGAGAGCCACCCGCATGACATCACGATGACTGTCGAAGCTCCGAACTACTACGCCCGATAAGGCTCCCGATCAGGCCCGAAAGGGGCTTTCCACATGCGTGACATGGTCGAAATCGGCATGGGCAGAACCGCCCGCCGCACCTACGAACTCGACGACATCAACATCGTCCCGTCCCGGCGCACCAGGTCGTCCAAGGACGTCTCGACGGGCTGGCAACTCGATGCCTACCGTTTCGAGATCCCGGTCGTCGCGCACCCCACCGACGCGCTGGTGTCGGTCGAATTCGCCATCGAGATGGGCAAGCAGGGCGGTCTCGGCGTGCTCAACGGTGAGGGCCTGATCGGTCGGCACGCCGACGTCGAGGCCAAGATCGCCCAGGTCACCGATGTTGCGGCTGGGGCGTCCGATGAATCCGCCGCGATCCGCCTGCTGCAGGAACTGCACGCCGCACCGTTGAACCCCGAACTGTTGGGGGCCGCGGTCGCGCGTATTCGGGAGTCCGGAGTGACCACCGCAGTACGGGTCAGTCCGCAGAACGCCGCCGCGCTGACGCCGTCGCTGGTGGCGGCCGGTCTGGACCTGCTCGTCATCCAGGGCACCATCATCTCGGCCGAGCGCGTCGCCAAGGATCACGACGGCGCCGGCGAGCCGCTCAACCTCAAGACCTTCATCTCCGAGCTCGACGTGCCGGTGGTGGCCGGTGGCGTACTCGATCACCGCACCGCACTGCACCTGATGCGCACCGGAGCCGCCGGCGTCATCGTCGGGTACGGGTCCACCTCGGGGGTCACCACCTCCGACGAGGTGCTGGGCATCAGCGTGCCGATGGCCACCGCGATCGCGGATGCCGCGGCAGCCCGGCGCGAGTATCTCGACGAGACCGGCGGGCGCTATGTGCACGTGCTGGCCGACGGCGATATCCACACCTCCGGCGACCTGGCCAAGGCGATCGCCTGCGGCGCCGACGCGGTGGTGCTGGGCACGCCGTTGGCGGTGGCCGAGGAGGCCCAGGGCGGTGGCTGGTTCTGGCCTTCGGCCGCGGCGCATCCGTCCTTGCCGCGCGGCGCACTCCTGCAGGTCGGGCTGGGGGAGCGCCCGCCGTTGTCGAAGGTGCTCAACGGTCCCTCGGATGATCCGTTCGGTTCGCTGAACCTCGTCGGCGGGCTCCGCCGCTCGATGGCCAAGGCGGGCTACTGCGATCTCAAGGAATTCCAGAAGGTTGGTCTGACCGTCGACGCGTAGTCGATCGGGCGGCCGGCGGACGGGATCGCGCAACCACGAGGTCTTTACAAGTTAGGCCTCCCTGTCTAGCTAGTTACCCGTCGGTAGTCCCATAATGGTCGGATGAAGCCTGACTATGACGTCTTGATCATCGGTTCGGGATTCGGCGGCAGCGTCAGCGCGCTGCGCCTCACCGAAAAGGGCTATCGGGTCGGCGTACTCGAAGCCGGCCGGCGATTCGCCGATGAGGACTTCGCGAAGACCTCGTGGAACCTGCGCAAATTCCTGTGGGCGCCGCAGTTCGGTATGTACGGCATCCAACGCATCCACCTGCTGCGCAACGTCATGATCCTGGCGGGTGCGGGTGTCGGCGGCGGATCGCTGAACTACGCCAACACTCTCTATGTCCCGCCTGCACCGTTCTTCAACGATCCGCAGTGGAAGGACATCACCGACTGGCAGGCCGAGTTGATGCCGCACTACGACCAGGCCAAGCGGATGCTCGGCGTGGTCACCAACCCGACCTTCACCGACGCCGACCGGATCATGAAGGAGGTCGCCGAGGACATGGGCGTCGGGCACACCTTCGTGCCCACCCCAGTCGGGGTGTTCTTCGGTCCGGACGGTGAGAAGACGCCCGGCAAGACCGTCCCCGACCCGTACTTCGGTGGGGTCGGCCCGGCCCGCACCGGCTGCATCGAGTGCGGCGAGTGCATGACGGGCTGTCGGCACGGCGCCAAGAACACCCTGCTCAAGAACTATCTCGGACTGGCCGAGCGAGCCGGCGCGCAGGTGCACCCCCTCACCTCGGTCCGGGAGTTCTCCCAGCGGCCCGACGGCGTCTGGGAGGTGCACACCGTGCGCACCGGCGGCAAGCTGCGCCGACGGAAGAAGACCTTCACCGCCAACCACCTGATCCTCGCGGCAGGCACCTACGGCACCCAGAAGCTGCTGTTCCGGATGAAGGACCGGGGCAAGCTGCCCCGCTTGTCCGATCGGCTCGGCGTGCTCACCCGCACCAACTCCGAATCCATCGTCGGCGCCGGGCGACTCACCGTCGGTGACGACCTGAACCTCACCCACGGGGTGGCGATCACCTCGTCGATCCACCCGACGGCCGACACGCACGTCGAACCCTGCCGATACGGCAAGGGCTCGAACGCGATGGGTCTGCTGCAGACGCTGATGACCGATGGCACCGGGCCGGAGGGCACCGACGTGCCGCGCTGGAAGCAACTGCTGGAAACCGCGCGCAACGACCGTCGCGGCACCCTGCGCCTGCTCAACCCGCGCAGGTGGAGCGAACGCACCATGATCGCGCTGGTCATGCAGCACCTGGACAACTCCATCACCACGTTCAGCCGCAAGACCTGGTTCGGCTACCGCATGCTCGACAGCAAGCAGGGCCATGGTCTACCCAATCCGACCTGGATCCCGGCAGGTAACGAGGTGACCCGACGGATCGCCGAGAAGATCGACGGGGTCGCAGGCGGCACCTGGGGCGAGCTGTTCAACATTCCGCTGACCGCCCACTTCCTCGGTGGTGCAGCCATCGGCGACAGCCCGGAGCACGGCGTCATCGACCCCTACCAACGGGTCTACAACTATCCGACGCTCTACGTCGCCGACGGCGCGGCCATCTCGGCGAACCTCGGGGTCAACCCGTCACTGTCGATCACCGCGCAGGCGGAGCGGGCCGCCGCGTTGTGGCCCAACAAGGGTGAGGCCGACCTGCGGCCCGCCCAGGGCGAGCCCTACCGGCGGCTGGACCCCATCGAGCCGGTCAAGCCCGTCGTCCCGGTGGAGGCGCCCGCCGGACTGCGCCGGCTGCCCATCGAACCGGTGTCCAAGCTGTCGCCCTCGGCGTAAGCGGTGCGCCACGGTGCGCTCAGATCGACATCCTTGCGGGTTTCTCGACCTGAGCGCACCGTCGCGGCTGTGTGCGGTGGCTACTTGACGGCCGCCTCGACGCGGTCGCCGAGGTCCCTGTCGACATTGCGCCAGTATTCGAATGCGCGCTGCAGCACCGGCTCGGACACGCCGTCGGACAGATGCCCGGCGATGTTGGACACCAGACGATTCCGGGCCGCGTCATCGAGCACATCGCGCACGAGCGTCCCGGCCTGGCCCCAGTCGTCGTCCTCGGCGTGCAGGCTGTACGCCGCCCGCACCATATCGCCGTCGGCATGCCAGAGCGCTTCGGCCGTGCGGGCCGGATCGGCCGCCGGACCACCGTAGGAGTTCGGTGCGTACACCGGGTCGGTGATGTTGGTGACCCGCATCGCGCCGTCCTTGGAGTAGCTGTGCACCGCGGTCTTCGGCGAGTTGACCGGGATCTGCTTGTAGTTCACCCCGAGCCGATGCCGGTGGGCATCGGCATAGGCGAAGTCCCGCGCGAGCAGCATCTTGTCCGGGCTCAGTCCGGTGCCCGGCACCGCATTGTTGGGCTCGAAGGCCGCCTGCTCGATCTCCGTGTGATAGTCGGTGACGTTACGGTTGAGCGAGAGCTTTCCGACGTCGATCAAGGGATAGTCGGCGTGCGGCCACACCTTGGTCAGGTCGAACGGGTTGAACCGATAGTCCTTGGCATCCTCGAACGGCATGATTTGCACCTTGAGAGTCCAACTGGGGAACTCGCCGCGCTCGATCGCGTCGAAGAGGTCGCGTTGGTGGACATCGCCGTCCTTGCCCGCCATCTCGTCGCCCTCGTCCTGGGTGTAGAACTCGATGCCCTGATCGGACTTGAAGTGGTACTTGACCCAGGAGATCTCGCCGTCGGCGTTGATCCAGCTATACGTGTGGCTGGAGTACCCGTTCATGTGTCGCCAGGTGCGCGGAATACCCCGATCGCCCATCAGCCAGGTCACCTGATGCGCGGATTCCGGTGACAGGGTCCAGAAATCCCACTGCATGTCGTGATCGCGCAGATTGTTGGCGGCGCGACGCTTCTGCGACCGGATGAAGTGCTGGAACTTGAGCGGGTCGCGGATGAAGAACACCGGGGTGTTGTTCCCGACCATGTCGAAGTTGCCGTCTTGGGTGTAGAACTTCACGGCGAACCCGCGCGGGTCGCGCCAGGTGTCCGGGCTGCCGCGCTCGCCCGCGACGGTCGAGAACCGGGCCAGCGTCTCGGTCTTCACACCGGGTTGCAGGAACGCGGCCTTGGTGTAGGCGCTGACATCGTTGGTGACCTCGAAATGGCCGAACGCGCCGCCGCCCTTGGCATGGGGCTGGCGCTCCGGGATGCGTTCGCGGTTGAAGTTGGCCATCTGCTCGATCAGGTAGTGGTCCTGGAGCAGGATCGGTCCATCTCTGCCGATGGTCAGCGAATGCTCGTCGCTGGGTACGGGAATTCCGGCATCGGTGGTCGTGGGCTTGGGCTGGGTGTTGGTCACCGGGCTGTTCCTTTCGCGCATGGCTGCAGGCGTCAGGGTCGGGTACCCCACCCCGACGGAATTGACACCGGCGTTCGTGGTTCGTCGAATACCGTTCTCGGACTGAGATATTCGCGTACCCTGTGCGTCTTCCATCGCGCTGATACGATGCGAGGGACAAAGCAGTCTCTGGTTGCGCGATGGTGTTCTGCGAAGGAGTCGACGTGGGAACGGATCGCACCGACGCGCGCCACATCCGGTTGACATCGCACAGCGGTGGACCGCTGGCGCCACCCATCAGGTGGGGGGCGCCCACGGCTGCCGAACGCGGACCGATCGTCGGCACCACCGGTAACCGCGCACATCGCAACGTGATCGGCACCCACAGTGGCTCCTACGGCGTCTACCGTGCGCTTGCGGTGGCCGCCGGGGCGCTGTCACCGCAACACCGCGCCGACCTCACCAACACCATGCCGACCGATGTCATCGGTCCCCACCCGCAGTGGCAGAACCCGGAGGCGATCGTCAGCCTCGATCCCTGGGGTGCGGCGGTGGCCGACGTGTTCGCCGACCAACTGGCCGCCGATCACGACATCCGGCCGACGATCGCTGTCACCAAGGCCCACGTGATGCTGCCCGAGGTCGCCGAGGCGATGCAGAAGGGCAGGCTCGTCCCGGACGGGACGGTGCTGCTCGACGGGGGTGCCGCGGTGGTGACGAAGGTGGCCGTCGAACCGGTCTGGTATCTGCCGGGGGTTGCCGCCCGGTTCGGGTGCACCGAGGCCGCGCTGCGGCGGGCGTTGTTCGAGGAGACCGGCGGGATGTATCCCGAACTGGTCACCCGTGGCGACCTGGAGGTGTTCCTTCCCCCGATCGGCGGTCAGACGGTCTACATCTTCGGCGACCCGCGACACCTCGCCGATCCGGCGGTCGAGCTGACCGCCCGGGTACACGACGAATGCAACGGTTCCGACGTGTTCGGCTCGGATATCTGCACATGTCGGCCCTACCTCACCCACGCCATCGAGGAGTGCATCGCGGGAACGCAGCGCGGCGGCGTCGGGTTGGTCGCCTACTCGCGCAAGGAAGGCCGCGCCCTCGGTGAGGTCACCAAGTTCCTGGTCTACAACGCTCGCAAACGTCAGGAAGGCGGCGACACCGCAGACCAGTACTTTGCGCGCACCGAATGCGTTGCGGGCGTGCAGGATATGCGCTTCCAGGAGCTGATGCCCGATGTCCTGCACTGGCTGGGCGTCACGCGCATCCACCGCCTGGTCTCGATGAGCAACATGAAGTACGACGCGATCACCGGATCGGGGATCAGTGTGGGGGAGCGGGTCAACATCCCCGACGAGCTGATCCCGGCCGACGCCCGCGTCGAGATCGACGCCAAGATGGCCGCCGGCTACTTCACCCCCGGCCCGGTGCCCGATGCCGACGACCTGAAGAGGACGATCGGTCGGGGGTTGGTGTGAATCCGGCGCAGACCCTGCGCAGCACCACCGAGATCCGCGCCAGGGCCCACCATCTGCTGGCCCGCGCCCGCGCCGGTGACTCCGCGTGGTTCACCGTGCACGACGAGGCGCTGCCCGGCGCGGCCGCCGAAGTCGCCGATCTGACCCTGCGCCGCTTTCCCGACCTGGACATCCCGTTCCACAGCCGGTGGCGGCACTTCGAGGCCGGCGGAGTGCGGCGCACCCTGGATCTCGACGGCCTCGACGCGGCCGGACGCGCCCGCGCGATGATCGATCTGGCGGTGGTCAGCGTCCTGCTCGACGCCGGGGCAGGCCCCGACTGGCGTTATCGGGAGGACGGCCGGGAGTTCAGCCGGTCCGAGGGGCTGGGCGTCGCCAGCTGGCACGCCTTCACCGCCGGGGTGTTCTCCTCGGACGCGCACCGGCCGCTACAGGCCGACGCGGCAGGTCTGCTCGGCCTGGACACCGTGGAACTGGCCACCGCCATGCAGGTGGGCCTGACCAATCCGCTGGTCGGCTTCGACGGCAGGGTCGACGTGCTGCGCCGCCTCGGTGCGGCCCTGGCCGAGAGGCCCGACGCGTTCGGCGAACCCGGTCGCCCCGGCGGACTGTACGACCTGTTGATCACCGATCCGACGGCACCGACGATCGCCGCGCACGACATCCTGACCGTACTGCTGACCACGCTGTCGCGAATCTGGCCGGCCGACAACACCATCGAGGGTGAGCCGCTCGGGGACTGTTGGCGCCACAGGGCGGTCCCCGGCCTCGGGGCGACCGCCGGCTGGATGCCGTTCCACAAGCTCTCCCAATGGCTGACCTACTCGCTGCTGGAACCGTTCACCTGGGCGGGTGTGCAGGTGACCGGCATCGACGCGCTGACCGGGCTGCCGGAGTACCGCAACGGCGGCCTGCTGCTCGACACCGGTGTGTTGACGCTGCGCGATGCGGACTGGGCATCGCAGACCTGGGCACCGGCCGACGAGTTGGTGGTCGAATGGCGGGCCCTGACCGTCGCGCTGCTCGACGAGGTGGCCGACCTGGTGCGCGCCCGGCTGGGACTCGGGGCGGACCGGCTACCGCTGGCGTGCGTACTGGAGGGCGGAACCTGGGCCGCCGGACGCGAGCTGGCGCAACGGTTGCGCGGCGGACTGCCTCCGTTGACCGTCAGCAGTGACGGCACCGTCTTCTGAAAACGCGAAGGAGCGTCGATGACCCTGCCCTCCCAGGTGCATGTGATCGACCACCCGCTGGTCACCCACAAACTGAACACCCTGCGCCAGAAGGACGTTTCCACCAACAGTTTCCGACGGTTGGTCAGCGAGGTCTCGGCGCTGATGGCTTACGAGGTGTTGCGCGACATCCCGCTGCACACCGAGCAGATCGAGACGCCGCTGGAGACCATGACCGCGAGCGTGATCGACGGCAAGAAGCTGGTGTTCGTCTCCATCCTGCGTGCCGGCGGCGGAATCCTCGACGGCATGCTGAGCCTGGTGCCGAGTGCCCGGGTCGGCCATATCGGCCTCTACCGCGATCCGAAGACCCACGTCGCCGTCGAGTATTACTTCAAGGTCCCCGACGACCTGCGCGAACGCGATGTCGTGGTGGTCGATCCGATGCTGGCCACCGGGCACACCGCGATCGCCGCGATCGACCGGCTCAAGGAGCACAGCCCGCGTTCGGTCAAGTTCGTGTGCCTGCTCACCTGCCCGGAAGGGCTGGCCGCCCTGCACGGAGCGCACCCCGACATCCCCGTCTACACCGCGGCCATCGACCGGCAGCTCGACGAACACGGCTATATCGTTCCGGGCCTCGGCGATGCCGGGGACCGGCTGTTCGGCACCTGAGCACTAGACTGTCCGGGTGGAATCAGCTTCAGTACGTCCGGTGCTCGTCATCGACTTCGGTGCGCAGTACGCCCAGCTGATCGCGCGACGCGTCCGCGAGGCGCGGGTGTTCTCCGAGGTGATCCCGCATACCGCGACCGTCGAGGAGATCAAGGCGCGCAACCCGCAGGCGATCGTGCTCTCCGGCGGGCCTGCCAGCGTCTATGCCGAGGGCGCGCCGCGGCTGGACCCCGCGCTGTTCGATCTCGACCTGCCGGTCTTCGGCATCTGCTACGGCTTCCAGGCCATGGCCCAGGCGCTCGGCGGCACGGTGGCCCACACCGGCACCAGCGAGTACGGCCGCACGGAGCTCAAAGTCACTGGCGGGGAACTGCATTCCGAACTCCCCGGGATCCAGCCGGTCTGGATGAGCCACGGTGACGCCGTCACCGAGGCGCCAGAGGGATTCGACGTGGTGGCGGCCAGCTCGGGAGCACCGGTCGCGGCCTTCGAGAACCGGGCACGGCGACTGGCCGGCGTCCAGTACCACCCCGAGGTGCTGCATTCGCCGCACGGACAGCAGGTCCTGAGCCGGTTCCTGCACGAGTTCGCCGGTATCGGGGCCAGCTGGACCCCGGCCAATATCGCCGATCAGCTCGTGGCGCAGGTGCGCGAGCAGGTCGGCGAGGGCCGCGCCATCTGTGGTCTGTCCGGCGGGGTGGACTCCGCCGTCGCCGCCGCGCTGGTGCAGCGGGCCATCGGTGACCGCTTGACCTGTGTGTTCGTCGATCACGGATTGCTGCGTTCCGGGGAGCGGGCACAGGTGCAGCGTGATTTCGTGGCGGCCACCGGCGCCAAGCTGGTCACCGTCGACGTCGCCGACCGGTTCCTGGAGGCTTTGAGCGGGGTGACCAACCCCGAGGGCAAGCGCAAGATCATCGGCCGCGAATTCATCAGGGCGTTCGAGGGTGCGGTCCGCGATGCGGTCGACGTATCCGGCGGCGAGGTCGACTTCCTGGTGCAGGGCACGCTGTATCCCGATGTCGTCGAGTCCGGCGGCGGTTCGGGCACCGCGAACATCAAGAGCCACCACAATGTCGGCGGCCTGCCCGACGACCTGAAGTTCACCCTCGTCGAGCCACTGCGGCTGCTGTTCAAGGATGAGGTGCGCGCGGTCGGTCGTGAGCTGGGTCTGCCCGAGGATATCGTTGCGCGGCAACCGTTCCCGGGGCCGGGACTCGGAATCCGCATCGTCGGTGAGGTGACCGCCGAGCGGCTGGACACTTTGCGACGGGCCGATGCCATCGCCCGCGAGGAGCTGACCTCGGCCGGACTGGATCACCAGATCTGGCAGTGCCCGGTGGTGCTGCTCGCCGACGTCCGATCGGTCGGGGTGCAGGGTGACGGACGCACCTACGGTCACCCGATCGTGCTGCGTCCGGTCTCCAGCGAGGACGCCATGACCGCCGATTGGACGCGGGTGCCCTACGAAGTGCTGGAACGCATTTCGACGCGGATCACCAACGAGGTGCCCGAGGTCAACCGGGTGGTGCTCGACGTCACGAGCAAGCCACCGGGCACCATCGAGTGGGAGTGATCGCGCTGCGCTCCTGAAACGTCCCGGCCGACGAACGGCATCTGCTAATTTGCCGTCATGGTCAATAAGTCGGTTCGTCGAGGTGTGCTCGCCCTTGCCGTGTTGGCACTGCTCGGGGCCGGTTGCTCGAAGAAGGCCGATGAGCCGACGGCTGCGCCTGCTGGTTCTGTTGCGGCGGAATCACATTCGGGCTGCAGTACGCGCGCCACGCGTCCGGTGCAGGTGCGTGTCAAGCAACAGGAGCAGGCGCCGGAACCGGAGGTCAAACCCGAACCGCCGGACGGTGTCTACGGAGACCCGGAGGCCGCGAGCCGCTACTGGGTCCAACAGTCCCAGGGCGATTGTGGGCTGATGGCCACCCGGATGGTGATCGGCGAGGTCAACGGCAACCCACCCTCGGAGCGGGAGATGATCGACCTCGCGGCGGCCACGCCCAGTGAGTGCAGTCCCGGCGAGCCCGTCTACGACGAGAGTTTCGATCCGAGCGACGGCGGCATCGGGCACGGCACCTGCACGACCGACCTGCTGCTTCTGCTCGATCACTTCGGGATCGAGGCCGACTACACCAACGATTCGGTTGCTTCCGAGGGCGGACTGGACACCGGGATGGACGCGCTGCTGGATTATCTGAACGACGACCGGCAGGCGATCGTGTGCGTGAACTCGAAGATCATCTGGGACACCGAGGGGGATCGGACCGGTTGTGGTCACCTGATCACCGTTGCGGCAGTGGATGTTCCGAACGATATCGTCTATCTGGGCGACAGTGGCGGTGATGACACGCGTGGCGAGCAGGTCAGCACTGACGTGTTCGAACAGGCGTGGAGCGCAGGCGACCACGAGCTGTTGGTCACCGGCTGAGCTAGTCGGATTGCTGCTCGGCCTCTTTGTCGATCAGGTCACCGAGGATCTGGCCGACCGCCGACTCGATCGTCGACTCGATGGAGAACGAGAGCGTCGAGGAGACCGCGGAGACGGCCTGGGTGCGAAACCGCACCAGCGTCGTCAGCAGTTCGGCGATCTCGGTGTCCGGCGGCAGCGCCGCACCGGGGTTGATGCGGTGCAGCACCTCCTCGATCCCCGCCTGAACCAGGATCGCGCTGATCTGGTCCACCAGCGGGGCGATCTGCTCGTGCAGACCGATGAGCTTCTCTGGTGCCACGCCGTACTGGCGCAGCTCGTTGAAAGTCTCGATCAGCTTGGGGCGCACGATGATCGCCGCTTCATCGTCCTGCCCGGGGTCGGCATCCTCGACCTTGATGATCCCGAGGTCGACCATGCGGGTGAACCCGGCATCGTCGTCGACGAGTTCACGCGCATCCGACAGGCTCATCCGTTCCGGCTTCTCGGCGGCCCAGCTGCCGGCGATCGCCGATTCCAGCCCGAGCAGGTCACCCACACCCTTGCCCTGTTCCCACGCGGAGAGCATCTCGTGCACATGGGCGATGTTGTAGCCGCGATCCAGCAGCGAGGTGATCAGTCGCAACCGGGTCAGATGGGTGTCGTTGAACAGGGCGATCCGGCCCACCCGCAGCGGCGGGTGGAGCAGCCCGCGGTCACGGTATACCCGGATGTTGCGGGTGGTGGTACCGGCCAGCTGAGCCAGCTCTTCGATGCGGTACTCGCCCGAGGCGGCAACGCCGTGCGGCTGTACGGCGGCATCGAAGAGTTGGGTCACCGCGTTCTCGACGACATCGCGTGAACTGCGTCGGATCTGTCGCGGTGCCCGGCGCAGTCCGAGCAGAATGGTCGAGATCGCGCCTGCGGACTGCCGCGGGGGTTTGGGTGCCGTCATGCGATCGCCGTCATGAATCGGACTCCCCGCATCAGTCGAAGATACCTCTCGGCCTCAGCCGACGGCGCGGACCGCGTTTTGTTGCAGCGCCTCGGTGAGGAAGGTCGTGATCGTGCGCATGGCAGGTACCGCCTCGGGGGAGAGCCTCGGCAGGGCCTGGAAGACGTGCACCTGGTCGGGCCATATCTGCAGTTCGCTGGTGCCGCCGGCAGCCCGGATATCGGCATGCAGGGTGCGGGCGTCGGATTGCAGCATCTCCGCGCCGCCGGCCTGGATCAGCGAGGGCGGCATCCGCCGGCCGCCCGCGACGTCGAGTGTCAGCCTGGCGTCGGCGATATCGGCGTCGGCGCAGTACAAGTTGATCAGCCGGGCGGCGTCGGCGGCACGGATCGCGGGGTCCTCGCGCAATACCTCCCGAGCGCGCGCCAATCCGAACGTCAGGTCGACCAGCGGCGAGAGCAGGGCCATGGCAGCCGGATGTGGCACATCCGCCTGCAGCAGCATGTCGACGCTCAGGTGGCCACCGGCGGAGTCCCCGGCGATCACCATCTGGGCCGGGTCGAATCCGCCCTCGGTGCACAGCCAGTCCCATCCTGCGCGCACGTCGTCGGCGGCGGTGGGGAAGCGGTACTTCGGCGCCAGCCGATAGTCGATGCAGAACACCGGCAGACCGGTCAGCCGGGCCAGCCAGCCGGTCAGTCGGCGGTGCGTGCGCGGGGAACACAGGGCATAGCCGCTTCCGTGCACGTAGTAGATGGCCTGGGTCGGGGTGCCCTCGGTGGCCCCGGTGCCGCGCACCCATTCACCGACCACACGGCGGCCGTCGGGTAGTCGGACGTCGACGGGTTCGACCTCGATTCCGTGCAGTGACGGTCCGAAGGTGTCCATGACGCTTGCGATGATCTGCCGGGACGCCCACAATCCCCACGCTCGTTCGGGTGGGAGAACCGCGCTGATCTGCCGCAGGGTGAGGCAGCTGATGGCCGCGGCACCGCGAGATCTCAGTGAGCCGCGGGCGGGAAGAGCGTGGTCGGGCATCCGGACCTCCGTGGTGGGAACGTCCGACGAGTACACCGCCAATTGGTGACATTTGTCAATGTCAATATCTCGTGCGTCATGCCTACCGGGGTGGGTCGCCGCGCCAGCTGAAGCTGTTGACGTACTTGCCCATGTCCAAGGCAAGCTGCAGGTTCGCCGCCGAGGGCTTGCCTGACCCGAAGTCCGGACCGAACGCGCGGTAGGGGCCGATGGCGCCCGCGACCAACGCGAGGTCGTTCTTGACCGCGACCATGACGATGATGCGCATCCTGGTCGAACTGCTCATCGCGCCCTGCGGCCAGTAGTCGGCGGCCATCCCATAGCCGAGCTGGTACCCCACCATCGTGTTCGGGATCTGGTAGGCGGTCTGGGTGTCCGGGAAGGTCTTGTTCACCAGGTCGACCGCGATGTCCTTGGGTCCGCGTCCGGCGGCCGGTTCGCTGAACAACTGCATGGTGCCGCCGTCGCCGGCCTGCAGTACCGCGGTGATCCCGTTGGGATTCTTGGTGATCCGGTAGGCCGCATTCTCGACCGGGTAGGACACCGAGAACGATCCGTCGGCAGCGGTGAACCTGGGGTTGATCTCCACCCCCCGGCCCATCGGTGGGGTGCCGCAATCGGGTGGACAGGCGTACCGGGCCACGGGGTCGGTGATCAGTCCGGACAACCCGACCAGGCCGGCGGCGACGACCACGATGACCGTGCCGAGGATCAGCGACACGTTGCGGAACGACGTCTTGGGTGGTTCGGTGACCGTGAACTCGCCTGTGTAGAGCGAATATCCGGGCATCAGTCCCACCACGATCTCGCCGTCGGCAGGCTTCTCCTCGAGCCGGATCGGCCGTTCCTCGCGGCGGGTCCGGCGCGAGCGACGCGAGGATGCGTGCATGGCCGCACCGCACCTGGCGCAGAACGGGGCGTCCGGCACGACGTGGTTGCATTCGGTGCACAGAATCGGCTCGTCGGGGCGGATTTCGTCCTGGGCCTCGTTGAGAAGCGCGAGCTGTAATCCGATCCGCAGTGCGAACAATGCCAGCGCGGACAGCGTGAGATGGCCGGCCAATTGCAGGAATTGCGGGACACGTGCGACGTCGACCAGCCCGAGGGACAGGTAGATGACGATGACGACGACCGCGAACAGGACGAGGATTCCGCGGACCACGCCGCGGTGCTTGGTGATCTTGCTCGGTGGCCGGGTGAACCACAGCGCGGTACCGATCAACCCGCCGACCGCGGCCGCGGTCAGGGGCATCGCGATACCGCGGATGCCCGCCTCGACCAGTAGCCCGTCCAAGGGACGGGAACGATTGATCATGCCGGTGCTGAACTGGGGCGTCAGCCGTGACAGGGTGGCCGCGGCGGTGAACGTGACCGCACCCAGCGCCCCGATGGCGTAGCCGTCCAAGGATTCCCGGTCACCACGCCAGGCCAGCCGGACAGCCACCGCCGGTGCCAACATGAGCAGCATGCTGCCCAGTGGGATACCCATGCCGTCGCGCAGGATCCGCGCACCGGCGACGCCGGCTCCCAGCGGCACCCCGTAGGCGCGGGCCACCGCGGCGCCGGTCAGCAGCACCCACCCCACGCCGAGTCCGATGCCCAGCACGACGGTGAGAATCAGCGATGACCGCGGGATATCGCGGGAGACCCCAGATTCGCGGATGTAGAGGCCGAACAGCAACGGCAGCCCGAGGGAGGCCACCGTGATCAGTGCGGCGGGCATCCGCAGCAGGGTGGCCGCGGTGAGTGCGACGGCCAGCAGCACCAGACCCATCAGGAACACCCTGCGTGCCCGCGGGGACAGGTGCGGGAACAACGAACTCGTCAGGGCGGGGGCCAACAGGGATTGTCCGGGAGCCGCGCTGAAGGTACGCGCGCGTAACCAGTGCGGGCCTTCACCGCTGCGGTGCTCGGCGAGCGGGACACCACACAGCCCGCAGTATTCGCCGTCCGGTACGTCGACCCGGCAGACCCGGCACTCCACCATCCCCGGCGCGGGTGCGGTAGCGGTCATCAGGCCTGAACTTTCTGTGCGAGTTGCAGATTGCGGACCAGATTGTCGACATCGGGACTGCCCAATCCGGTGACCAGGTCATACCCGGGGCCCGCGACGTCGACGGCGTTACCGCCGAGGGTGATGTCGCGGAATGCCGGTCGGGGCGCGCCCTGGGCGATGCGATAGAGCAGCGGGTTGATATCGCCGATCAGCTGGCCGTCGTGTTCGAGCAGCCACTGGTTCATCACCGCGGTCAGTCCGGCCCAGATGGGCGCCGACTGCGAGGTGCCACCGCCGGTGATGAACTGACCGTTGAGAACGATCCGGACACCGGTGAACGGATCGGCCACCGCGGCGACGTCGGGCGTCATCCGGCGGCCGATATCCCGTTCTGGCGCAACGACTCCGACGGCGCTGCGTTGCCAGGGCGGCAGATCGAAGAGGTTCGAGACGCCACCGCCGGTGCCCTGGGACAGCGGAACGTCGAACCAGGTCTGCTCTGAGATCCATTGGCCTTGGGCATCGGTGGACAGGGTGGTGCCGCCGACACTGGTCATCTCGGGAAGTGAGGCGATCGAGTCGAGGCCGATGTCCTGGGCGCTCGGGGGCGAGGACCAGTCCTGTCCGCCACGGCATTCCATACCGGCGAGATCACCGCTGGCATTGAAGGCGGTGGTGCCCCGCGATTGCGCCGCCCGCAGTGCCGAACGCACCGGGGCCACGTCCGCGGCGGTGATCAGCTTGTCGCAACCCCAGCCGATGGAGAAACTCCAGACCGCGCCGGGGAACCGGCGGTCGGTGTCTTCGAGCATCTGGCCGATCTTGCGGTAACCGCCGCCACCCTCGACGGTCGGATGGGCATTGACCACGACCTTGCGGGCGTCGGGAGCAATGGCGTGGGCGACTTGTAGGTCCATCGACAATTCGCCGCGCGTTTCACCGGGCATTCCGCCGACGATCTCCGGGGTGAATTGCGGCAATTTGAATGCAGAACTGAATTTGTCCAGATCGGATTGGTTGAATCCGTCGAAGGCGAAGATGACAATGGTGATTCCCTTGCCGGTGAAACCGTCTGCGACGAGATCGTCTGCGTTGTAGGTGTTCAGCAGTGCCGCGGGTGTCAGGCCTTGGGCAGGGACATCGAGCGGTATGTGGTCGGGGCGCGACATCTTGTGCGGTGTGTAGCTGAGGATCCGGCCGATCTCGGCGACCTCGTGGCGCAGGTGGTCGGGCACCAGCGGTTGCTGCGGGGAGGCATAGAACTGCTGGCCGCGGCGACCGCGGTAGTCACGCACGGAAACATCGAAGGCGCGCTCCACGTCGCCCGGCGCGCCCGTGACGATCGCCCAGTCGTCGCCGGGGCGCCACTGGACGTCGAGGTCACGGTCGGCGGCCCAGTCGATGAACGCGTCCGGTTCGGCATCGTCGGTGAGGCTGGCGGTGAACTCGATGTGCTGTTCACGGGCCGGCCCGAGATCGGTCGAGGCTTCCAACAGCGAAGCGTAGGGGCCTCCGATGGGGCCTTCGGTCCCGTTGTCGCCGGCATGCCGGCGGTCCAGGACCAGGATCGTGCCGAGGACGAGTGTGCCTGCCAAGGCCAACGCGGTCAGCGAGCGAACCGAAAAAGCAGCCCGAATGGTCATGATTGAAGTGTGCTCGCTAAAAGTGGGTTCGCAACGGAAAGCGGGCCCAGAAAAGCATCTGGACCCGCTTGCCGTCGTGGGTTTGTCAGTCGTGGAAGTTGGGATCGAACTGCGGAGCGGTCGGCGGCGGGGTGAAGACGGTGACGCCGGGGTTGACCGACTTCTCGGTGGGCGCCACGGTGGGCTCCGACGTGGTGGTCGTCGTCGTGGTGGTGGTTTCTTCGGCAGGCTTGTCGCTGTCGCTGCTGCACGCGGCGGTGAAGCCGATCATCGCGAAGATGGCGGCACCACCAATCGCAGCCGAAACCTTACGACTCAGAAGCGTTGATGCCATTTCTTTAGGTCCTTTTCCTTTTCCATCTGGGTGGATCCTCGGTCGGCGCGTGGTCCGCGAAAACCGTGTGCAGCAGTCCCATTCCGTCGGGATCTGGTGGCAGAAACTGTAACGCAATGGCGGTATCGGTGCATTCCCTTACCGACGGCTGCTCTTTTCGTGTTCGCCGCAATCCCGACCTCCTACAGGTGCGTCGGGTGGCTTGACGCTGCCGCGGGCTAGGTGTTTACTCGAGCGATCGAACAAGTGTTCGAAAAAAGTGGGTTGCTGATGATGCTGGAGGTGCTGCTGTGACGGTGGCGATGAACCTGGAGCAACATCGAAAACAGCGCGCTGAACAGGTAGAACAGCTTCGTCGCAGAATAGCCGAGGTCTCCGACAGGATGGGCGCCGGACCCACCGGCGCGAGGAGTGCGCAGCCCTCGTCACGCGTTGCAAATAGTTTGCCAGCGCCGGACGAAACGCCGCTCGGACCCGGCGCGGACATGTTGCCGGTACCGGTACTGGCGAGGGGCTCGGTGGCGGTGCTGTCCGGGGCCCGGTCGCTCGGACTGCAGTTGGTGGCCGCGGCCACCGCGGCGGGCGAGCACGTGGCCATCGTCGGGCAACCCGATATCGGTCTGCTGGCGGCGGTCGAGATGGGTGCCGACCTCGGCCGGATCGCGGTGATACCCGATCCGGGGCCGGACCCGGTGGAGGTGGCCGCGATCCTGCTCGACGGTCTGGATCTGGTGATGCTGGCATTGCACGGCCGGTCGGTACCGATCAGCCGGGCGAGGGCGGTGACCGCACGGGCCCGACAAAAGGAGTGCACGCTCCTGATCACCGACGGCGACTGGCAGGGGGCATCGGTCCGGTTGGATGCCAGGGTGCACGGCTATGACATGGCCGCCGCAGGCCCCGACGGCCCGGTGCCGGGCCGGGGACGGATAGCCGGGGTCCGGTTGGCCACCCGAACCAGGGGGCGGATGCCCGGCCGGCCCCGCCTCGCCGCGGGTGGCTGACGTGTCCAGGGTGCTGGCGCTCTGGTGCATGGATTGGCCCGCGGTCGCCGCGACCACCGCGGCCGGATTGGGTGCCACCGACCCGGTGGCGGTGACCCTGGCCAACCGTGTCATCGCGTGCTCGGCGGCGGCCAGGGCCGCCGGGGTGCGCCGCGGCCTGCGTCGCCGGGAGGCCCAGGCGCGCTGCCCGCAGCTGCATGTCGCCACCGCGGATCCCGCCGGGGACGCCAGGCACTTCGAGGCGGTGACCGCCGCGGTCGATGATGTGGTGCCGCGAGCCGAGGTGCTACGGCCGGGACTTCTGGTGGTCTCCATCCGCGGTGCCGCCCGCTATTTCGGTTCCGAACAGGCCGCCGCGGAGCGGTTGGTCGATGCAGTGGCCGCGGTGGGTGCGGAATGTCAGACCGGTGTCGCCGACCAGTTGGGCACCGCGGTCTTCGCGGCCAGGGCGGGCCGGATCGTCGAACCCGGGCAGGACGCGGTGTTTCTGTCCGCGCTGTCCATCCGACAGTTGGCCGCCGAACCGAGTCTCGCGGGCCAGGGTCGGGAGGAGTTGACAGATCTGCTGTGGCGGATGGGGATTCGCACCATTGGTCAGTTCGCCGAGCTGTCCCGGACCGATGTGACCTCCCGGTTCGGTGCCGATGCCCTGCACGCACACCGGTTCGCCCGCGGGGAGGCCGACCGCGGCCCGTCGGGACGCGAACTGCCCGCAGATCTGGACGTTGTCATGAATTGTGACCCGCCGATCGACCGGGTGGATGCCGCGGCCTTCGCCGGCCGTTCACTGGCCGGTGAACTGCACCGCAGCCTGGAATCTGCCGGTGTCGGCTGCACCCGGTTGGCCATCCAGGCCGTCACCGCCAATGGTGAAGAGCTGAACCGGGTCTGGCGATGCGCCGAGCCGCTGACCGAGGATGCCACCGCCGACCGGGTGCGCTGGCAGCTGGACGGCTGGCTTGCCCGACGGCATGGCGGGCAGGGGCCCACCGCGCCGATCACGGTGCTGCGCCTGCATCCGGTCGAAGTGGTCTCGGCGGGGGCGCTGCAACTTCCGCTGTGGGGCTCCTCCGGTGATGACGACCGGTTGCGGGCCCGCCGAGCCTTGGTACGGGTGCAAGGCCTGCTGGGGTTGGAGGCGGTACGGGTGCCGGTGCTCAGCGGTGGCCGGGGCCCCGCCGAGCGCATCACCTTGACCGCACTCGGAGACGAACCGGTGCCCAGGTTCGATCCCGAGCAGCCCTGGCCCGGTCAACTGCCCGAACCGTCACCGGCGGTGCTGCTCGATGATCCGGTGGAAGTAGTGGACGCCCAGGGCGAACCGGTCCGGGTGACCCGGCGCGGGATGTTCTCCTCGTATCCGGCGCGGCTGGAATCGGCTTGCCACGGAGGGGATCTCACGTGGTGGGCCGGTCCGTGGCCGGTCGACGAACGCTGGTGGGATCCGGCGAGTGCGAAATCCGGTCACACCGCCCGAGCCCAGGTGCTGACCGCGCCAGGGCGGGCGATGCTGCTGTGCTACCGCCAACGCCGGTGGTACGTGGAGGGCATCTACGAGTAGCGTGCGGCGAACGGCCCGACCCGTCCGACATAGCGGTCGAAGAATTCGGCCGGATCGACCTCGACGCCGATGCGGGCGTTGGGTTCCCGTCCCCAGTGGCCGCGCCAGTCGACCACGGTCATCGCCCTGGTGAGGGTACCGGTCAGCTCGACATCGACGGTCGCCTCGCGGCAGCGGACCAGATCCGGATCCAGCGCGACCGCGGCCGCCAGCGGATCGTGCAGATGTGCCAGATACCCCTCGCCCTGGTCGAAGTGGAACTCGAAGTAGAACCGCATGGCGTCTTCGAGAACCCGGATCACCGGATTGGCCGCCGTCGACCGCGTGCCCCGGTCGTCCAGGACGCTCAACGGTGCCGAAGGCGAACCGGCCGCGGCGGACAGTCGGGCCAGGACGGACGGTGTCATCGCGATGTGCTCGGTGATGTTGAGGCCCAACACGATCGGTAGATGCGTCGGGGTGCTCAATCCCCAGGCGGCACTCCACACCGCGAACACCTCGGCGGCGGCCTCCGGGTCGACATGGGTGTTCCACTCGGCCACCGGGGTGGTGTTACCGCGGTAGTCGAAGGCGCCACCCATGATCACCAGCCGCCGCAGCAACCGGGGGAGTGCGGGCTCCACCCGCATGGCCAGCGCCAGATTGGTCAACGGTCCGGTGGCCAGGCCGATGAGCTCACCGGGATGTGCGCGGGCGGCCTTCACCCAGGCGTTCGCGGCGTCATGTTCGGTGAGCACCCGGTCACCGGCAGGCAACGTGGCGTATCCGAGACCTTCGGGTCCATGGGTGTCCTCACAGGTGCGCAACGGGATGCTCAGTGGCCCCGCGGCGCCCGTGGACACCGGGATGTCTGCCGCATCGAACAGATCCAGCAGTCGCAGGTTGTTGATGCTGACCTGCTCGACCGGGACATTGCCCGCCGTCGAGGCGATACCGACCAGCTCGGCGTCGGGGCTGGCCAACAGATAGGCCAGCGCCATCGCATCGTCTACGCCGGTATCGACATCGGCGAACACCGGCTGGCGCGTCTGGGGCCCTGTCACGTCACCACGATAGGTGTGGCCTGCTACCAGTGCACACCCGGAATCGCTCGGACCGCGCGCTTGACCGGTCGCGGCATCCGCACAGCGCGCACAGCGCGCGCCGGGCGCCGGGGCTGGCGCGCTGGCACGGCCACCTCTTCCTCGGGTGCCTGGCCGCGGGCCGCCGCGGAATCCGGGTAACCCAGATAGAGCTGATGCAGCACGCGCCGGGACAGTCGTGGCGTGAAGTAGGTGCCCAGATCGGCCAGCGTGCCCAGTGGGGTGTCGATGCGCGACGGCTTCTCGATCAGCCCGCGCACCACCATCGCCGCGGCGTGCTCGGCGGTGATGGGTGGAACCGGATTGAGCCGGCGCGATGGCGCGATCATCGGGGTGCGCACCAACGGCATGTGGATGTTGGTGAAAGTGATGTGATCGGACAGTGTTTCGGTGCCGACCACTTCGGAGAACGCGTCGAGGGCCGCCTTGGTCGGCAGGTAGGCGCTGTACTTGGGGCTGTTGGCCTGCACGCCGGCGCTGGACACGTTGACCACGTGTCCGAACCGCCGTTCCTGCCAGTGCGGCAGCAGCGCAAGCACCATCCGCACGGCGCCGAAATAGTTGACCGCCATCACCCGTTCGTAATCGTGCAGCCGGTCGGTCGAGGCCGACACCGACCGCCGGATCGACCGACCGGCATTGTTCACCAGGTAGTCGACGTGGCCGAACCGCCCGAGAATGTCCTTGACCGTGTGCTCCACCGAGCCGGAATCGGTGACGTCACAGGTGAAAGCGTGGGCGTCCCCTCCCTCGGCGCGGATCTCGGCGATCAGTTCGTCGAGTGCATCGGCGTTGCGGGCCAACGCGAAGACCGTGGCGCCGCGGCGGGCCACGGCGACGGCCGAGGCCCGTCCGATACCGCTGGACGCCCCGGTGATCACGACATGCCTGCCCACCAGCGGGCCCTTCGGATCATCGCGACGAGCGCGGTCCGGGTCCAGGTTCTGCGCCCAGAATCTCCACAACTTCGGTGCGTACGAGGCGAATTCGGGCACCTCGATACCCGTTCCCGCGAGTGCGTTCGTGGTGCGATCGGCGACGAACGTCGGTGCGAGGTCGACGACATCGAGGATCTCGGCGGGCACCCCGAGTTGGGTGGCCGCCATGTTGCGCACGATCTTGGCGCGGCCGGTTGCCTTGAGGACGGGGGATACGGCGGCCCCGGGGAGCGAACCGACCAGCGGCGGCAACCCGGCGGCCTTGGCCACACCACGGTAGATGCCGCGCAGCCCAATGGTTTTCGGAGCCGTGAGATGGAACGTGCGGCCATCGCCGTCGGCGATGTGCATCAGGTGGACCATGGCGTCGACCACGAAGTCGACCGGGACGATGTTCGTCCGGCCGGTATCGGGCAGCACCATCGGGGTGAACCCCGGCAGCACAGCGAGCTTGGCCAGGATGGGAAAGAAGTAGTACGGCCCGTCGGCCTTGTCCATCTCGCCGGTGCGGGAATCGCCGACCACGACGGCCGGACGGTAGATCCGCGTGCGCAGTCCGGGTTCGGCGCGCACCAATGCCTCGGCCTCGAACTTGGTCTGGTGATACGGGGTGGGCAGATACTGGCCGACGTCGAAATCGTCCTCGGTGTACTCACCGACGAAATCGCCGGCCACCGCGATCGAGGACACGTGGTGCAGGGTCGCTCCCCATTTGCGGGCTGCCGCGATGACCGCGCGGGTGCCCTCGACATTGGCGGCGCGCTGGATGCCCTCGGGTGCGGTCATGTCATAGATCGCGCCGCAGTGCACCACATGATCGACGGGGTCGACCTCGGCGCCGTCCAGACCCAGGTCCGGTGCGGTGAGGTCACCTACCAGCGCATTCACCCGCGGACCCCAACCCGCGGCGAGCTTTTCGAAGCGGTGCAGCGATCCGCGTCGCACGAGCACCGAGACCCGTGCCTCGGGATCTCGTGCCAGGAGGCGGGCGATGACCCGGCTGCCGATAAACCCGGTACCGCCGGTAACGACATAATGCATGCGGGCCATGGTCGTCTGTGTGGCGGCGTACGTCAACAGTGGGGTTTCGGGACTCGCGTCACATTCTCGCGACGAGCGTCACCTCGATTGCATGTATGACACGACCATGAGGCAACTTCCCGCGGATCCTGCCGGCGCAAAGAGTTTGCTGCACTGACAGACGCTCTGCTTGTGGGGCTACGATCGGCGAGCGGACGAAGTCAACGAAGGCGAATGGGGCCCTGCCGATGAGCATCGCGTTTCTCGTCACCACTCTTGTTGTCGTGGCCACCCCTGGAACCGGGGCCGTCTACTCGATAGCGACCGGGCTCGCCCGCGGAGCCAAGGCCGGCATGGTTGCGGCTTTCGGGTGCACACTCGGCGTCTTACCTCACATGATTGCCGCGATCACCGGGCTGGCTGCACTGCTCAACTCCTCGGCAGTCGCGTTTCAGACGGTCAAGTGGGTTGGTGTTGCGTACCTGCTCTACCTGGCTTGGCAGACCTTGCGCGATAAGTCTGTTCTCGACGTCGGCGACATCGCGCAACCACCCGCCTCAGCGTTGCGGATCATCGCCACCGCCATTCTGATCAACCTCCTCAACCCCAAGCTGACCATATTTTTCTTCGCGTTCCTGCCCCAGTTCGTTACCGTAGGGACGCCCAATGGCACCTGGCTGATGGTCGGACTCAGTGCGGTGTTCATGGCGCTCACCTTCGTGGTGTTTGCGCTCTACGGCGTCTTCGCCGCCACCATGCGCGCACAAGTCATCACTCGACCCAAAGTCGTTGCGTGGCTGCGCCGCACGTTTGCCGCCACCTACCTGTTGATGGCAGGCCGGCTCGCGTTCGAGAGCCGTTAGCGCCGACCCAAGATCTGGTCGACCGTGACCGCCGCTACCAGTAGGCAGGCCAGTCACTAACCCCACTGCAACTGATGGCCTACCGAGGAAATCTCTGCTGCTGATCGAATCCCGTTTTCGTCGAGCATGGTCTGCGTGTCGAGACCATCGGACACGGTGGCGAAGACTTTCCGAGGGCTCGGAACACGCGATTTCGTGATGGTCAGCCCTGGGGCGGCCTCAGCGCAATCGCCCGCGGCTGGTTTCATGCTGCTCACCTCCGCGCCGCCGGCTGTTGGCGCAACGGGCAGCCGTACCAGCTACGCAACACCGACGCCTCGTCGCCGCGCACCACTTCGTCGATCGGCAGACCAGGATCAACGCCGCCCGTCATCAACACGGTAGAACCATCGCGGCCCAACAACGCCGCAGGGACGTGGGTGGGAGCATGACACGGTGACCGACCCTGCAAAGAAGGGGACGAACCCCGATCCACTTACGCACAAGGCGCTCGCGCGGTGGGCCGCCGAATGCGCAGAGCGCGCGCTCCCGATCTTCGAGACCACTCATCCCGGCGATGCTCGACCGCGCACGGCCATCGGCACACTGCGAGCCTGGATCGAAGACAAAGTCCCCATGACCGCATGCCGCAGTGCAGCGTTCGCAGCTCACGCCGCTGCA
The DNA here is from genome assembly GCF_000416385.1 of Mycobacterium sp. VKM Ac-1816D. Classification (NCBI taxonomy): domain Bacteria; kingdom Bacillati; phylum Actinomycetota; class Actinomycetes; order Mycobacteriales; family Mycobacteriaceae; genus Mycobacterium; species Mycobacterium sp. VKM Ac-1816D. Next base: position 52,697 of record NZ_AOHQ01000124.1, read on the forward strand.
CGCGATGCCGAACAAGTCGGTGATTCCGCAGCTGTAGCAGCCGCGCGAGCAGCGGGTCAAGCAGCAGCGGTCGCACACATGGCCAACCACGCTCAGCACGCCGCAACCTACGCGGCCAAAGCCGCCGGCCTGCACGCCTCCGACAGCCAGAGCAACCAAGCCGAACGCGACTGGCAATGGACCAACATCGACCCAGAGTTTCGCCCGCTGGTATTCCCGAAGAGCATTCACCAGCCGCGTGACTCGGGCTAGGAACTTTTCATCTCGCCCGACTCGACCGTACCCACCAAAACCGCACTGGGGCTTCCTCAGTCTGGGGCCGCTACCGGGGCCAATTCTTGTCGGGAACCCACGTTCGCATGCAGTGAGGCCATAGTCTCCCCATACGATCTAGGCAATGAAGACGCCTCATTTACCGTCTCGTCATATCGGACAAACCGGCTTGGTGTTGTTCACGACGAGTTTCTGGGTCGAAGGCAGTCAACCTTGGTGACAAGCAACAGGCTGCCGATGAAGGAGGACCTGCATGGTGACGATCGCACTGCACCACGAACGCTATGGTGCCGCTGAGGGAGCGATACCTCTGGTGCTCGTCCATGGCGGCGCAGGCAGCATCCAGACCGACTGGGAATTCGCTATACCAAGGTTTTCTCGCGGCAGAGTGGTATTTGGCGTCGATTTACAGGGCCACGGCCACACCCCGCACGTCGACCGGGCCTACACATTCGAGAACTCCGCCGACGACATCGCCCACTTGGTGCGAGAGCTGGGATTCGCCTGTATCGACATCATGGGCTTCAGCAATGGAGGTCCTACCGCTCTGCGGTTTGCACAGCGCCACCCGGAGTTGGCTCACCGAGTCGTTGTCGCGTCGGGAATGACTCGACGAGACGGAATGGTCGACGGCTTCTGGTCCAACTTCGAGGACCCGCAAGTCGAAGACATACCAAGCGATCTCGCCAATGCCTATCGCCGAATCAATCCTGACCCCGACGATCTGCGGCGCATGTTCGAACTCGACATTGCCCTCATGCGCGGGTTCGTGGACTGGAAAGATGAAGAAATGGCCGCAATCAAGTCACCCGTTCTCTTCATCGGGGGAGATCGTGATGTGGTCACTCCGCAGCATGTGGTTGCGATGGCTGCGGCGGTGCCAGACGGACGGCCATTGGTGATGCCGGCGGGCCATGGCGACTACCTGGGCATGTCCCATCTGAATGAGCTCGACTCCGATCTTGCTGACGCCTGCCTCACAATCGTTCGACGGTTTCTATCCGAGTAGTCCGAAGCCGAAAGAGGTCCTCACGGCATGGGCTCCACCTGTGTCGTGGTTTCTGAGGATTCGAGCTCGTTCAGTTCCCGGCTCACCCGGAAGTACGGCCCTCCTTGGGAATGCAAGTCGGCAGCGACGTGGAAAACGACTCCCCATCGACGAGCTCGTTCGAAGAGTCTGCGACCGATGAGATCCCGCCACTCCCTGCGGGACTAAGTGGTCCGTGCGAGCCAGATGGTGCGCTGCCCGCACCTCGGGTCTTCGACGGCGTGGGCGATGACTGCGAAGCCGTTGTCGGCGAGCAGAGCACGGTATTCAGCCGGGTCGAGGCTGGCGTGGTAGAGCGGTTCGCCTCGGTAGTTGCCGATCTGTTCGCCGGCTGATGGGCCGGTGTTGAACATGAGCGCGGCACCAGATGCCGCGTGTCGCGCAATGATCGGGAACATGCTCCGTTGATGTTGTGGTGAAAGATGAAACAGGCTGTCCCATGCGATGATCCCACCGTATCGGCCATCGAGCGCCAGCGAGCGCATGTCGGCGACATCCCATCGATGGTCCGGGAAGCGCGTCCTGGTCATCGTGATCATTTCACCGGAAGAGTCGACCCCGTGAAGCCGGCATCCCTGGTTGATCAGGTACTGGCCGATCGGTACTGCGGTCCCGCAGCCCAGGTCCAGGACGGTGCGACACTGATCGGGTAAGCACGCCACGAATCGGTCCAGCCACGCGCGTTCGATCAGCCGGTCACCCCGGTCACGCGCCCACGCCTTGGCGTGACGGTCGTACAACGTGATCACCTGATCGGCGTCGGGATGCTCGTCAACCACACTGCCCAGTATGGCCAGGTCGAAACGTGGAGCTCCGGCTGATCGGCTGGCGAAAACCGCCAGATGGCGGATCGCGGATGTGGCACCCACGAGGCGACGATCAGGTGGTGACAACACGGTTCGACAAACCATCCATTACCGCGCGCACGATGCGTCATGCGTCCAGAGGCGGCCACTTCACCAGCATCGACACGGCGCGGGTTCGTACACGGGGCAGTCGACTGCTGGCCGCCGTCGCCGTTGCGTGCGGGTTGTTGGCGTCGACTGCCGGAGTGGCCCATGCAGACGATATAAAGCCTGATGCGGCCACTCCTGTCGCGGGTCCGGTGGCCAAGGACGGTGTCCGCACCGCGAAGCCCGGAATCATCAACGGGGGGACGTCAGAGATTCGCGTGGCTGGATCGGGAAAGCCTGTGGTCCCGGTTGGCGGGGTGGTGCGGGAATCGCAGCGCGCAGTTCCGGCTATCAAGGGCGGCTCGGGGGCCTTCCGGCCTGGGCCGTTCCGAAGGAGCCCAGCGCTCGGGAAATGGTAGAGCAGCCAAACTGGTTTTCCGATCGTGCGCGCAGATGTGCTCAGTCCCCGGCACGGTCTGCGTTCGTGTGGATGGCGTCGCGACAATACGCTGCCAGGCCCGGTAAACCGAAAGTATCGTCGTATGTTGCAACATAATTCGGGTCACTGACGTACTGATCGCCGAGATTGCGGTGGAAGGCCGGCGGGCAGTCGTAGAACCAACGATTCACGTGGAGCCGGTGCTGCTCGGCGGCATCCATCGCTTCGTTCGAGTCGGCGGCCAGGCCGGCGCGGAAGGCATCGGCCAGTGCTTTCTCGACGGCGGTTCCTTCTGCCTTGATCTGAATCCATTCGGCCTTGCCGTAGGTCTTGGCGCGGCGCTGCGATTCCTGCCACTGCGGGGTCTGTCCCCACTTCTGCTCGGCCTCGGCCTGGTAGTCGTCGAAGCCATCGCCGAACAATTCACGCATGTCCTCGTCGGTCATGGGGGTATTCGTCATCGCTTTCTCCAATGCGTGATCGATTGCCGTGATGAGGTCCCGCATCTCGTCGAGTCGGGACATGACGCGCTCGCGCTGCCGTTTCAGGTGGCTGACCTCGTTGCCCTCGGCCAACAGTCGAGCGATCTCGTCCAAGGACAGTCCGAGCCGGCGGTAGACGATGACCTGGGACAAGCGGGTCAGGTCACCCGGCGCATAGACCCGGTATCCCGAGGCCGTGCGCCGGGCCGGGGTCAACAATCCGATCCGGTCATAGTGGTGAAGCGTGCGGACCGTGATACCGAACCGCTGCGCGACCTCACCAACGGTGAGTTCGTCCATCTGCACCTCCTGCGTCACGCCCACGAGCTTGGCGCCTCACGTCGCGTCAGGGTCAAGTCTTCCGGTCCACCTGTGCCGCGCAACGCACGGCGCGGAGCAATCGGGCGGACCGGTAAGGTAAGCCTTCGTTCAGGAGGGCCGGCGGGGCGGTCCGAGTCGAGTCGAGACAGGGGATATCCGTGTCGTTGTACACCCGCGCCCTCAGCTTCTTCGCGGTCGCGCTGCTGACCGCAGGCGCGGCCACCGCGTGTGGCGCCTCGGAGACGGTGGAGAAGACGTCCGTCGACGCATCCGGTGAGGGACGTACCACCTACCCGCTGACCATCGAGAACTGCGGGACGGCGCAAACGTTCGACGCCGTGCCGTCCCGGGTGGTGTCGCTCGACCAGGGGTCGACGGAACTGCTCCTTTCGCTCGGGTTGGCCGATCACCTCGTGGGCACGGCCTCCTGGACCGACCCGGTGCTCGAGGACCTCGCGGAGGCGAATGCCGGAGTCACCCGGCTGGCCGACAACGCCCCCACCTATGAGGCCGTCATGGGCACCAATCCGGATTTCGTCACCGCATCGTTCGGGCGCCACCTCAAGGAGCAGGGCGGTGTCGCAACCCGTGACCGGTTCGCCGAGACCAGCATCAATACCTACCTCTCGCCTACCGATTGTGAAGGGGGAGTGTCCATCAACGGCGGAGGCAAGCGCTCGACGCCCCTGACGATGGACTCGCTCTACCAGGAGATCACCGAGCTGGCTGCCGTCTTCGACGTGCCGAGTCGCGGTGAGCGGTTGGTCGACGAGCTCAAACAGCGGGTTGCCGATGCCACCGCCAAAGCGGCTGACTCGGACCGGACGGTCGCGTTCTGGTTCGCCGACACCAAGACCCCCTATATCGGCGGCGGCATGGGGGCGACGAACCTGATCGCGCAGACGGTCGGCGCGCAGAATCCGTTCCGGGACATCAAGGATGACTGGAGCCCACTGACATGGACATCGTTGGTGGAGCGCAACCCCCAGGTACTCGTTCTCGGCGACCTTGCCCGCAATCGCTTCCCCGGTGACCGCTTGGAGGACAAGAAACAGTTCCTCGCCACGGATCCGGTCACTGCCGTGCTGCCGGCCGTCGCCGGTGAGCAGTACGTCGCGTTGCACGGCGCCGAGATGAATCCGTCGATCCGCATCGTCGACGGCATCGAGAAGCTCGCCGACTGGCTCGCGGCGAACCCGCAGTAGCCCTCCACACCATGAACTTTCGTACCGTTGTCGATCATCGACCCGGCCTGGCGACCGCCGCGCTGCTCGTCCTCGGCATGGGAGTGCTGCTGTTCTCCATGCTGGCCGCCGTCTCTCTTGGCGGGGAGGGGATCAGCCTTGTCAATATTCGGGACATCCTGGGCAACCACCTTCGGTTCACCGATATCGACGTCATGGCCTACAAGGACGTGATCGTCTGGCAAGACCGGGTGCCTCGCACGGTGGTCGCCGCCGCCGTCGGCGCCGGGCTGGCCATCTGCGGCGTGATCCTGCAGTCGTTACTGCGTAATCCGCTCGCCGACCCCTTCCTGCTCGGTATCTCGTCGGGAGCGTCCACCGGCGCCGTCGTGATCGGGATCCTCGGCCTCGGCGGTTCGGTGCTCGGACTCTCGGGTGGCGCTTTCGTCGGGGCACTGGTGTCATTCGGTACCGTGCTGCTGCTGGCCCAACTCGCCGGCGGCAGTACCGACCGGGTCATCCTGGCCGGCATCGCGATGACGCAATTGTTCTCTGCGCTCACGTCATTCGTGATCTTCGCCTTTGCCGACTCCGACGAGACCCGGGGAGTGCTCTTCTGGCTGCTCGGATCCCTCGAGGGTGTCCGCTGGGACGATGCCTGGTTGACCGCAGCGGTCACCGTGGTGGGCCTCGCCTGCTGCTGGGCCGCGGCCAGAGCGCTGGACGCGTTCAGCTTCGGTGACGAGGTCGCCGCATCGCTGGGGATCTCGGTGACACAGGTGCGCGGTGGTCTTCTGGTGCTGACGGCGGTGGTCACCGCCGCATTGGTCAGCGTCGCCGGTGCGGTCGGATTCGTCGGACTGGTCCTTCCGCACGCGGCCCGGTTTCTGGTCGGCCCGGGACACACACGTCTGGTCCCGGTCAGCGCATTGCTGGGTGCGATCTTCCTGGTATGGGTGGATGCCCTGTCACGGTTGGCGTTCCACCCCACACCGCTTCCGTTGGGCGTCGGTACGGCACTGATCGGTGTTCCCGCCTTCGTGGCGATCATGTTCTCCCGAAAGGGCAGAGCATGACGCTGCACGCAGATCGGGTGAGCTGGGACCGCGGCGGCACCCTCGTCGTGGACGGGGTCAGTGTGCGCCCGGAGCAGGGGCACACGGTGGGATTACTCGGGCCCAACGGTTCTGGCAAGTCGTCGCTGCTGCGGCTGCTCTCCGGATATGTCACGCCGACCTCCGGCGTTGTCGAACTCGACGGACAGGACATCGCGGGCCTGCGTCGCCGCACGGTCGCCCGCCGGGTTGCGGTGGTGGCACAGCAGGTCGACACCGATGTCGACCTGACGATCGGTGCGATCGTCCGGTTGGGCAGGCTGCCGCATCGGGGGACCTTCGGTGCCGACCGGGCGGTCGATGATGCGGCCGTCGCCGCCGCATTGGCGCAGACGGGTCTTGTCGAGATGGCGGATCGGCTGTGGCACAAGCTTTCCGGCGGTGAGAAGCAACGTGTGCAGATCGCCCGGGCTTTGGCCCAGGAACCCCGCGAACTGCTCCTCGACGAACCGACCAACCATCTGGACATCCACCACCAACTCGAGTTGATGTCCCTGATCGCCCGGTTGCCGGTCACCTCCATCGTCGCGATCCACGACCTCAACCTCGCGGCGATGTTCTGCGACCACGTCATGGTGCTGCAGAACGGTCGTGTCGTCGCCGCGGGCACCCCGCGAGAAGTGTTGACCGCCGAGCTCATCGGCGAGGTGTATCGAGTCCGTGCCCACGTGATCCAGACCCCGACGGGATTGAACATCCAGTTCCTGCCGAATGACCGCGGCGTATCGGAATGACCGGCGCCGCCGCACGGCGAACAGGTTTGATCCGGGAGTTCGTCCGAGCGAGCCCGGCGGTCCGGTTGCTCGTTCTCACCCAACTCGCCTTCAACGTCGGATTCTTCATGGTGTTGCCCTACCTGTCGGTGCACCTCAGTTCCGATCTCGGACAGGCCACCGCCGTGGTGGGGGTGGTGCTCGGATTGCGGACCGCTTCCCAGCAGGGCATGTTCTTCATCGGTGGCGCGATCGCCGATCGCATCGGCACCAAACCGGCCACGCTGACTGGTTGCGCGATCCGGGTGGCAGGCCTGCTCACGCTGGGTCTGAGTACATCACTGGCTGGTGCCGCGATCGGTGCGGTGCTCACCGGTTTTGCCGCCGCGCTCTTCTCGCCGGCGGTGGAGGCGGCGCTGGCTCGGGCCTCGGCATCACCCGAAGATCCCGACCGCGTGTCGACGTCCCGGCTGGACGCGTTCGCGCTGTTCAACGCGTTCGGGCAGATCGGTGCGTTCACCGGTCCGCTCATCGGAGCACTGCTGCTCGACGTGAATTTCGCGACGGTCTCGGTCACGGGTGCGCTGGTGTTCGTCGTGATCGGCCTTGCGCACCTGCGGTGGCTGCCCGACGAGCGCCCGTCACGGATCGACCGAGCCGTCCTGCATGGTTTCACCAGCATCATGGGCAACCGCGCGTTCCTCTGGTTCGCGACGGTGTTGTCCGTACAACTGGTCGCCTACAACCAGCTCTACCTGCTCCTGCCACTCGAGCTCGACCGCGGGTGGGGTGATCAACAGCCCCTGGGTGTTCTGCTGGCGTTGTCCTCGGTCGTCGTGGTCGTGGCGCAGCTGCGGGTCGCCGCCTGGACGAGCCGCCGGCCGGTCGGTCGCGCGCTGCGGACCGGCTTGCTCCTGACTGCGGTCGGGGCCCTGTCGGCGGGCGCCGCGGCAGCCGCCGGTGGACGTCCCGCCGTCCTGGCCGGCACCGCGGCCTTCGTGCTGTTGATGGCGCTGGGCCAGATGATCATCTCTCCCGCCGCTCGTGCCGCGATCCCCGGCTTGGCAAGGGAACAGCATCTGGGTTCCTACTACGGGATGTACGCATCCATCGGCGGAATCCTGGTGCTGCCTGCCTCGGCCGCGCTCGGCGCCGTGGTGGACGCGGTACCCGATACCGGGGCGGGCCGCGCAGCGCCGTGGCTGGCAACGGCGCTGGTACTTTTGGTAGCCGCCGGTCTGGTGGGGCGGATCGTGGTTCGGCCATCGGCGCCCTAGCTGGGTAGGTCTGGCACCCGGCTCGGCGATCAGCCCTTTGTCGATGGCAGGACCTCGCGTCAGCGGTTGCGCGCCTCCCGGGCCAGGGAATTGGCTCAAGGTAAGGGTCACAGGCCCAGTTCGGATAGGCTCGGATGATCCTGTGGCCGTGGCACATTCGTGTCCCAAAAGAACTTGCGCTGGCTTTGCTCGATCCTCAGGTCGTTGATGCTGGCGTGGCGGTGTGTCATCAGGCCGTGTTCGTTGTACAGCCAGTTCTCGTTACCGTAGGCGCGAAACCATTGCCCCGAGTCGTCGTGGTATTCGTATGCGAAGCGGACGGCGATGCGGTTGTCGCTGTGCGCCCATAGTTCCTTGATCAGACGGTACTCGTGTTCGCGGTCCCACTTGTTGCTGAGGAATTCGACGATGTGTGCGCGGCCCGTGACGAACACCGACCTGTTGCGCCAGACGCTGTCGACTGAATAGCCCTCCGCGACGCGCTGCGGATCACGGCTGTTCCAGGCGTCCTCCGCCAGCCGTACCTTCAATGCAGCCGATTCGTCGGTGAACGGGGGAACCGGCGGTTTGACGCCGATTGGTGGGGTCATGGTCATTTCGGTGCCTCTCTCGGAAATCAGGTCGCGTTGTCGGCTGTGTAGACAGGGTTGTCTACATGACACGGAAGGCTAGCGCGTGTAGACAGATCTGTCTACAGTGGGGATGTGAGCATCGCCCAGACTTTGGATCCGCAGATCGACGTGCCGTCCCTTCCGGCGCGGGAGCGGATATTGGCTACCGCCTACCGACTCTTCTACCGAGAGGGGATCCGGGCGACCGGGGTCGACAAGGTGATAGCCGAGGCGGGCGTCACCAAAGTGACGTTCTACCGACACTTCCCGAGCAAGGACGCCCTGATCTTGGCATTCTTGGATTTGCGACACCGCCGTTGGATGGACTGGTTCGTCGACGCGCTCGATCGCCACGCTCATGGCCATCGCCGCCCCGCGGTGGTCTCCGCGATCGCGGAATGGTTGACCGCGGACTCATTTCGCGGCTGCGCGTTCATCAACAGCGTCAACGAGATCGGCGCGGACCTACCCGAGGTTCACGCCATCACCGCACGGCACAAGGCCGAGATGGTTGCGGCGATCAAGGAGACACTCCCGCCGGGACCGAGTCGAGCCCGGACTGCACAAGCGCTCGGAGTGGCAATTGATGGCGCCATCGTCCACGCCCAGTATCAGCGCGACGCCACACCGGCGGTCAAAGCACTCGCCACGATCGCGTCAACCCTGCTGCCGCCGGAACGTTAGCCCGCGCCAGGCTGCGTGAGAGTGACGCTTTTGCGGTCAACGGGCCGGTGAGAGCGCAGAAACGTCAATCTCGAACGGGGAAGATCGGCAGCATAACCCGCAGTGCTGTACGGCATCGTCGGCCACGATGGGGCGATCGGCTCTTTGGGCGGGAGCAGGTAGTGCTAGCCGGAAGGCTGACGTGACAGCCAGCGGCAATGACACGGGTCGATCGAGTTGCGAGAATTCCGTGATGGGGAGCAGCGCGGAAGACCCGCTCTTTCGTTGGCGTGGCAGTCCGATCACCCGACGATCGCTGTTGGCCGGGCTTGGCGCCGTCGGCGTCTTCTTCGCGGTCGATGTCGGCAGCATCGGCGTGGCGAAGGGTTGGATCGGGCGGGGCGCCTCGCTCACCCGGCAGTCGTTCATCGAAGGTTTCGCCACGGTGTATGGCAGGCACCCCGGATTCCGCCGCAACCATGCCAAGGGCCTCGCGCTGACCGGCTATTTCGACAGCAACGGTCGCGGTGCGGAACTGACGACGGCGACAGTGTTCACGGTCGGGCGCACCCCGGTCGTCGGCAGATTTTCGCTCGCGGGCGGTAATCCCTTCGGTGCCGATACCCCCGGTGCCGCCCGCGGTCTCGGCCTTGCCTTCGGGTTTCCCGGGGGTGAGCAGTGGCGAACCGCGATGCTGAACACCGCCGTCTTCCCCGACAATTCGCCGCAGGGCTTCTATGACCGGCTGCTCGCGTCGAAACCTCAGCCCGACACCGGTCAACCCGACCCGGAGGCCATGAAACGTTTCTACGCAGCACATCCCGAGACGGTGACGGCTACCGCGGTCAACAAGCAGCACCCACCGACGACGGGATTCGCCGACAGCATCTTCTCCAGCCTCAACGCCTTCATGTTCGTCGATGCAGCGGGGCAGCGCACACCGGTGCGTTGGTCACTACATCCCGACCAGTCCGCGTTGCCGCCCGGGCGTGGGGACAACGGACTGTTCGATGCGGCCGCGCGACAGCTTCGATCGGGGCCCCTGAGTTGGCGGCTGCTGCTGACGGTTGGCGAGCCCGGCGATCCGACCGAGGATGCCACGTTGCCCTGGCCTGCCGAGCGCCGCACCATCGAGACGGGCACGGTCACACTCGTCGCCGCGCAGACCGAGGCGCCGGGCAACGCCCGCGACGTGAACTTCGATCCGCTGGTGCTGCCCGACGGTATCGAACCTTCCGGCGATCCGCTGCTGAGTGCACGGTCGGCGGTGTACGCCGCGTCCTACCGTGATCGCTCCGGTGAGGCGTATTCGACCCCGGCCGTTGTCATCCCGGCGGATCGACCGTGAGCGCGCCCGTGCGACACCGGTTGCGCACCCGGGTTCTGCATTGGTTGACAGCGTTTCTCGTTTTCGCCACCCTGTTGATCGGTTTCACGATGACCGTCCTGCTCGGCTCCTACGCGGTGTTGCTGGCCGTGCACATGACATTGGGCGCCGTGATCCTGGTGATCGTCGTGGTGCGCATCGCGAACCGGTTCACCCACCGGGCGCCGCCGCTGCCGAACACAGTGGGTCCGCTGGAACGGGTGCTGGTGTTCGGTTCGGAGGCCGCGATGTACCTGGTGCTCGTGTGTCAACCGCTCGTCGGCTGGGCGATGGTGTCGGCATCCGGTCGTCCGGTCGTGTTGTTCGGCGGGTGGCGTCTGCCGAGGATCGCGCCATTCGATGCCGATCTGTATTCGATTCTGCGACAGACCCATTCTGTGCTCGCTTATGTGTTGATCGTGCTGATCGCCGCGCACGTGAGCGCCGTACTGTTGCACACGCTGACGCTGCGCGACGGGACGTTGAAGCGGATGACGTTCTAGGTGGCACGCGCCGCCGGCTCGGTATCTACCCGGGGCGGACGGCAAGCCAGAGCAGGTGACCCAGCGTGGTGGAGAACGCCTCGTCGCCCGCGGGGTCGCCGTGGGCCAGCTGATCCAGGATGGATGCGCGGGTGGTGACCAACATGATGCGCCCCAGCTGTGTGGGATCGAGCGCACCGGAGATGTTGCCCGCCCGCTGTTCGCGGGCGATCCGTGTGGCCATCTGGGAGACGTATTCGCGCACAAGACTCTCCATTCCGGCTCCGGCTTCGGGATCCCGATCGGCGACGTCGAACACCGCCAGCCAGGCGAGGCGGTGTTCGCGGCCCTGCGCCAGCAACGTGCGCACGATGTCCACCATGTCCTCGGGGCCACCCCAGGCGGGTTCGCCCCACCACCGGTCGGCAGCGGCGCGGGCCGCGGTCATCGCGGGGGCGGCCAGCCGGAAAGCGAGCTCGGTCTTGCTCGAAAAGTATTGGTAGAACGTCGATCGCGATACACCGGCTGCGTCGATGATGTCGTTCACCGCGATATCGGGCAGGCGCTGGCCGGCTCGCAGCAGGGCGGACGTGGCATCGAGGATCTGCTGTTCGCTGGTGGTGCGCCGCTGCCGCGGAGCAGCCGCTCGTCGGGTCGGCGCCATGGTTGAAAACTCTAAGCCACGATTCCTTGCGCGCTTAATCGAACATAGTGTACGAATAAGGAATGGCAACGACGTCGCATGTGAGGCAGGAGAAGACGTTCTGCGGCATCTGTGAGGCGTCGTGCGGATTGGTCGCAACGGTGGCAGACGGTCGGCTCGTCGAACTGCGGCCGGACCCCGAACACCCCGCATCGCGGGGTTTCGCCTGCTCGAAGGGAGTGCAGTTCGGCAAGGTGGTCGACGACCCGGACCGGGTGACCGTGCCGTTACGCCGCACCTCCGCCGGCGAGTTCGAGGCCGCCAGTTGGGACGAGGCCCTCGACGATATCGGCGCGCGGCTGCGCGCGATCCGCGACCAGCACGGCACCGAGTCGATCGGTGTCGCGTGGGGTAACCCGATCGCCTGGAACTACTCGGCCACCGTCGTCATGAACGGCTTGGCCGCGGCGTTGAAGACCAAGCATCACTACACGTCGGCATCGATCGACGTGAACAACTACTGGGCCGCCGCCGACATGATGTACGGCAACTCGACGGTCAACCCGCTGCCCGACTTCGCGGCCAGCGATTTCGCACTGATCGTCGGTGCCAACCCCGTCATATCCCATGGCAGCCTGGTCACCACGGGCCGCATCCGCGAGGTGCTGCGCGATATTCCACGGCGAGGTGGTCGCGTCGTGGTGGTGGATCCGCGCCGCACCGAGACGGCCCGACTCTTCGAACACGTGGCGATCAAACCCGGTGCGGACGCGTGGCTGCTGTTGGCGATGCTGCGGGTGATTTTCGACGAGGCGCGGCACGACGTGGCGATACTGGCCCGGCAGGCAACCGGTGTCGAGGGTCTGCGTCGCCTCGCCGGCAAGATCGACCTGCGCCGGGCCGCGGCGGAGACCGGTATCAATGTCGACACGATCACCGAACTGGCGCGGGCACTGGCCGCCGCGCCGGCCGCGAGCGTGTACGGCCGCTGCGGCGCGTCATTAGGGCCGTATTCCACTCTCGTCAAGTACCTGCTCGACGCGTTGGCCATCGTCACCGGGAACTTCGACCGACGCGGTGGCATGGTCCTGGGCGATCCGATGGTGGATTTCGAAACCCTCGGCGCGCGGTTCGGGATCGCGGGGAGGGGGCGTTGGAAGACGCGTGTGGACGGCGTGCCCGAGGTGATGGGAACCGCGCCGTTGGCCTGTCTGCCGCGCGAGATCACCACGCCGGGGCGTGGCCGGCTGCGGGCACTTGTCGCGATGTCGAGCAACATGGTGACCAGCGCGCCTGAGAGTTCGACCACCGCGGATGCACTGGCGCAACTGGATCTGATGGTGTCGCTGGACCCCTATGTCACCGAGACCTCGCGGCTGGCGCATTGGATCCTGCCGCCGACCCTGTGGCTGGAACGTGAGCAACTCCCGGTGTTCACCCAGGCACAGTCCACCGTCCCCAACGCCCAGTGGGTGAAGCCGATTCTGCCGCCACGCGGGCAGGCCCGCGACGATTGGTGGATCCTCGACCAGATCGCACGGCGTATCGGCATCGTTCCGTCGGTGGCTCCGGCCGCGAGAGCGCTGGGGCGGTTGGGGTTTCGACCTACACCGTCGACCATCACCGACTTGGTCTTGCGTACCGGTCGCCACGGCGACCTGTTCGGCCTACGCCGCGCCGGACTCAACAAGGCCAAACTGCTCGCCCACCAGGGTGCGGTCAAACTCGCCGATGCCTGCCCGGTCGGGGTGTTGGAGCGCAAGTTGCACACCCACGATCGCCGTATCCATCTGGATGTTCCGGAGCTGGCCGCCGAGGTCGATCGGATGGTCGCCGACACCGGCCAGGTATCGGGATTTCCGCTGCGGCTGTTCAGTATCCGCGAACTCCGGTCTCACAACTCATGGCTGCACAATGTGCCCGAGTTGATGGTCGGCAGGCGCCGGTGCCACGCGGTCATCCATCCTGAGGACGCGCACGCCGCCGGTGTGCACGACCACGACGACATCGTGGTGACCTCGCCATGGGGCCAGGTGCGGGTGCCGGTGCGGGTCAGTGACGATGTCGCTGTCGGTGCGGTCGGGATGACACACGGTTGGGGACACGACGGGCTGTGGCAGACCGCCACCGCGGCCGGTGGCAGCAGCTACAACCTGCTGACACCCAACAGCGCCGACCATATCGACCGTCCATCGGGCAACGCCTTCTTCAACGGCGTCCCGGTCTCTGTCGCCGCGGCCGAGCAGACGGTGAGCTGATGGCCTACGTGATCACCCGGTCCTGCTGCAGCGACGCGCTGTGCGCGGCCGTCTGTCCGGTCAACTGCATCCACCCCACGCCCACCGACCCCGATTTCGGGCATACCGAGATGCTCTACATCGATCCGCAACGATGCATCGATTGCGGTGCGTGCGCCGACGTGTGCCCTGTCGACGCGATCTTCGCCGACGACGAACTCGCGCCCACCGAGGCCGCCTACGCCGCCATCAACGCCGAGTATTTCGGCACGGCCGAGCATTCGGCCGCACCGACCACACCGCCGGCACCCGCGCCAACCAGCGAAGCGCTTGCCGTGGCAGTGGTGGGTGCCGGTCCGAGCGGCTTCTACGCCGCTGCAGAACTGCTCGATGCGGGCCCGCAGGTCACCGTGACGCTGATCGACAGGTTGCCGACACCCTATGGCCTGGCACGAGCAGGGGTTGCGCCCGACCACCAGGACACCAAACAGATCACGGCGACGTTCGCCGCCACCGCCGCGCATCCTCGCCTTGATACCCACTACAACGTCGAGGTGGGAACCGATGTCAGCCCCGACGATCTCCTCACCCATCATCACGCGGTCGTCTACGCCACGGGAGCTCCCGTCGGCAGGCAACTGGGTGTGCCCGGCGAGGATCTGCCCGGCAACTTCACCGCGGCCGAGATTGTCGGTTGGTACAACGGAAATCCCGATCACGCCGAGTTGTCGGTCGCCGTCGATCGCCCGACGGCTGTGCTCGTCGGCAACGGCAATGTCGCGCTCGATGTCGCACGTGTACTCCTGCTCGGCGGCGAGATGGGGCACACAGATATCGCCGACCATGCTCGGGATCGTCTGGTTGGCAGTGCAGTTCGCGAGGTCGTCATCCTGGGCCGCCGCGGCCCAGAACACGCCGCCTTCAGCTTCAGTCAACTGCTGGCACTGACCCATCTCGACGGAGTCGATATCGTCGTCGACCCCGCCGACCTCGTAGACGTCGTCACTCCGCCCGATCGGCCGCACCCGGCTGCCTTCGCCGGCGAGCAGAAACTCGCCCTGCTGCGCGAGCTTGCTGCCCGTCCACCCCGGCACGACAGGCGCATCCATCTCCGGTTCTCGGCGTCACTGCGCGCCCTGTCGGGATCCGACCGGCTCGAGACCGCCACCATCATGTCCGCTGCACGGGGTGAATCAGCGGTTGCCGCCGGCACCGTGGTGTCCTGTATCGGTTTCGATGTCCGGCCGATCGATGGGCTGGCCTTCGATGCCGGCGCCAAGCGCGTGCCCAACCAGGGCGGCCGCGTCCTCGACTCCACGGGTCAGGTTCTGGTAGGTCACTACGTGACGGGCTGGGTCAAACGGGGTCCGAGCGGTGTCATCGGCACCAACAAACTCTGCGCCGCCGAGACCGTCGGCGCATTACTCGACGATCATCGGCGGGGCCTGCTGCGGCCTCCGCGGGACCTGCGGTCGACCTTTGCCGAGACGCTCGACGGTCGCTCGATCGCCCATGTCGATCGGGGTGGTTGGCAACGCATCGATGAACACGAGCGCCGCGCGGGACGCGCATCCGGGCGTCCACGGCGCAAGTCGGTTCGCCGCGATGAGATGGTCGAAATCGCTTATTCGAACCAAGAAATCAGAACTGGCACAACGCTGGTCGATACACCTAGGAGAAACTCATGACACGTCGAGGCCTGCTCACCAAGGGCCGCTTCGCCCCCGTCGTACCCGTGCACGCACCGGCCTACCAGATCGCACCCACCGTCGACTTCGGTGACGTGGACATGCTGACCATCACCTACCTGACCGACGCGGACAGTGCCGCATCGATCGTCCCCGATGCATTGGAACTCGATGACCAACCGGTGGTCACCTTGTCGTTCCTGAACTACGGGATCAGTGGCGCAGGCTCCTACCGTGAGGTCGTGCAGAGCATCGCCTGCAAGCATGGCGATCAGTCCGTGGGCTACGTCCCGCACATCTATGTCACCAACGAGCCGGCGATGATCGCCGGACGTGAATGGCTGGGCTGGCCGAAGATGCTGGCCGATATCACCTTCTCAACCCAGACCACCACGCTGGACGGTTTGATCACCGCTCGGCTGGAGCGCCCCGCCGGCCTCGACCTTGCCGTCGCCCAGTTCGTTCCCACCCAACGCCTGGACAGCCAGATCCTCACCGCCGCGGGCGATAACGTGACGGTGAACCTTCGTGTCATCCCGTCACCGATCCCGGGCCAGGCGCCGTCGATCACCGAACTCGTGCCGACCCGGATGACGGCGCTCTCCGGTGAGGTGTGGGCCGGCCAGGGCAGCGTGCACTTCAGCGGCGCCTCCGAATTCACCCCGCTGCACCGATTCCCGGTCGTTCAGTCACTCGGTGCCATGCTCATTCGCCGTGCCGATATGCGGCTGACCGCACCCACCGAGACCTATCCGCTCTGATGCGGCGGGACCTCGAGTTCCTGCTCTACGACTGGCTCGACGTCGAGCAGCTGGCGGCCCGGCCGCGGTTCGCCGAGCATTCGCGCGACACCTTCGATGCGGTACTCGATCTCAGTGAGGCGCTGGCGGCCACCTATTTCGCACCCCACAACAAGAAGGGGGACCGAGAGCCGCCGGTGCTGCACCCCGACGGCACCGTCACGGTGATCGACGAGGCGAAGACCGCGGTGAAGGCCTACGCGAGTTCGGGATTGATCGCCGCACCATTTGCACCCGAACTCGGTGGCATGCACCTGCCCTCCTGTCTGGGCCGTTCGGCGATGGCGCTGATCCAGGCCGCGAACCCGTCGACATCGTCATATCTGTTGCTGACTGCCGCCAACGCCGCGCTGCTGGCCGAGTACGCCTCGGCCGAGCAGATCGAGACTTGGCTTGCTCCCATAGTGGAGGGCCGATACCTGGGGACCATGTGCCTGTCCGAGCCGCAGGCGGGTTCCTCGTTGGCCGATATCACCACCCGCGCCGAACCGTGCCCCGACGGAACGTACCGACTGATCGGGACCAAGATGTGGATTTCGGCGGGTGACCATGACATCACCGAGAACATCGTGCACCTCGTCCTGGCCCGCATCACCGGTGCGCCCGCAGGCACCCGCGGATTGTCGTTGTTCATCGTGCCGAAGGTGTTGCCCGACGGTACCCGCAATGACGTCATGGTTACCGGCCTGAATCACAAGATGGGCAACCGGGGCACCAGTAACACCGTGCTGAACTTCGGCGAGGGCGGCGACGACCAGTTCGAACCTCGGGGTGCGGTGGGCTATCTGGTCGGTGAACCGAATCAGGGTCTGGCCCAGATGTTCCACATGATGAACGATGCACGGATCGGTGTCGGATTCCTAGCCACTGCGATCGGCGCCGCCGGATACCAGTCGGCGCTGCGATATGCACGCGAGCGGACCCAGGGACGTCCGATCGGCGTCAAGGACGTCACGGCCGCTCCCGTGGCGCTGATCGACCATGCCGATGTCCGGCGGATGCTGCTGGCGCAGAAGAGCTATGTCGAGGGTGCCCTGGCGCTGTGCCTGTACTGCGCGAAGTTGTCCGACGATGTGCACAGTTCCGAGGGAGAGTATCGCGAACACGCATCGCAGTTACTGGATGTCTTGACGCCGATCGCGAAAAGCTGGCCGGCACAATGGTGTCTGGAGGCCAACAACCTTGCCATCCAGGTGCACGGCGGATACGGCTACACGACCGACTTCGACGTCGAGCAGTGCTACCGCGACAACAGGCTCAACGCCATTCACGAGGGTACCCATGGGATACAGGCTCAGGATCTGTTGGGCCGCAAGATGGTAATGGGCGGCGGAATCGGTGCGCGGCGGTTGTTCGACACCATCCAGCAGACGATCGATTCGGGCCGTCGGCACGGGGGAGAGCTCGCACGGCATGCCGGCAACCTTGACCGAGCGGTGGCCCGGATGCGCTCGGTGACCGAGGTTCTGACCGCAACCGATGACGTCACCGTGCGAATGGCCAACGCCTCGTTGTATCTCGAAGCTGTCGGCCATGTCGTGGTGAGCTGGATGTGGCTGGAGCAGGTGATCGCGGCAGCGGCGGTCACAGGAGTATTCGCCGATGGTAAGCGGGCCGCGGCACGTTACTTCTTCGCCTATGAGTTGCCCAAGACTGCCAGCCAATTCGACGTGCTCGCGACGTTGGACCGCACGCTGATCGATCTCGATCCTGCGCAGCTGTAGAGAGAAGGGTGGCACCATGACAATGCTCAACGGAGGAGAACTGCTGGCGAACGCGCTGCGCCGAGCCGGAGTGGTCGATGTGTTCGCTCTGCACGGCGGTCACCTCGATTCCTTCTGGGCCGCCGCACGCGACAACGACATCCGCCTGATCGATACCCGCCACGAAGCAGCGGCCGGGCATGCCGCTGACGGCTACGCCCGCAGTACCGGTCGTATCGGTGTCGCCGTCGTGACCTCCGGCCCGGGCTTCGCCAACGGTTTTGCCGCGCTGCCCAATGCGCTCGGCGACGGTGTGCCGTTGCTGATGATCGCCAGCGCACCACCGCTGGGTGAAGTGGAAACCAACGAGATGCAGGGCGGTGTGGACCAGGTGGCCGCCGCCACCCCGGTGACGAAGTGGGCCCACCGCGTGGTGAGCACGCAACGGATACCCGATCTGGTCGCGCTCGCCGTGCGCAAGGCGCTCAGTGGTCGCCCGGGCCCGGTCTTTCTTGAGATCCCGATCGACGTGCTCGTTCAGCCCGTCAACGACAGCGGGATCCCTGAACCGGGTGCCCCGGTCGTGCCCGATCGCCCTGCCCCGTCGCCTCCGGCGCTGGAGGCGGCTCTGGAGCTACTGAGCACCGCGCAGCGACCGGCGATCATCGTCGGCGGTGGCGCACTGTGGTCAGGATGTGAAGACGAACTGGCCGTGTTCGCCGAGCAGGCTCAGTTACCGGTCTTTGCCAACAACCGTGCCATCGGCGTGTTGCCCGCCGAGCACCCATGTAATGGCTGGGCCTTGGACAACCTTCCACTGCTGCCGATCGCTGGTGCTCAGGGGCCCGATGTCGTTTTGCTGCTCGGCGCACGTATGGGGTTGCTGACCGGCGGCCGAGCCGGATCGGTTATCCCGGCTGATGCCAGGGTGATTCAGGTGGATGTCGATGCCGCAGAGATCGGCCGACTGAGGCCGGTCGACGTGCCGATCATCGCCGATTGCCGAGAAGCGCTGCATGCCATGATTGCTGTAGGCCGACAGTGGCCTCGTCGAGATGAGTGGCTGCGACAGGCCACCGGAGCTCATGCGCTCGTCGATCAGCTGTTGGGCGACACGCCCGCGGTGGTGAGCGGCCGACTTCATCCGTATCACGCTGCGCGCGAGGCGCTTCGGGGCGCGGGTTCTGATGCCATGGTCGTGCTCGACGGTGGGGAGGCGCCGCTCTGGGCGCAGATGAGCGTTGACGTCGCAGCTCCTCACCGCGTACTGAACCTGGGTTACATGGGTTTTCTCGGCATCGGGCAGGGTTTCGCGATCGGAGCGCAGATCGCCGAACCGGGTCGGCGGGTACTCCAGATAACCGGCGATGGGGCGTACGGATTCCACATCCAAGAACTCGACACCATGGTCCGGCACGGATTGCCGGTGGTCACCGTGGTACTGAACAACGCGTGCTGGGGGATGTCGATCCACGGGCAGGAAGCTGTCTACGGAGCAGGAAAGGACGTCATCACCCGGCTGGCGGACACCGACTATCACGAGATTGCCCGGGCGTTCGGCGGCCACGGGGAACGCGTCACCGAACTCAGCGAGGTCCGACCGGCCGTCGAACGCGCCTTCGCGTCCGGGCTGGCCGCGTGCGTCAACGTTGCGGTGGCGGGGCAGGTGGTGCATCCCATGACGACATCCATGCTCGGGGATCTGACCGCCGAGGACGAGATCGTCATTCCGTACTACCAGAACATCCCTCGCTGAAGCGGGCCTGCCAGATAGGCGAGGCCGTGATGCCGACGATTGAGCCCGGCCGCGGTCCTGCTATCGGGCGCAGCGTTGCTCATCGTCGGCTCTCGCGTTCGGATACACCTCAGCCCAGGCGTGCTCGATGAAACTGTGGAGGCGGTCTGCCGCCGTCGGGCCGCTGCGGGTGCGCCACACCACATGGCCGTCCGGTCGCACCACGACAGCGCCACGATCGCCGATCTCGAACGTGACTGTCAGCGCCGTGACCGTGTCTCCCGGCGTGGGAGCCAGGGCCACCACGCTGAATGGCACTGTGGTCGGCATGTGTGCGAGGGCCTCGGTCCAGCCCACTGGATCGGCAGTGAACAGCGTCAGGCCCCGCGGCGCAATGGCGGCGTGGGTCGAGGACTCCGTACCATCTGCGCGCAGGATGCGCCTATGCGGCAGACGCGCGCCAGGATGTGTCGTGGGGTGATACAGCCCGACATCACCGTCCGGGCAACGGCCCTCGGCGTTGTCGATGAGTGAACTGGCGTAGGAGTAGCCGAATTCCAATCCGCTGGCGACGAAATGTTCCTCCTGTCCTGGAATCGCATCGGCCATCTGCTGGCGCAGGCGTCTGCCGCCGGCGCCGTGCTGGAGCAACCGCCGGGTCCTGGAAGTCTGCGCCGTGGTGAGGGCGTCCGCGGTCCAGGCGACGGCTGCGGCGGGCACGCGGTCCAGGCGGAGCTTGCCGATCAGTTCGGTTGCCCGGTGCAACGAGCGATTGGTGATGCCCAGCCCGGAGGTGACCTCGTCGAGCTGGAAGTGGTTGTGGGTGCTCTGCTCGGCGAACCGGGTGACGACGGGACGTCGTTCGATCTCGTACGTGTCCAGCAGTGCCTCGGGCGCTCCGTGGTCGAGGATCGCGGCGAGTTTCCAGGCGAGGTTGTGGGCGTCCTGCACACCGCTGTTGAGCCCGAAGCCACCGGTGTGCGGGAATCGATGGGCGGCATCACCGATGAGTAGCAGCGGCCCGCGCCGGAAACTGTCGGCGATCTGTTTGGTCATCGTCCACGTTCCGGTCGACCGGATCTGATAGTGGGTGGACCCGATGACCTCGGGCAGGATGCGGTTCCAGTAGCGCCGACTGTCGCTCGCGATCTGCTGCGCAGCGTGCAGATACGGTGTCATCAGCACGTAGTCGTCATCGGCATGGGCGATCATCACCCCGCTGAAACGTGGATGGTAGATCCAGCTCAGCAGCGGTCGGCTGGAGCCCTGCGGGTAGAGCCGCGGCGCGTGAAAGAAGACGCTACCCATGTTGGCCAGCACCGGCCCGGTCATCGCGATACCGGCGGCGTCCCGCAGCGTGCTGTTGGCGCCGTCCGCGGCGATCACGAATCTGGGGGCGAGGGTGAACGTCTCGCTGTCCGAGGATCGCAAGGTCAGTTTCTCACCGCGTAGATCGGCATGCACGCCGCGCCGGAAGTCGACGAGTGGCTCGCGTTCGAGTGCTTTCCAGAGCACCGGCATCAGGAGGTGCTGACCGATGTGGGAGATGAGATAGGTGCTGTGCGAGCGGACTTCGTCGAGGCGATCCGGTCGCGACAACAGGTCGATCTCACCGATCGGTTCCGAACGGACGTCGGTGCACCACCGGATGATGTTCACGGTGTCGATCGGTGGGGTGATCGCTTCCAGCGCGATGCCGAGCTCGGGAGAAGCCTGATTCCAGATCTCCAACGTCCGGGCATTGATGACGTGTGCAGCAGGATGCAACCGAGTGTCCCGACGTTCCTCGACAACGGTGCTGGGAATGCCGTAGCGAGCCAGCAATAACGCGAGCGTGGCTCCCGCCGCGCCCGCACCGACGATGACGACGGTGTCAGATTTCATCGCTCACAACGTCTTCCACGTGAGCGCTCGCTTGTTGGACCGGGGTTTGGTGCCTGGACGCGTGCCGGCACCGGGTTCGAGCAGACGTCGGTGATCCGTGCCGGCCCGCAACTGCTCGAGCAGGTAATCGGGGTCGATATCGGTGCCGATCGGATTCTGGTCGAAATCGGCGCTGTTGAAAAACTCGGCGGTCTCTTGGGCAGTGGGGAAGTTCTCGGTCTGGAACTCCAACCGGATCCCTTCGGGGTCTTCGTAATAGAGGCTGGTCGTGGGCCCGTGGTTGATCGACCAGACCGGGGTGACCCCGACGTTCTTGAGTCGTTCGTAGGTGAGTAACAGCTTCGCTATCGAGGTGAATGTGAAGGCGAGATGGTCGATGCCGTAGGTCTTTCGGCGCCAGCGCGACAGGGGAAAGACGTGGCGCACCGGCGGCGGTAGCTTGACCAACGCCAGTCGGTGGCTCTCGTGATCCCAGGTCAGAAAGGCAATTTGGTTGTCCTCGTGCACGACTCGGGCGCCGAAGACATGGCCGTACCAGTCGATCATCTCGGCGCTGCGCGCGGTCTTCACCACCCAGTGGGCGATGAAGTCGGGAACGAGGCGATCTGGAAGTGCGTCCAGGTCAGGCGCGGAGGTGGTCGCCGGGACGTCGTCGGAGTCGGACGGTTGCAGGGGGCTCGGGGTGGCGCTCATGGTGGCATCTCCTTTCAGACGCATGCGTCGACGATGGTGGTCTGCTGCGTACCCAGGTCGAGCGTCCCGGCGGCGTTGCGTATCGATGCGGTGATGACGTCACCGGGCCGCAGATAGGGCTTGCGCTGATTGAGTCTGACGAAGGCGGCCCACAGCTTGTCCTCCGGGAGCAATGCGGTGGCAAGCCGACGGATCACCGCCGGCGGTGATCCCGCTGTGATGCCGTGCGGTGTGCCGGTCAGCAGGACGTCACCGGGATTCCAGTTACAGAACTCGCTGAGTTCGGTCAGCGTCTCCGCGGGCCGGTAGAGCATGTTCGCGGTGTTGTCCCGCTGCCGCAAGGAGCCATTGACCTCCAGCCGTAACTCGAGGTCGTCCAGCAGGCCGAGGTCACCGGGTTCGAGCACGGCGAGCACGGGACCGAGCGGGCAGAACCCGCGGTAGCTCTTGCCTTTCAGGAACTGTCCCTGGGGTAACTGGACATCTCGGGCGGACAGATCGTTGCCGATCGTCACGCCGAAGACGTACTCATGAAGATTCTCGGCGGTGACCGTGGTGGGCTCCGCCACGGTGCCGTTGAGGACCAACGTCAGTTCGATCTCGTAGTCGAGCAGGGTGACGTGGGCAGGGCGAATGACCGGGTCGTGGGGACCGGTCACGGACGCGTCGGTCTTGTCGAAGAAGAGGTTGAACAGCCGTTTGTCCGGGTCCATCCCGGATTCGATCGCATGTTGGCGGTAGTTGGCACCCTGGCACATCACCCGGCACGGGGTGGTCACCGGTGAGAGCAGCTCCACGTCGGCCAGCGGGAGGTCTGCGGTTCGACTCGCGGCCGCGGCCCAATCGGCCCTGCCCCGGTCGATGAGGTCGGCGGTCCGGGGGTACTGGCCGGTCAGCGGTGAGATGAGGTCACCCGTCAGCACACCCCACGAAGGCCGCTCATCGCGCTCGTATCGGACGAGATGGACGACCATCGACAACTCCACGTCTGCCGGGCGTTCGACCGGCTCGAGGTTCAGTCAACCGTCCGGCGGCATCCCGTCGCCTGGATCATGATCCAAAAATGACCGCTCTTGACTGGATGCTGGTCCAATCAATCCGGAGTGGGCCGCAAGACCGCCTCGCCGAGTTCTTCGGCGAGGGTCAGCGCGGCGTGCAGCTGTAACCGGCGAAACGCGATCGGATGACCGCGCAGTTGTTCGGCACGCTGCACGCGGTAGGCCACCGTGTTGCGGGCCACCTGGAGATCGGCTGCGGTCCCAGCCAAACTTCGGTCACGGTCGAGGTAACGCTTGAGGGTCTGTCGGACCACCATCACAGGTTCGGCGGTGCCGGCCAGCTCACCGAGTTCGCGGGTGACGAAGTCGCGGGCGTCGGACATGTCGGCACTCAGCATCGCGACGATGTCGAGGTCGGCATAGGCGAACCACCGGACATCTCTGGCCGACTGCGCGCCGACGCGAACTGCCTCGGCCGCGCGCTGATGGCTACGCCGGAACCCGTCCACCCCAGCGCCTGGGGTCCCGACCGCGAGGTGGACACCAGGGGCCAACGGCCTTTCGGGCTCGTGTGCCTCGAGCGGCTCAGACGTCCGCGAGCCCCAGGCCCAGACTCGTTGTGCACCAAGGGGTAGTATCAGCAGCGCGGTACACCCCGCAGCGGAGAGTGCCTCCGTGGCAGCCGAATTCAGGTGGTGTGGTTCGGCCGGTGCGGTCGGTCCGGTCCAGGCGATCACCGCGAGGTGCCAGCGGTTGAGGTCATAACCCAGGACCCGAGCGGCCCGGTTCGTCGACACCGGCTTCCCCTGCAACAGGTCCTCGACGACCTCCATCCGCAGCGCAACCGAACTGGTCAGCCACGCCTCATGCGCGCGGGCATACTCGTCGGCCATCTGTTTGGTCAGGATCTCCACGACACCGAACAGCGCCTGGTTGATCCGCCGCATCTCGGTGAAGCGCCGATCCTCGGGTATGACCGCTTCGGCGGCATCGAGCAACACCGAAACAGCGGTGGAGTGCGCGAGGTGGATGCTGCGCAACATGTGCTCGATACCGATACCCCGTACGACCACTTCCATCGGCCCGGCGAGAACTTCCGGCATCTGTGCCGAGGACACGTCATCGTCGACGGCGAGCGCGTACAGCACACCCAGGGCCACGGCCTCACAGCCCTTGGCGATCTCGTGGGCAACCGCGTCGACGGCGAGTTCAGGGATCGCGTCGGTGATGGTGGTCGTCATCGTCGCGCCGAGTTCGACCGCCCAGGAAGCCGGTTCGGGTCCGAGCAAATCGGCGAGCAACCGCGCGCGATCGGGGAGCAGGGATTCGCGGGGGATATCGCGGGGTGCCCGCGGTGCGAGGTCGGCGAACCACGCTCGCTCCATGTCCGGTCCGGACGCTGCGTTCATCGCGCCGGCACTCCTTTCTGGCGGACTGGCCAGCAACGATACGCCGCGGATGTGCAGCGTTTTCGTACTCCCACGGTCGAGACCGGTCACCCTGGGAGAGCGTTGAGGCACGTGTCGAGGATGAGATAGGCGGCTACGACGAAAACGAGGTAGGCGAACCAGCGGTTGAGGCGACGCGTATCCAGTCGGACGCCCCAGTGCCCGGCGAGAAGGGACCCGAGGATGGCCGGGGCGGCGAATGCGGCGGCGATGGACCAATCGATCGGTGTCCCGAGATGGGACACGACTCCGGCAGCCGAGTTTGCGGTGATGATGAGCAGCGATGTGCCTATGGCGGTGGGCATCTCGACACCGAGTAGCAGGACCAGGGCCGGGATGATGAGGAAGCCACCTCCGACCCCGAACACGCCGGTGAGCAATCCGACGAGGATGCCGACGGGGATGGAGCGTCCGGCGCAGCGCCGCCAGTCGATGCGGCCGTCGGTGAGCTGGCACGCTGTTCCGGTGCTGTCTGCACCTCGCAGCATGCGCACGCCGGCAATCACCATGATGAGGGCGAATCCGACGGTCAATACGTTCTGGGGGAGGTGCTTGCCGATCGTGGTTCCCACAACCGTCGCCGGCATACCGGTCAGGGTGAAGATTGCCACCAATCTCCATTGCACCTGACGGTGCCGGATCTTCGGCAGCGCGCCGACCGCCGATGCCAACCCGACGACGATGAGGGACAGTGGGATCGCCTGCGCGAAGCTGAGTCCCAGCACATAGACCAACGCCGGCACGGCCAGGATCGAACCACCGCCGCCGAGCAGGCCGAGCAGCACGCCGATGACCGCACCCAGCGCCAGCGCCGGCACGACGGTACTCACGGCGTCGGGACCAGAGGTCGCGTGAGAGGAATGATCATCGTGAATCCTTCGGGCGGACGCCGGCTTCTACGCCAGCCCTCTCAACATCAAGTTCCAATACATCAGTGGTAACCCGTGCTTCTTGACGTACCAGTAGGGTCGGTGTGGCACGGTCGGATCGAGCAGCGGAAAGCTCGGTCGGAGCGTGAGGTCGTAGTCGAATTCCGCCAGCAGCATGGACTTTGACGACGTGACGATGGGGCATGACGAATACCCGTCGTAGTGGGCCGTCGCGGCCCGCCCGTTCAAGACCGCGTCGATGTTGTGTACGACCACGGGTGCCTGCTTTCGGATTGCGGCGCCCGTCTTGGAGTTCGGCGTCGACGCCACGTCACCGAGTGCGAACACGTTCGGGTAGCGCACATGCTGCATGGTGTGTTTGTCGACGGCGACGTATCCGTTGGCGTCCTTGACAGACAGCGGGCTCGCCTTGACGAAATCCGGCGCCGACTGCTGGGGGACAGCGTGCAGGAAGTCATAAGACATTGTGGTGGTGCCACTTTCACCGGCGATCTGCACGGTACGAGCCGACGGATCGACAGCTGTCATCTCGGAGTTCACATGAAGCGAGATCCCGTAATCGTCGATGACCTTGTCCAGGCTGTCGGCGATGGACGTGATCCCGAACGGTCGCGGTGTGGGCATGATCAGGTGGACGTCGATGTCATCGAGAACCCCCTGCTTGCGCCAATAGTCGCTGGCCAGGTAGGCGATCTTCTGAGGGGCACCGGCACATTTGATGGGCCCGCTCGGCACCGTGAACACCGCGGTGCCGGATCGGAGTCCGCGAATCATCTGCCAGGTGCGGGGAGCCAGATCGTAGCGGTAGTTGGAGGAAACCCCATCGTGTCCGATGGCACGGGACAGACCGTCGGTTTTGCTCCAATCCAGCTGGATACCGGGGCAGACGACGAGCGCGTCGTATCCGTGGCCGGACCCGTCGGCGCATGTCACGGAGTTGTTGTCGGGATCGAAAGTGCTCACGCTCTGTTTTATCCACGTGGTGGATGGTGGAACGACCGAGTGCATCGGTCTTTGCGTGCTCGCGGCACGCGCTTGTCCGCCACCGACCAGGGTCCACAAGGGTTGGTAGTAGTGGGTGTCGGACGGTTCGATCAGTGCGACATCGCGATACCCCCGGCGGTGTAACCGCGCCGCGACCGTGATGCCTGCCGTTCCCCCTCCGATGATGAGGACACGATGCGTGGTGACATTCGACATGGATGTGAACCCCCTCGGTGATCAGGCGTGCTGATGCGACTCGGCCCAGGCGCCATAGCCGCCGAGGATGTCGCTGACGTCGGTGAAGCCCTCCCTGCGCAGCAGGCTGGCCGCGGCTGACGAGCGATAGCCGCCGGCGCAGTACACGACGGTCGGTCGTTGCGGATCCAGCTCGTCGAGCCTTCCCGGCAGATCGCCGACGGGAATGTTGAGCGCCTGGGCGACTGCTCCATCCGCCACTTCGGTCGGTTTGCGGACATCGACCACTTGCAGGTCCGGGATCGACGTGATGCGCTCGTCGAAGGCCGCAGCGGTCAATCGGGATGCTGTCCGAACCTCCTCGGCATGGGTGAACATGGCCTCTTCGGGATCAGCGAGATATCCGATCACGCGGTCGAACCCGATACGCGCCAACCGGTTCTTGCCTTCGCGCTCCTGGCCGGGGTCGGTCATCAGAACGATATCGGCGTCGTGGGGCAACACCGATCCGCCATACTCGGCATAGCGGCCGGCGAGCCCGATGTTGATCGCGCCGCGCAGATGCCCCAGCGCGAAATCTTCCGCACTACGAGCATCGACGAGGACCGCCCCGGCAGCCAGCGCCGACTGCACCTGGTCAAAGGACAACGCTGCGGGCATCTCGTCCTCGTCGAGCAGGGCCCGGTTCTTCCGGTTGAGTATCGCGTCATAGGCGAAGTAGCCCGGCGCGGGCGCCTGGCCCTCGGTGACCAGTGCCATGAAGATGGCTTTGTCCGGTGCCCGGAGTGCGTAGTTCGTCGCTTTCTGCTCACCGATCGTCGATGACAACTCGGTGGAGAGGTTCTTACCGCATGCCGAGCCGGCGCCATGCGCGGGGAACACTCGCGTCTGGTCCGGCAATGTCATGAGCTTGTCGTGCAGGGAGTCATAGAGCGCGCTGGCGAGTTCTTCGCGGGTGTGTCCGATCGAAGCCAGCAGATCCGGCCGGCCGACATCACCGATGAACAGCGTGTCGCCGGTGAGCACACCGAATGGCTCTGGCTCCGCGGCATTCTCGAAGACGACGATGCTCATCGATTCCGGTGTGTGGCCCGGGGTGTGGCGGAACTCCAGAATCACCTCGCCGAGTGCCAGCCGCTCTTTGTCGGCCACGCCCACCGACTCGAACTCGGTTTGTGCGACGGATGAGTAGACGATCTGCGCGCCTGTGGCCTCGGCGAGCTCCAGATGCCCGGAGAGGAAGTCTGCGTGGAAGTGCGTCTCGATCACCATCTCGATCGTCAGACCGAGGCGGTTGGCGTCTTCGACATAGGCCGAGACATCGCGCTGCGGATCGACCACGACCGCCCGGCCGGTGGTCTGGTCGCCGATGAGATACGAGGCGTGCGAAAGGCATTCGAGATAGTACTGCTCGAAGATCATGATCTGGCTCCTTCTGTAGCCGGGTGTGAGCGCCCTGTGCGCGATCTCTTTGATACCCCTATGGGTATAAGAACGGCGCGTCTGGGTGTCTGCATTCCGGTGGCGGTGTGCGCTATGCGAAGGTTCCGGCGGACCCGTCGTCGCGGACGACGGCACGTCCGGTCGCCTGCCAGGCGGAGATGCCTCCGGTCAGGTTCACGGCAGTGATTCCTGCTGCACACAGTGCGTCGGCGGCCTTCTGTGATCGGCCTCCGGATCGGCACATGACCACGACGGTCGATCCGCGGTAGCGCTCGGGAGTGAGTTCTGCCAGTGCGCAATGGGTGGCTGCGGGTGCATGACCGGCGACCCATTCGACGTCGTCGCGGACGTCGAGTAAGAGTGCCCGCCCCTGGTTCACCAGCGCTTCGGCATCGGCGACGTCGATCTGGGGTGCGACGGAACCTGTCATCCTGGTCCTCTCTCTCATGCGCGGTTGCGGCGGAATGGATTCCACCTGTTCCGGGATGGGGGTGGCGAGGTGTGGCCCTCGCACCAGTCGTCGGGCCGCACGGTGCGGCGCACGGCGTCGACATGCGCTCCGCGGCCGGCCCAGGTGGTCTTGCCGCAGTTGCGGCATTTGACAGCGCGACACACAGTAGATCCTTTCGGTGGTGGGAAACGAGCATCGACCGGCGGCACGGCCCGGTGGATCGGTGAACTCGAACTGCCGATTGTCCGCTCGCTTTTTACTATACCCCCTACGGTATATTTAGGCCAGAAGATCGGCCGTGAGCGAGGGGGTACCAGCGATGAGGTGCGATGACGAAGCGCAGGCGAGGTCATGAACGCGATCACTGCCCCGATGTGGGTCGGTCTCCCGCTGGGGGTCGGGTTCGGCGCCATCGCCTCGCTGTGGGGCATCGGCAATCCCGAGACGATCATCAGGGCTGCACGACTGATCGACCGGCTCCTGCCGGCCTGCTTCCTGCTGGTCACCGCGCTGGGTTCGGTTCTGCTGTACGGCCTGCACGCATCCGGAGTTGCCATGCACTTCTCACCCAAGCCGAGCTACATCTACGGTGTGGTGCTGGGTGGGATCTTGTTCGGAGTCGGTCTGGCGCTCAGCGGCTACCTGCCGGTCACTGCGCTGATGGCGATCGGAGAAGGTCGCCGAGATGCCCTACTCGCGATTCCCGGCGGGCTGTTGGGCGCCTCGGCGTGGACCGCCCTGGCGGATACCGGCTTCGGCCGATGGATCGTCTCCGAGGCGAACTTCGGAGACCTGGTGGCCGGCGGGAACATACATGACGTGCCACCGGCCCGCATGGTGGCCATCGCGCTGGTCTACGCCGCGGCGGCGCTGGGTGCGTTGTACTTTCTTCCGCGGTATCGCGCGAGCCGACATTGCTGCCTCCGGAGTATCCGGGGAGCTGAGCCCGATGCCTATGACCGGCAGATGGCGCTGGATACCACCCGCTACCTGAACGAAGGCGCGCGTGAGCCGGCCGGGCGCAGAATCCGACTCGCGCAGTTGTCCGAACAGTACGCCACCGACCCGGGCTTTTTCGTTCGCGCAACGCTTGTCGCCGGATCTGGGGTCGCCATCCTGGGTGTGCTGGCCCTGTTCCTACGCCAGCAGTTCGGCCAGTCCACCACCTACTCATGGGTGGTCGGTGTGCTGTTCATGCGAGACTCCGCCTACTCGCAGAATGTGTTCGCCACGATCGGCTGGGAACCGCTGACCGATCTCGGGGTGCTGATCGGCGCGTTCTTGTCTGCGTATCTGTTCACCGGGCGTTTCACGGCGTTCGCGAAGGTGACTCCGCCGTCGTGGCGCAATCGTTTCGGCGACAACCCTCGCCTGCGCCAGGCCGCGGTCTTCGGTGGTTCGTTTCTCACACTGCTCGGAGCGCGGATGGCCGGCGGATGCACCAGCGGACATACCCTCAGCGGAGGGATTCAGTTGTCCGTCAGTGCTTGGCTTTTCACCGCATCGTTGGCGGTTGCGGCGGTGCTCACGGCGCGCTTGGTCTATCGCGACGCAAGTTGGCGGGTCGACGGCTGAGACTGCTCAGGCCAGCGCCAGGAACAGCTTCTCCAGTTCGGCTTCCGACATGGGCGCGGTGCCGCCCTCCTTGTCTGCGACGATGCATTCGCGCATACCGGTGGCCACGATCTTGAAACCCGCTCTGTCCAGCGCCCGCGATACCGCGGCGAGCTGTGTGACAACGGCTTTGCAGTCTCGGCCCTGTTCGATCATGTTGATGACACCGCCGAGCTGCCCTTGTGCGCGTTTCAGCCGTGCGAGGATCGCCTCGATGCTCTGCTGATCGTCGATCATGCTCAACGCCTTCCCGCCTATCCTGTGGTGGTTGTCACTATACCCGTGTGGGTATATGTCGCTCGGTTGTGGACCCTCATCGGCCACCAGAACCATCGTCCGAGCAGTGCCGCGATGGACGGTGTCATGAGCGAACGCACGATGAGTGTGTCGAAGAGCAGTCCGATGCCGATCGTGCTGCCCGCCTGACCGATCGAACTGAGATCGCTGGCCACCATGGACATCATGGTGAAGGCGAACACCAACCCCGCGGCGGTGACCACGCTGCCCGTCTCACCCATCGACCGGATGATTCCGGTGCGCAGCCCGGCGCCGATTTCTTCCTGGAACCGTGACACGAGCAACAGGTTGTAATCCGACCCGACGGCCAACAGGATGATCAGACCGAACACCGGGGCGATCCAGTTGAGTTCGAGGCCGAACCCGTACTGCCATATCAGCACCGTCAGCCCGAAGGCGGCGCCCAGGGACAGCAACACCGTGCCGACGATCACCAGCGAGGCGACCAATGCCCGGGTGATCAGCAACATCACGATGAAGATCAATGTCAGTGCTGCGACGCCGACGATCAACAGGTCGTAATGCGCCCCGGACTGGATGTCGCGGTAGATGGCCGCGGTGCCGGTCAGGGAGAACGTCGCTTCGGTGAGACTTGTGCCCTTGACGGCCTCGTGGGCGGCCTCGAGTTCGGGCGTCACGGCTGCAATGCCGACGGGGGTCGCCGGATCCTTTTCGTGGGTGATGATGAATCGCGCGGCCCTACCGTCCGGTGAGAGGAACAACTCAAGTCCGCGTTGGAAGTCCGGGTTCTGGAACGCCTCCGGGGGAAGATAGAAGTAGTCGCCACCTTTGGCGGCATCGAAGGCCTGGCCCATGGCGCCGGCCGTGTCGGTCATCTGCGACATCTGAGTGACCAGACCGGAGAAACTGCTGTGCATGGTCAACAAGGTGCTGCGCATCGATTCGGCGATCGTGATCATCGGCCGGAACTGGGCGAGCATGTCGGGAACAACGGCACTGACATCACGTGTGTCGTCCACCAGGGCGCGCATATCGTCGCTGAACTTGTCCACCCCGTCGATGGCGTCGAAGATCGATCGGACCCCCGAGCATGCCGGAATGTCAAAGCAATGCGGCTCCCAGTAGAAGTAGTTGCGCAACGGGCGGACCACGTCGTCGAAATTGGCCAGATGATCGCGTACCTCGTCGAGTGTGGCCTTGGCTGTGGTCATATCGCCGACCATCCGATCGGTGGCTCCACCCATCCGAGAGAGTGCGGCCTCCAATTTTTTCATCG
The DNA here is from genome assembly GCF_000416385.1 of Mycobacterium sp. VKM Ac-1816D. Lineage (NCBI taxonomy): Bacteria > Bacillati > Actinomycetota > Actinomycetes > Mycobacteriales > Mycobacteriaceae > Mycobacterium > Mycobacterium sp. VKM Ac-1816D. Next base: position 84,504 of record NZ_AOHQ01000124.1, read on the forward strand.
ACGCGATCATGGCGCCGAGGTCATCGCTCATGGTGAGCATATCGGCGGTGCGGTCCTTCATGAACTGCAGGTTCTGTTGGATCGGAATCGACTGGGCGCTGATCTGGAACGGTATCGAACTATGATCCATCGGCCCACCCAAAGGACGGGTGATGCTCTGCACCATCGCAATCCCGGGCGTTCGGAAGACTTCCTTGGCGATCTTGTCCAGTACGAGCATGTCGGCGCTGTTGCGCATGTCGTGGTCGGTCTCGACCATCAAGATGTCCGGATTCATCGTGGCCGCGCTGAAATGACGCTCGGCGGCCGCGTAACCCATGTTGGACGGGAGGTCTTTGGATATGTAGAAACGGTCGTTGTAGTTGACCTCCATCGTCGGCACGAACGCTATGCCGAGAAGCGCGATGGCGAGCGTCGCGGCGAACACGGCGCCAGGCCAACGCACGGTGACGGTGCCGATGCGCCGCCACCGTCGGACGTTCGGCTCGCGCGTGGGGTCCAAAAGTCCGAAGCGACTGGCGACGACCACGACCGCCGGCGCGGCTGTCAGTGCTCCGGCGACCACCACCACCAGCCCGATCGCCGAGGGTATGCCCAGTGCCTTGAAATACGACAGACGCGCGAAGTGCAGGCACAGGGTTGCGCCGGCGATGGTGAGTCCCGAACCCACGATGATGTGCGCCGTGCCGCGGAACATGGTGTAGTAGGCCGACTCTCGGTCCTCGCCGGACCGGCGTGCCTCCTGGTAGCGGCCGATCAGGAAGATCGCGTAATCGGTACCGGCCGCGATCGCAAGAGAAGACAGCATCGCGACCACGAACGTCGAGAAGCCGAGTACGCCCATATCACCCAGCAGTGCGACGACCCCTCTTGCCGTGCCCATTTCGAACCCGACCATGACCAGCACGAGCAGCATCGTGACGACCGACCGGTAGGTGATGAGCAGCATGATCATGATGACCACGCCGGTGACGCCCATCATGAGCAGCATGCTTTGGTCGGCTGCCTCGTTCATATCCGCGGTCAGCGCCGCTGAGCCGGTCAGATAGACCTTGAGTCCCGCCGGTGGCGGCGAGTGCTCAAGAATGGTGCGTACCGCCTCGACCGACCGGATACCTTCCGTACTACCTTGGTCGCCGGCCAGGTTGACCTGTACGTACGCGGCTTTACCGTCTCTGCTCTGCACGCCGGCCGCCGTCAGCGGGTCTCCCCAGACGTCCTGTACGTGTTGAACGTGTGCACTGTCGGCGCGTAGGGCGCGCACGAGGTCCTGGTAGTACGTGCGCGCCTCGTCGCCCAGCTCTGTGTCACCTTCCAGCACAACCATTGCCATGCTGTCGGAGTCGAACTCGTCGAAGGTCGCGCCGATGTGGCGAGTGGCGATCATCGCGGGTGCGTCGTGCGGCGACATGGTGACGGCGTGCTCGCGGGCCACGGTCTCGATCTGCGGGACCAGAACATTGATTCCCAAGGTCAACAGGAACCAGCCGATGAGTATCGGGACAGCGAACCGGCGGATGAACCGCATGGCGGCCGGCCGGGTCTGCGTGTCGTGGGTCATGCGGCTTTCGCCAGACACGAGATCTGTGCGTCGTGCCCGGCGGCCGACTGTTCGGCCTTCACCACACCGTTGACGGTTATCCGGCAGCCGATGTTCGAACCGTCGCCCTGGGCAACCACGCTTGCCAGTACTGCGGGTGTGGTCGTTGTGATCGTCAATGTCCATGGCAGAGAGGTGAAATCGACCTGGTGCGCCGTGGCGCCCATATCGAGGTAGTTCACGCTCCCCGCCGTCCCGGCGGGGCCGTAGACGTCGTAGGTCACATGCTTGACGAAGGTGGGATCCAGCGGCTGGGCACCCCGTCCGGTGGCGGTGAAGATCGGCTCGGACCCGAACGCATCGCGCAGGTGTACCACGGCCACACCGCCGATGGCGACGGCGATGGACACCGTGACCGGCACCCACGCCTTCACGAGCATGTTCACAGCGATGTTCCCTTCGTTGGTCGGCTGGCGGGGAGTGGCGGACCGTGGGGGAATCCACCCGATATCAGGATTTATACCATACCCCCTAGGGTACTAGGCCGGTCGCGGGCGACAGCCGCGTCGGCCGTTACTCCCCGCCTGCGGCGCGTCCCGTGCCGGCCAAGACGTGAAAACCCAAGGCCGGTACGGCTCCATCGACTATCGTCGGCCCACACCCCTGACATGTCGCCGCTAAGGAATCCGTGTATGCCCATCGACCCGAATGCCGTCGGCGCGAAATCCGACCCTCAGACCTTCACCTGGACCGATCGCGAGACGCTGCTCTATGCGCTCGGTGTCGGAGCGGGGGTCGACGATCTGGCGTTCACCACCGAGAACAGCCACGGCATCGAGCAGCAGGTGTTGCCGACGTTCGCCGTGATCGCGTGCTCGCCCTTCGGCGCCGCGATGCTGATCGGATCGTTCAACCTCAGCCTGCTGTTGCACGGGTCGCAGGCGATCCGGGTGTTTGCGCCGCTGCCGCCGGCAGGCAGTCTGCGTGTGCATTCCGAGGTCGCCGACATCCAGGACAAGGGAGCAGGCAAGAACGCGGTGGTGATGCTCAAGGGCATCGGAGCCGACCCTGACAGTGGTGCAGTCCTGGTCGAAACCCTGACCACCGTGGTGATCCGGGGTGAGGGCGGGTTCGGAGGCCAACCCGGGCAGCGGCCGCCCGCACCTGAGTTCCCCGACCGAGCCCCCGACGCGCAGGTCGTACTGACCACGCGCGATGACCAGGCGCTGTTGTACCGACTCTCCGGCGACCGCAACCCGCTGCACAGTGATCCGTGGTTCGCTCAGACCTTGGCGGGGTTTCCCCGCCCGATCCTGCACGGACTGTGCACCTATGGCGTCGCGGGCCGGGCCCTGGTCGCCGAGCTCGGCGGCGGCGATGCCACCAAGGTCACCGCGATCGCCTCGCGATTCAGCTCACCGGTTTTCCCCGGTGAGACCCTCTCGACATCGATCTGGCGGACCGAAGGCCACCGCGCGGTGTTCCGCACCGAGGCGGCCCAACCCGACGGATCCGGTGCCCGGGTGGTGCTCGACGACGGCACGGCGGAGTACAACGACTGATTTCGTAGGCTCAAATGCCTGTGCGGGTGGCCCCTGCGTTGACAGGATGTCCTGATGAGATTGGCTGTGGGATACCTCGCCACCCCCGGCGGAGCGGATGCGGTCGCGCTGGGCGTCCGATTGGCCAGGAGCCTGGCCGCCGAACTGGACATCTGCATGGTGCTGCCCCCCGACCGGGGGGTACCTGCGATGGTGACCACCGGTGGGTACGACGAACTGCTGGCCCAGCAGGCGCATGAGTGGTTGGCCGATGCGCTGGCGACAGTGCCCGATGACGTCGTCGCACATGCGCATGTGAGTTTCAGCGACTCGGCAGCCGACGGTCTGCTCAGCGAGGTGCGGCGCCTCGGCGCGCAGGCGGTGATCGTCGGCGGCGCGGGTGGCGGACTGGTCGGCAGTTTCACACTCGGCTCGGTGGTCAACGATCTGCTGCATTCTTCCCATGTGCCGGTGGCGGTGGCGCCCAGAGGAACTCGGTCGTCCTCCGCCGCGCGGGTTCGGGAGGTGACATGCGCCATCGGTGAACGCGCCGGTGCCGGTGTGCTGCTGGACGTGGCGGTACGGGCGTGCGAGCGGGCGCATGTCCCGTTGCGACTGGTGTCGTTGGTCGCCCTCGACCCGATGTTCGGATCACTGCGTGGGGATGCCGAGGCGTCGCGCGAGCGCGCGCTCGCCCACGCTCACCGGACCTTGAATGAAGCCAAGGAATCACTGCCCGAGGGCTTTTCGGTCACGGCCACGGTGGCCGACGGCAGCTCGGTGGAGGATGCCGTGAGCCGACTGCCCTGGCATGACGGGGACGTGATCATGGTCGGCTCCAGCAGATTGGCCGCACCCCGGCGGTTGTTCCTCGGATCGACGGCGGCCAAGATGCTGCGCGTGCTGGAGGTTCCGATGATCGTCGTACCCAGCACCGCCGACCAGGAGGTCTCGTGACCACGAGCAGTTCGGAAGCGGGCACCGGATCGGTCTCCAAGGGTCTCGCCGAGGGGAAGGTCGGCACCCTGTCCGGTGCCATGCTCGGGATCTCCTGCGTGGCACCGGGCTATACCCTGACCGCGAGCATCGGGGTGATCGTCGCCGCGGTGGGTCTGAAGATGCCGGCGATCTTCATCGCCGGGTTCATCCCGATGTTCCTTACCGCCTACGCCTACCGCGAATTGAACTCCCGCACACCGGACTGCGGGGCATCGTTCACCTGGTCCACCAAGGCCTTCGGACCCTACGTGGGATGGATGTGCGGGTGGGGCATGGTGGTCGCCTCGATCATCGTGTTGTCCAACCTGGCGGCGATCGCCGTCGAATTCTTCTACCTGTTGATCGCGCGCGTGTTCAATCAGCCCGGCATCGCCGATCTGGCGGGCAATGTCGCGGTCAACATCATCACCACCCTGGTGTTCATCGCACTGGCGACACTGATCGCCAGTCGTGGCATCACGACCAGCGAGCGCGTCCAGTTCGTGCTGGTGGGTTTTCAGTTGGTCGTGCTGGTGGCGTTCGCGGTCACCGCATTCGTGCACGTGAGCCGTGGCGACGCTCCGGCCGGCCTGAGCTTCGACCTGGACTGGTTCAACCCCTTTACCGGGCTGACGCTGGCCGTGTTCGCCGTCGGCCTCACCGGCTCGATCTTCGCGTTCTGGGGGTGGGACACCTGCCTGACCCTCGGTGAGGAATCCAAGGATCCGACCAAGGTGCCGGGACGCGCGGGGCTGTTGTGTGTGACGTCGATCCTGATCACTTATCTGCTGATCGCGGTCGCCGTGATGATGTACGCCGGCGTCGGCGAGGAGGGGCTCGGCCTGGGCAACCCGGAGAACTCGGAGAATGTCTTCGGTGCGCTGGCCGACCCGGTGCTGGGTCCGTGGTTCGGTCCGCTGCTCTATCTGGCGGTGTTCGCCTCCTCGGTGGCCAGCCTGCAGACCACCTTCCTGCCCGCGGCCCGCGCCATGCTCGCGATGGGCGCCTACCGGGCGTTCCCGGCCCGCTTCGCCGAGGTGAGCCCGCGCTTCCTGACCCCGGTGTACTCGACGGTGGTCGCCGGTGTGGTCACCGCCGGCTTCTACACCGTGGTCAAGCTGTTGTCCGACAATGCGCTCTGGGACACCATCGCCGCGTTGGGCATCATGATCTGCTGGTACTACGGCATCACCGCATTCGCCTGCGTCTGGTTCTTCCGGCGTGAGTTGTTCGCCAACGCCCACAACATCATCTTCAAATTCCTGTTCCCGCTGTTGGGTGGGCTGATGCTGGCGGTCGTGTTCGTCATCGCGATCGGCGAGAGCATGAATCCGGAGAACGGCAGCGGTGCGGAGATCGGTGGCATCGGGCTGGTGTTCTTCATCGGATTCGGCATCCTGGCACTCGGGGCGGTGCTGATGCTCGTGATGCGGGCGCGACGACCGGAGTTCTTCCTCGGCCAGACCCTGAGGCGGGACACCCCGGCGCTCAAGGAGTAACCAGGCGCTGGTTGTGTTCGGCGTAAGGGGTTGTGAGATATCCCGATTCTCGGCGAGTCCGCCGATATTTTCGCCGATGACCGCGGCATCAGCTTTACGGTCGCTGCGGAAGGGTGGGCATCATGCTCGGTGCCTGCCGTTGCGGCGGCATGCCGCCGGGCCCCATCATCGGGCCGGGTCCCATCGTCATGCCGGGTCCCATCATCGGGCAACCCCCGCTCGGCCCGTTCTGCCCCATCTGAGCGCTGTGATAGCCGCGGGTCCATCCGTGGTAGCCACCGGTCGCCGCACCGGCGAAGAACCCGGCACCGAAGATCACCATGACGACGAACAAGACGCCGGTGACGATGCCGACCCAGGCCAAGCTCTGGTAGAGGCGGTTGGGCCGACGCTCCGCGTGGTCGAGCCGATTCGTCGTGGCGGTCACTGCGGGCGCGGCGGTGGTGGACGCGTTCGAGGGCTCCGGTGTGTCGGTCATGGTCGGTGTACCTCCGTATGCGGACTCGGCTGTGGACTTCCCGCAGTCAGCTCAACTGTGCTGCCGGAGCGATGGCGCGTTCTAGGGTCAATGGACCTCAATTCGGCGCCCGTGGGCACCCGGCCGATCCGACGCCGATCCGCCGCCCATTGTATCGAACAAATGTTCGATACAATGGGCGGGTGGGTTGGCACAACGGGCCGCCGAGTTGGCCGGAGATGGAGCGGGTCCTCAGCAGTAGGCCCCGGGAAAAGTCGCGCCGCTCCGGGTTACCGCTGGAGCCGCCCGGCGATGGTGGTGACGGTCCGGCCTGGTCGCGCAAACGCGGGGCCTACCTGGCCGACGGGGTGCAGCGCTCCCGATCCTCGGTGCGGTACGCCGAACTGCACGCCCATTCGGCCTACAGCTTCCTCGACGGGGCCAGCACCCCGGAGGAGATGGTGGAGGAAGCGGCGCGGCTGGGCCTGCGGGCCATAGCGCTGACCGATCATGACGGTCTCTACGGAGTCGTGCGGTTCGCCGAGGCCGCCCGCGAACTCGATGTGGACACCGTGTTCGGTGCGGAGTTGTCGCTGGGAAACGTGCCCCGCACCGAACAACCCGACCCGCCGGGGCCGCACCTGCTGGTGCTCGCCCGTGGGCCGGAAGGTTATCGACGGTTGTCCCGTGAGATTTCGTCGGCCCATCTGGCCGGCGGCGAAAAAGGAAAACCGCGTTACGATTTCGATGCACTCACCGAAGCCGCCGGTGGTCACTGGCACATCCTCACCGGTTGCCGCAAAGGCCATGTCCGGCAGGCGCTGACTCGTGGCGGACCCGAAGCCGCCGAGGCGGCGCTGACCGACCTGGTGGACCGGTTCGGGGCCGATCGCGTCAGCGTCGAGCTGACCCATCACGGTCACCCGCTCGACGATGAGCGCAATACCGTCCTTGCCGGATTGGCATCGCGATTCGGCCTGGGGCTGATAGCCACCACCGGCGCGCATTTCGCCGTACCCGAGCGGGGTCGACTGGCCATGGCGATGGCGGCGATCAGGGCCCGCAACTCGATGGACGACGCGGCCGGGTGGCTGGCGCCACTGGGTGGGGCGCATCTGCGCTCGGGGGAGGAGATGGCCCGCATCTTCGGAACCGAGATCGTCACCGCCGCTGCCGATCTCGGTGAACAATGCGCCTTCGGCCTAGCGTTGATCGCCCCGCAGCTGCCGCCGTTCGATGTTCCTCCCGGGCACACCGAGGCCAGCTGGCTGCGCCTGCTGGTGCGCGAGGGGGCGCTGGATCGCTACGGCACGCCCGAGCGCGCACCGAAGGCGTACCGCCAGATCGAGCACGAGCTGGCCATCATCGAAAAGCTCAACTTCCCAGGCTATTTCCTGGTGGTCCACGACATCACCCGATTCTGCCGAGAACGTGACATCCTCTGTCAGGGAAGGGGATCGGCGGCCAACTCCGCGGTCTGCTACGCCCTCAAGGTCACCAATGTCGACCCGATCGCCAACGAGTTGTTGTTCGAACGCTTCCTGTCGCCGGCGCGCGATGGCCCACCCGATATCGATATCGACATCGAATCGGACCTGCGCGAGGAGGTCATCCAGTACGTCTACGAGAAATACGGCCGTGATCACGCCGCCCAGGTGGCCAACGTCATCACCTACCGGGGTCGCAGTTCGGTCCGGGACATGGCCCGTGCGCTGGGTTTTTCGCAGGGGCAACAGGACGCGTGGAGCAAGCAGATCAGCCGTTGGAACGGGCTTGCCGATTCCCCCGACGTGGAGGACATCCCCGAGCAGGTGGTCGACCTGGCCACCCAGATCTCCAACCTGCCCCGGCACATGGGCATCCACTCCGGCGGCATGGTGATCTGCGATCGCCCGATCGCCGACGTGTGCCCGGTGGAGTGGGCGCGAATGGAGAATCGCAGCGTTCTGCAATGGGACAAGGATGACTGTGCGGCAATCGGTTTGGTCAAGTTTGATCTGCTGGGTCTTGGCATGCTGTCGGCCCTGCACTATGCCATCGACCTGGCCCGCGAGCACAAGGGTATCGAGGTGGACCTGTCCCGGCTGGACCTGTCGGAGCAGGCCGTCTATGAGATGTTGCAACGCGCCGATTCGGTCGGGGTGTTCCAGGTCGAGTCCCGCGCGCAGATGGCCACCCTGCCGCGGCTGAAACCGCGGATGTTCTACGACCTGGTGGTCGAGGTGGCCCTCATCCGTCCCGGCCCCATCCAGGGCGGATCGGTGCATCCGTACATCAAGCGGCGCAACGGCGAGGAAGAGGTGACCTACGACCACCCGTCGATGAAACCGGCGCTGGAGAAGACCCTCGGCATACCCCTGTTCCAGGAGCAACTGATGCAACTGGCGGTGGACTGCGCAGGCTTCACCGGGGCCGAGGCCGATCAGCTACGCAGGGCGATGGGCTCCAAACGGTCCACCGAGAAGATGCGCCGGTTACGCGGCCGGTTCTTCGACGGAATGCGCGAGCGGCATGGTATCACCGGTGCGGTGGCCGAGAAGATCTACGACAAACTAGAGGCATTCGCCAATTTTGGTTTCCCGGAAAGTCATTCGCTGAGCTTCGCCTCGCTGGTGTTCTATTCGTCGTGGTTCAAGCTGCACCATCCCGCCGTGTTCTGCGCCGCGTTGCTGCGTGCCCAGCCGATGGGGTTCTATTCGCCGCAGTCGTTGGTCGCCGACGCCCGTCGACATGGCGTGATCGTGCACGGGCCGGATGTCAACGCCAGTCTGGCCCACGCCACCTGTGAGAACCGGGGACTGGATGTGCGGATGGGCCTGGGCGGCATCCGTCACATCGGTGACGAGCTGGCGAAGAAGATCGTCGACGACCGGATCGCCGGTGGGGCATTCACCGATCTGCTGAATCTGACCGCACGAATCCAACTTTCGGTCCCACAAACCGAGGCGTTGGCCACCGCAGGGGCACTCGGCTGCTTCGGGATCACCCGACGAGAAGGATTGTGGGCGGCCGGGGCGGCCGCCGCCGAACGCCCCGACAGGCTCCCCGGGGTGGGGTCATCCACACACATCCCGGCACTGCCAGGGATGAGCGCTCTGGAACTGGCCGCCGCCGATGTCTGGGCCACCGGAGTCTCACCGGACAGCTATCCCACCCAGTTCCTGCGCGAGCACCTGGCCGCGATGGGGGTCGTCCCGGCCGCCGAACTGCTGTCGGTGCCCGATGGGAGCCGCATCCTCGTCGCCGGGGCGGTGACGCATCGACAACGCCCGGCCACCGCCCAGGGCGTCACATTCGTCAACCTCGAAGACGAGACCGGCATGGTCAACGTGCTGTGTGCCCCGGGAGTCTGGGCGCGCTACCGCAAGCTGGCGCAGAGCGCGCCGGCGCTGATCATCCGCGGCATCGTGCAGAACGCGACCGGGGCGGTGACGGTGCTTGCCGACCGGATGGGCCCGGTGGACCTGAAGGTGCGATCCCGATCGAGGGACTTCCAGTGACCGTCACTCCGTCGGCGTCGTCCACACCTTCTCGATGCCGATCCTCAGCCGGGTGCCGTAGTTGCCCATCGAGGGAGTCAACCCGATCTGATCGGACATCGCCTGGTACTTCGCCCAGTACGGTGCGTCCTCGCGGGGATCGGTGTCCTCGGCATCGATCCGCGCCGGCCCCCCGACCACGATGATCCCGCCACCGTTGCCGTCAGAGTCCAGATTCAGGCTCACCTGGGGGTGGTTTCCGATATGTCGCACCTTGGCCGCGCCGGGCTCGGTGTACACCAGGATGTCGGTCCCGTCGAAGAAGAACCACACCAGTTTGGGGACCGGTTGGCCGGACTTGGCGACGGTGGTCAACCACGCGAAATCATCGGATTTCAGGCGGTCGAGGATTTCCGGTGTCAGGTCTGCAGTCATGGAAGCGAATGTAGTCTCGCGGTATGACACTCAACCTGACCGCGGATGAAGTTCTGACCACGACGCGTTCGGTGCGTAAACGGCTCGATTTCGACAAGCCGGTGCCGCGCGAGGTGTTGATGGAGTGTCTCGATATCGCCCTGCAGGCCCCGACCGGATCGAATTCTCAGGGCTGGCAATGGGTTTTCGTCGAGGACGAAGAGAAGAAGAAGGCGATCGCCGATATCTACCGGGTGGCCGCCACGCCGTACCTGGATGCCCCCAAGCCGGAGTTCGGGGACAGCCGCGACGAGCGCGCACCGAAGGTCGTCGACTCCGCCAAATACCTCAACGACCACCTGCACGAGGTGCCGGTCATGCTGATCCCGTGTCTGGAGGGCCGCCCGGACGGGGCGCCGGCGGGCATGAGCGCCGGATTCTGGGGATCGCTGATGCCGGCGGTCTGGAGCTTCATGCTGGCGTTGCGCAGTCGCGGCCTCGGTTCGGCCTGGACCTCGCTGCACCTGATGGGTGACGGTGAGAAGCAGACCGCCGAACTGCTCGGCATCCCGTTCGACAAGTACGCACAAGGCGGTCTGTTCCCGATCGCCTACACCAAGGGCACCGACTTCAAGAAGGCCAAGCGGCTGCCCGCCGAGGAACTCACGCACTGGAACACCTGGTGATCACACCGCGCCGGTGAACCCCTGCTGGCGCCACGCCTCGTAGGCGGCCACCGCGGCGGCGTTCGACAGGTTCAGCGATCGCCTGCCCGACAGCATCGGGATGCGTACCCGCGCGGTGATGTGCGGGTCGGCCAGCGTCTGCTCGTCCAAACCGGTCGGCTCCGGTCCGAACATCAGCACGTCCCCGGGCTCATAGGACACCTGCGCGAAGGACATCTCGGCGTGCGCGGTGAAGGCGAACACCCGGGCCGGACCGATGGCGGCCCACGCCGCATCCAGATCCGGGTGCACCGTCACCGAGGCCAGATCGTGGTAGTCCAATCCCGCCCGGCGCAGCTTCGGTTCGGACAGGTCGAAACCGAGCGGTTCGACCAGGTGCAGCTCGCAGCCGGTCGCCGCCGCCATCCGGATCGCGTTACCGGTGTTGGGCGCGATACGCGGTGAGTAGAACAGGACGTGAAACATCGGGCCATTGTCCACTGCGCATAATGGCGGCATGGTCGAGCAGAGCCTCTGGATGCAAAAGGTCGCCGCCAACCCCGGCCACTCGCAGTGGTACATCGACCGCTTCCGCGCACTGGCGCAGGCCGGGAACGACCTCGACGGCGAGGCCCGTTTCATCGACGCCATGGCAGCGCGCGGTGCCCGCATCCTCGATGCCGGCTGCGGCCCGGGCCGGGTCGGCGGCTATCTGGCCGCAGCCGGACACGATGTCACCGGCGTCGATGTCGACCCCGCACTGATCGCCGCCGCCGAAGCCGACCACCCCGGTGCACGCTGGCTCGTCGGCGACCTAGCCGAACTCGACCTGCCCGCTCGCGGCGTCGCCGAGCCGTTCGACATCATCGTCTCGGCGGGCAATGTGATGACCTTCCTGGCACCGAGCACCCGCGGCCAGGTCCTGGCGCGATTGCGTGCCCACCTGCGCACCGACGGTCGTCTGGTCATCGGATTCGGTGCGGGCCGCGACTATCCCTTCGACCGGTTCCTCGACGACGCGCGCGCGGCCGGCCTGACCCAGGACCTGTTGCTGTCCACCTGGGATGTACGCCCATTCGACGACAACGCCGAGTTCTTGGTCGCGATCCTGCGCCGCGGCTGAGCCGGGAGGGAAAGGTTGCGCATCGTAACGGTCACGAACTGTCCTCACGGCGTCTGAGAGCCTGGAATCGGCTGTGCCCGAATGCCATACTCGACCAATTGCCGGGTGACACGACGCCGGCCCCGACGTGGGCATAAGCAGCAGGAAGCACATGAACGCGCCACAACCGACATGACCGTCTTTCCCGCGTCCAGCGCGCATGGCGAGATAGCCGGCGCCGCAACGACACATGCGAAGCGCCCGGCGCGCTGGTCGCTGAGCAACTGGCCCGCTGCGGGGAAAATCGTTGCCATCGTCGCGGTTCCGATGTTGCTGGCCGCGTCGTTGGGCGGGTTGCACGTCTACAAGAGCTTCACCGACAGCGCGATACCCGACGCCACCGCCACCCGCGATGCCGTCATCGTGGCTGTCCTGCTGCTGGTGGCGCTGCTGATCGTCGCACTGGTCGCGCGTTCCCTGGTCGGGCCGCTGCGTAGGCTGCGAGACAGTGCGTTGCAGGTGGCCCACACGGATCTGGCTCGCGAACTCGACCAGGTGCGCGCCGGCGGTGACCCGGGCCCGCTGGCCCCGATCCCGGTGCACACCACCGAGGAGCTCGGACAGCTCGCCCACGCGGTCGACGAACTCCACGCACAGGCCCTGCAGCTCGCAGGCGAACAGGCCCGGCTGCAGGTGCAGGTCAGCGATATGTTCGAGACGGTGTCCCGGCGCAGCCGATCGCTGGTGGACCAGCAGCTGACGCTGATCGACCAGCTGGAGCGCGACGAACAGGATCCCGACCGCCTGGAGGGCCTGTTCCGGCTCGACCACCTGGCCGCCCGGATGCGCCGCAACGGCGCCAATCTCCTGGTGCTGGCCGGCACCGACACCGCTCGTGGTCACAGTGATCCGGCACCGCTGTCGGCCGTGGTCAACGCCGCGTCCTCCGAGGTCGAGGACTACGCCCGCCTGCAGGCGGGCGCGCTTCCCGATTGTGCCGTTGTCGGCGCCGTGGCCGCAGACCTGGTGCACGTGCTCGCCGAGTTGATGGACAACGGGTTGCGGTATTCGCCGCCTGCCACGACCGTGCGCATCTCGGGGTTGCGCACCGAGGACGGCGCGCTGGTGCTCGAGATCGGCGACGACGGCCTCGGGATGGCAGAACCGGACCTGCGCGTCACCAACACCCGGTTGCAGTCCGACGGCGAGGTCACCCCGTACACCGCACGGCACATGGGGTTGTTCGTCGTCGCCCGGCTGGCCGCCCGGCACGGACTGGTGGTGCGATTGCGGCCCACCGCTGGCGGGGACCCGAACTCGGGCACCACCGCGGGCATCTACGTTCCCGCGGGACTGGTCGTCGCTGAACCAGGCCGGCCTCGGATAGCCGATGTCGAGCCGGTGCCTACCGAAGTGTCGGTGGCACCACCGGCGGTTGTCGAGTCGCCCGAACCCGTGTTACCCCGGCGCGACCCTGCGTTCGCGGCTGCGACCACGAACGCGGGCTCCGACGACGCGATCTACCAGAAGATGCTCTCGGAATGGCTGGTCGACCCCACCGACCTCGGCGTCGACACCAATCTGGACTGGAAATCGGTGTGGGACAACGGTTGGTCGGCGGCCCAAGCGGCAGAGACCACGCCGGCCACCGAGCACACCGCCGAGGGCCTGCCGGTCCGCCGACCCGGTGCGCGGCTGGTACCCGGTGCGGGCGAGGCCGAACCCGCGGCGGCCGAGCCCACCGACCCGGTGACCGCGCCGCTGCCGGATCCGGCGGCCATCCGGGCCAGCCTCAGCAGTCACTTCGCGGGCGTGCACGCAGCCCGGTCCCGTCCCCAGGACGCCGGGGGAGATCGGTGACCACCCGGGAGTCCCTCGACTGGCTGGTGGCCAAGTTCGCCCGCGAGGTCGACGGGGTATCGCACACGGTGCTGGTCTCCGCCGACGGTCTGCTGATGGCCGCCAGCGAGCACATGCCCACCGAACGCGCGGACCAACTGGCCGCGGTCACCTCCGGGCTGGCCAGCCTCGCCGGCGGCGCCGCGCAGCTCTTCCAGGGCGGTCACGTCATGCAATCGATCGTCGAGATGGAGCACGGCTATCTGCTCGTGATGCGCGCCGGCGACGGATCGAACATCGCGGCGCTGGCCACGCGATCCTGCGATATCGGCCAGGTCGGATACGAGATGGCGATGCTCGTCGAGCGCGTCGGCAACGTCGTGCAGGCGGCCCGCCGTCAGCGCCGCACACCGTGAGCGACGATGTCACCGCCCTGGTGCGGCCGTACACCCTGACCGGTGGGCGCACCACCGCCCGGCTGGACCTCCCCTTGGAAGCGCCTATCCAGACGGTGCAGCCGGGGCCCGTGTCGCGCTGGCCGGCGGCCGACGTGCGTTCTCGCATACTGACCGAGGGGCGGGCGGGACCGTCGGTCGCCGAGATCGCGGCGCGGTTGGAGTTGCCGTTGGGTGTGGCGCGTGTGCTCATCGGCGACCTGGCGTGGGAAGGGTATGTTCGGGTGCGCGCGACGCTGGGGGAGACATCCTCTGCCGACGAGCGTCGTGACCTGATCGGAAGGACGCTGCGTGGACTACGCGCGCTCTGAACGGCCGACATCGACCAAGATCGTCATCTCGGGGGGTTTCGGGTCGGGCAAGACCACCTTCGTGGGCGCGGTGTCGGAGATCATGCCGCTGCGCACCGAGGCGCTGGTCACCACGGCGTCGGCGGGTTACGACGAACTCGAGGCCACCCCCGGTAAGACCACCACCACGGTCGCGATGGACTTCGGCCGCATCACCCTCGCCGAGGATCTGGTGCTCTACCTGTTCGGTACGCCCGGTCAGCGTCGGTTCTGGTTCATGTGGGACGACCTGATCCGCGGCGCCATCGGCGCGGTGATCCTCGTCGACGTCAGGCGACTGCAGGACAGCTTCGCCGCCATCGACTTCTTCGAGGCGCGCGGGCTGCCGTTCATCATCGCGGTCAACGAGTTCGACGGCGCGCCCCAGCACCCGAAGGCGGCCCTGCGGCAGGCGCTGGCACTGCGCGCGGACATCCCGATCGTCACCGTCGATGCCAGGGACCGGAACTCGGTGCGGGCCGCCCTGATCACGGTGGCCGAGTACGCGTTGGCGGCGGTCCCGACGTGACCGACGACCAGGTGTGGGTGGACCGCGAGTTCACCAACCACGACTTCCGCGACGAGGACCTGTCCCGGCTGCGCACCGAGCGGGTGGTCTTCGACGAGTGCGATTTCAGCGGTGTCGACCTGACCGAGTCCGAGCATCTGGGTTCGGCATTCCGCAATTGCACCTTCCGGCGGGCCGCGCTGCTGCACAGCACGTTCCGGCAGTGCAGCCTGCTCGGTTCGGTGTTCACCGAGACCCGGCTGCGGCCGGTGCAGTTCGTCGAGGTCGACCTGTCGTTGAGCGTGCTCGGCGGCTGTGACCTGCGGACGCTGGACCTGTCGGACTGCCGGTTACGCGAGGCCAACCTGGTGGGCACGGACCTGCGCAAGGCCGTATTACAGCGCGCCGACCTCAGCGGTGCGCGGGTGCAGGACGCCAAGTTCGACGAGGCCGACCTGCGTGGAGCGCGGGTCGACCCGACGTTCTGGACGACGGCCAAGCTGCGTGGCGCGCGGGTGAACATCGAGCAGGGGTTGGCCTACGCCGCCGCCCACGGATTGGACGTGCACGGCGAGTAACCCAGCGATTTGTGGAGTTTCAGCCGCCATGATGGCGGCTGAAACTCCACAAATCGCAAGGACCTAGCCCGCCTTGAGCCGGATCTTGAAGCGCACGAAGGTCAGGTAGGCCACGCTCAACAGCGCCAGCATGCCCATGTCGAACCACCAGACCGACGAGGTGTGCTCCCAATGGGCATCCTTGGGCGTCAGTGGGCCGGGCACCAGATGGATCAGGTCCACCGTGGAGGCCGACGCGGCGAAGCCCCAGCGCGCCGGGGTGAACCAGGACAGCTGGTCGAGCACCAGACGGTCGGTCACCGGGATCATGCCGCCGGAGAAGACCAGCTGGCTCATCACGGCGACCACCAGCAGCGGCATGATCTGCTCGTTGGACTTGGCCAGCGCCGAGAGCGCCAGACCGACCATGGCCGCGGTCACGGTCGTCGCCGCCATCACCAGGAACAGCTCGGCCGTCGGGGGCAGGAACGACAACGAGCCCTGTGTCGGGCCGCCCTTGCCCAGCACCGCGATCGCCGTGACGATCGAGGACTGGATGATGGCGAACACCGCGTAGATGCAGACCTTGGCCATCAGATACGCCGTTGTCGACAACCCGACCGCCTGCTCGCGGCGGAAGATGGGCCGCTCGCCGATCAGGTCACGCACGGTCAACGCGGTACCCATGAAGATGGCGCCGACGTTGAGCAGCACCAGGATCTGACCGGGCTCGTTGGGGGCGTCGCCCATGGGGTTGGGCACCCCGAAGCCGACGGTGCCGGGCACCGACAGTGACAGCACACCCATGATGAACGGCAGCACCGCCAGGAACGCGAAGTAGCCGCGGTCGGAGATGATGAGCCGCATCTGGCGCCGGGCAATGGTCGAGAACTGCCTGCGCACACTCGTTTTCGCCGGCTTGCCCAGGTCGGCGGGCTGTTTGGAGGCCTCGGCGTGCGGCAGCGGGCCGCTGCGGGCCAGGTAGTTCTGGTGCGAGGTGTCCGGGTCACCGGCGACCGAGGAGAAGATATCGGCCCAGTTGGTCGTGCCCAGCTCGGGACCGATCTGGCTGGGGGGGCCGTAGAACGCGGTCTTGCCGCCCGGCGCCAGTAGCAACACCTGATCGCAGACGTCGAGATAGGTCAGCGAGTGCGTCACCACCAGCACCACGCGGCCCGCGTCGGCGAGCTGGCGCAGCATCGTCATGACCTGGCGATCCAGCGCCGGATCCAGACCCGAGGTGGGCTCGTCGAGGATCAGCAACGAGGGCCCGGTCAGCAGCTCGAGGGCCACCGAGGCGCGCTTGCGCTGGCCGCCGGAGAGTTTGTCCACCCGGGTTTCCAGGTGTTTGGTCATCTCGAGTTCCTCGAGGACCTGCAGGACCACGCGTTCGCGGTCCTCCTTGGTGGTATCCGGCGGCAGGCGCAGCTCGGCTGCGTACATCAGCGCCTGCTTGACGGTCAGCTGGCCGTGCACCACGTCGTCCTGGGGGACCATGCCGATCCGGGAGCGCAGCGAGGCGTACTCGGCGTGGATGTCGTGGCCCTCGAAGGACACCGTGCCCGACGTCGGGTGGGTCAGCCCGGCCACCTGTTTGGCGAAGGTCGACTTGCCGGCACCCGACGGTCCGATCACGGCCGTGAGCGTGCCCGGCCTGGCGTCGATCGAGATGTTGTTGAGCAGCGTCTTGTTGCCCTCGATGGTCCACGTCAGCCCGCGGACCTCCAGACCGCCGGTGCGGGTGGCCGCCTGGGTTTCCGAGCCGCGGACCAGCGTGCCGCCGGTGAACACCAGGTCGACGTTGCCGATGGTGACCACGTCGCCCTCGCGCAGCAGCGCGTCGTCGACGCGTTGACCGTTGACGAAGGTGCCGTTGATGCTGCGGTTGTCGAGGATCTCGGTGCCGCCGGGGCCGGAGACCAGGGTGGCGTGGTGGCGAGAGGCCAGGACGTCGGGGATGACGATGTCGTTGTCGGTCGCGCGACCGATCTTGATCCCGCCCGGTGGCACCTCCGGTGCCTTTCCGGGGCGAAGGATCTTGAGCATGCTCGTCGCGAGGTTGTTCTCCGACGGGCGCGGCACCGCGGTCGGTCCCATCGCCGTCTGCGACGGATCGGCGGGTGGGATGTAGGTCGGCTGCGAGCGCGACACGGTCGGCTGCGGTGGCGGCGGATAGCTCTGTTGCGGCGGCGCGCCCTGATAGGGCTGCTGGCCGGTTGGCTGATAGTGCTGCGGACCGGACGGATAACGCGGCTGCTGCTGGGACGGGGTGGCCCCGGTCGGCCAGGCCGGTGGTGCCTGGGGCGGCGGGGGCGGCTGCATCGGTGCCTGCGTCGGCCAGGACGCGCTGGGGCGCGGACCGGTCGGTGTCGGGACGGCCTGCGTTGGGGGCGGGCTGCCCACCGCGCCCTGGTGGCGGCCGACCTCGAAGGCCAGTTGCGGGCCGTCGGGATTGCCGATGTTGAGCTGCTGGCCGTCGGTGATGTCCAGCGTGGGCACCCGCTGACCGTTGACGTACATGCCGTTGAGGCTGCCGTTGTCGATGGCGATCCAGCGGCCCTGATCGAAGCGCAACACCAGGTGTGCGCGCGAAATCAACGGGTGGGCGATACGTACGTCGGCGCGCAGGTCGCGACCGACGACGACGTCATTGCCTGCTGAGAAGGTCCGAGTCGATCCTTCGTATCGAACGGTCAGCGCGGGCGTTCCGGGGCGGCTCATCGGGACCAACTGTATCCGGTACGCCAACGCAATTCCCGCTCCGAGGTCACCGTTCGGCTTGCCGAGAGCAACGATATGGTCGCTACCGCCGGTTCGGGCGCGACCATACCGTCGCTCCGGGCGAACGGCCTCAGACCGTGAGGGTGTCCGGCGCCCCGGTGACCACGCAGTGGGTGTGGCTGTAGATCGTGGGCATGCAGCGGTTGCAGTGCGTGCACGCCGAGCGGACCGAGGAATCGGCCTTGATGCGGTTGACCAGATCCGGCTCGGCGAGCAGCGCCCGACCCATCGCGACGAAGTCGAAACCCTCGGCCATCGCCTTGTCCATCGTGTCGCGGTTGGTGATACCGCCGAGCAGGATCAGCGGCATGCTCAGCTCGGCGCGGAAGGCCCGGGCATGCCTTAACAAGTACGCCTCGCGGTAGGGGTACTCGCGCAGGAACTTCTTGCCGGTCATCCGCATGCCCCAGCTGATCGGCGGCCTGAAGGCGCCCGCGAATTCCTTGAGCGGGGCATCACCGTGGAACAGGTACATGGGGTTGACCAGGGAGCTGCCCGCGGTCAGCTCGATGGCGTCCAGCCCACCGTCTTCTTCCAGCCACTTCGCGGTCTGCAACGCCTCGTCGAGCGGGATACCGCCGCGCACCCCGTCGGTCATGGTCAACTTGGCGGTGACGGCGATCTTGGCGGCACCGTGATCGTCGACGGCGTCGCGCACGGCTCGCACCACGCCCCTGGACACCTTCGCGCGGTTCTGCAATGAGCCCCCGAACTCGTCGGTGCGCCGGTTGAGCAGCGGCGACAGAAACGAGCTGGCCAGGTAGTTGTGCCCGAGATGTACCTCGACGGCGTCGAAGCCGGCATCGATGGCCAGCCGGGCGGCGTCGGCGTGCGCCGCGATGACGTCGCGGATGTCGTCCTTGGTGGCCTTGCGGGCGAATCGCATCGACAACGGGTTGAAGAACCGGATGGGTGCCAGCGCGGGCGCCTTGTTGGTCCGCGCGTTGGCCACCGGGCCGGCGTGGCCGATCTGTGCGCTGATCGCCGCACCCTCGGCATGCACCGCGTCGGTGAGCCTGCGCAGGCCCGGGACGGCCTCGGGCCGCATCCAGATCTGCCAGCCGTCGGTGCGCCCGCCCGGAGCCACCGCGCAATAGGCGACCGTCGTCATACCCACGCCGCCGGCGGCAGGCAACTGGTGATACCTGATCAGATCATCGGTGACCAGCGCATTCGGGCTCGCCGCCTCGAAGGTGGCGGCCTTGATGATGCGGTTGCGCAACGTCACCGGCCCGAGCTTGGCCGCACCGAATACGTCGGTGAACACTTTCGGCTGGGTGTTCATCGTCGTAGCCTGCCACGCCGGCTGACACAATGACAGGCGTGGCAGCCACGACATTGGACGGTAAGGCGACTCGCGACGAGATCCTCGACGATCTCAAGGAGCGGGTCGCGAAGCTGACGGCCGCGGGCCGGACCCCCGGACTGGGCACCATCCTGGTCGGCGACGACCCGGGGTCGCAGGCCTATGTGCGGGGCAAGCACGCCGACTGCGCCAAGGTCGGGATCAACTCCATCCGTCGCGATCTGCCCGCCGATATCAGCCAGGCCGAGTTGGACGCCGTCATCGACGAGCTCAACGCCAACCCCGAGTGCACCGGATACATCGTCCAGCTCCCGCTGCCCAAGCACCTGGACGAGAACGCGGCCCTGGAGCGCATCGACCCGGACAAAGATGCCGACGGTCTGCACCCGACCAACCTGGGTCGGCTGGTGCTCGGGAAAGAGGCTCCGCTGCCGTGCACCCCGCGTGGCATCGTGCACCTGCTGCGGCGCTTCGATGTTCCGATCGCCGGTGCGCACGTCGTGGTGATCGGTCGCGGTGTCACGGTCGGAAGGCCACTGGGCCTGCTGCTCACCCGCCGTTCGGAGAACGCGACGGTCACCCTGTGCCACACCGGAACTCGTGACCTCGCCGAGTTGACCCGGCAGGCCGACATCATCGTCGCCGCGGTCGGCGTGCCGTACATGGTGACCGCCGACATGGTGAAACCCGGTGCGGCCGTCGTCGACGTCGGCGTGAGCCGGGTCGAGGGCAAGCTGACCGGTGATGTGGCCCCCGATGTCTGGGACGTCGCCGGATACGTATCGCCGAACCCGGGCGGGGTGGGTCCGCTGACCAGGGCCTTCCTGCTGACCAATGTCGTGGAGCGCGCGGAGCGGTGATGAGCGCCTGCGCGAAGAACAGTCAGATCCGTTGACCGCCCAGGAGTTCGCCCGCAAGGTGCTGGCCGGCCAGTGGCCGATCCTGCTGGTCGCGCTGATCTTCGCTGCCTCGTTCGTGCTGGTGATCGCCGGGTACTGGCGCCGCGGCGCCCTGGTGATGGGCATCGCGGTCGGGGTGGCCGCTGCGCTGCGGCTGGCGCTCTCCGACGACCGGGCCGGACTGCTCGTGGTGCGAACGCGCGCAATCGATTTCGCGACGACCGCCTCGGTCAGCGCGGTGATGCTCTATATCGCCTGGACCATCGACCCGTTGGGCACCAGCTAGGTCAGATCGGCCCGGATTCCCACGGTGACATACGGCAGCGCCAACCCGCTGCTGTTGGCCAGGGCCGGATGGGTGGCCAACAGTTCGCGCACCCGGTCCAGGGTGCGGGTACGTACTTCGGCGGGGGAAGTGATGCAGTAGCTGCGCGAGGCCACCAGGTCGATGAGCGCCTGCGGGGTCAGGTAACTGGTCCACTCGACCTGCGTGCGCTCGATCGGCCCGAACGGCTCGGTGAGCGTCACCCGGTCGTTGAGCGGGTCGTGTTCGTGGCCGATGATCGCGCCCAGATCCTTGACCCAGCCCATCCTCTCGTCGCGGGTGTTCCACACCAATCCCAGCCGGCCGCCCGGGCGCAACACCCTGGCGATCTCGTCGGCGGCGCGCTGCGGATCGAACCAGTGCCAGGCCTGCGCGACCAGCACACAGTCCACACTGTCATCGGGCAGCGGGATGTCCTCGGCGGTCCCCAGCAGGGCGGGCGTGCCGGGCAGCGACGACGACAGTACGTCCAGCATCTCCGGGATCGGGTCCACCGCAACGACATCGAGGCCGCGCTCGACCAGCCGAACGGTCAGTTTGCCCGTTCCGGCGCCGAGGTCGAGGACGGTGCGCGCGCCGTGGGGCAACAGCCAGTCGATGGCTTCCGGGGGATAGGACGGGCGGCCGCGCTCGTAGGCCGCGGCCTCCTCGCCGAATGACAATGAGCGCGGAACCTGCTTGCTCACCGCTGTGCCATCTCCAGCGTCTGTCGGATCAGCGGTGCGACCGCGTCGGTCTCGACCAGGAAGCCGTCGTGACCGTAGATGGAGTCGACCACCGAGAGGCCGGGGCAGCCGGGCAGCAGCTCGGCCAGCTCCTGCTGCTGGCGCAACGGATAGAGCCGGTCGGAGGTGATGCCGGCCACCAACACCGGAACCGGGCAGCCAGCCAGCGCGGCCGCCACCCCGCCGCGTCCACGCCCGACGTCATGACTGCTCAACGCATCGGTGAGGGCCACGTAGGTGCCTGCGTCGAACCGCGACACCAGCTTGCCGCCCTGGTGTTCCAGATAGCTCTGCACGGCGTAGCGCCCGCCGGTGGTCGGGTCCTCGTCACCCTGGACGTCGTTGGCGAACCGCGAATCCAGTTCGGCTTCACCGCGATAGGTCAGGTGTGCGACACGACGCGCGATCTCCAGGCCGGCGGACGGGCTGCGACCGGTGCCGTGATAGTCGCCGCCCTGCCAGTCCGGGTCGGCCTTGATGGCGGCGACCTGGGTGCTCTGGGTGCCGATCTGGTCGGCCGTGGCCCGGGCCCCGACCGCGAGGACCAGTCCGGCACGCACGGTGTCGGGATGGCCCACGATCCACTCCAGCGCGCGCGCTCCACCCATCGAACCACCGATCACCGCGGCGACCCTGGTGATGCCCAGCGCGGCAAGCGCGGCCAGGTCGGCATTGACCTGATCACGGATGGTGATCGCCGGAAATCTTGAGCCCCACGGCTTTCCGTCGGGCGCAAGTGAACTTGGGCCGGTCGAGCCGCGGCAGCCGCCCAGTGCGTTGGTGGCGATGGCGCACCAGCGGGTGGTGTCGATGGCGGCACCGGGACCGGCAACACCGTCCCACCATCCCGGTGTCGGGTGGTCGGGGCCCACCGGGCCGGTGATGTGCGAGTCGCCGGTCAGCGCGTGCAACACCACGACCACGTTGTCGCCGGCTGCGGACAGCTCGCCCCAGCGCTGCACCGCGATCGAGACGGCGGGCAGGACGACGCCGCTCTCCAGGGTCAGGTCGCCGATCTCGACGACGCCGATCTCACCCTCAGTGGGCAGCGTCGACACCGCGTCGCTCTGTATGTCGAAGATGGTCATATCGCCTCACACCGATGCGACGCTCTGCTCGGAACCCGCGAAGGCGCGGGCGGCCGCGAATCCGCGGTCGAGATCGGCCAGGATGTCGTCGATTCCCTCGATGCCGACGGCCAGCCGCACCAGACCGGGCGTCACGCCGGTGCTGAGCTGCTCCTCGGGGCTGAGCTGCTGGTGGGTGGTGGAGGCGGGATGGATCACCAGCGACCGCACGTCACCGATGTTCGCGACGTGGCTGTGCAACGTCAATGCGTTGACGAACGCCTCACCGGCAGCGATGCCGCCGGCCAGTTCGAATGCCAACACCGCGCCGGTGCCCTTGGGCGCGAGCTTGCGTCCCACCTCGTACCAGGGTGAGCTCTTCAGTCCGGCGTAGTTCACCGAGATGACCTCGTCGCGGCCCTCCAGGTATTCGGCGACGCGCTGCGCATTGGCCACGTGTCGCTCGATGCGCAGGCTCAGCGTTTCCAGACCCTGGGCGATGAGGAACGCGTTGAACGGGGCGACCGCAGACCCGAGGTCACGCAGCAGCTGGACGCGCGCCTTGAGTGCGTAGGCGGGCGGGCCGAGTTCGGCGAACACCACGCCGTGATAGCTCGGATCCGGGGTGGTGAACCCGGGATGGCGACCCTGGGTCCAGTCGAACTTCCCGCTGTCGACGATGACACCGGCGATGGCCGAGCCGTGACCGCCGAGGTACTTGGTCGCCGAGTGCACGACGATATCGGCTCCGTGCGCGATCGGCTGGATCAGATACGGCGTGGCGATGGTGTTGTCGACGATCAGCGGGATGCCGTCGGCGTGGGCGACCTCGGCGACGGACGGGATGTCGAGCACGTCGATCTGCGGGTTGGAGATCGTCTCGGCGAAGAACGCCTTGGTGTTCGGCCGGATGGCCGCGCGCCAGGACTCCGGATCGTCGGGGTTGTCCACGAAGGTCGTCTCGATACCCAGCTTGGGCAGCGTGTAGTGCAGCAGGTTGTAGGTGCCGCCGTAGAGCCGTGGGCTGGACACGATGTGATCGCCGGCCTGGGCCAGGTTGAGGATCGCGAACGTCTCGGCGGCCTGACCTGAGGACAGGAACAGCGCCGCGACACCACCTTCGAGGGCGGCCAGGCGCTGCTCGACGACATCGGTCGTCGGATTCATGATGCGGGTGTAGATGTTGCCGGGTTCGGCCAGACCGAACAGCGCCGCGGCATGCGCGGTGTCACGGAACGTGTACGAGGTGGTCTGGTAGATCGGCAGGGCCCGGGCGTTGGTCGCCGTGTCGGGCGTCTGACCGGCGTGGATCTGCTTGGTCTCGAAGGACCAGTCTTGTTCTGGCGTGCTCATGAAGAACGAACCTCCATCTGTGTCTGGGGGTCCGTCGATACGGACCCGCGCTTGCCGTGTGGTCGCCTGTCTTCGAAAAAGACGTGCGACTACTCAACCTGGTCTTCACCCGGAGCACCCCACCGCGGTTGGAGGGTTGCCGGCCAGCAAGCCGGGGCTTAGTGCTGGCACTCATGACCGAAACAAAGACTAGCTCACCGCGTCGATGCCGTGCCACCTGGTTCCGCCGTCGCTGTCAGGACAAACCTACTGACCAGTAGTGAAAGCTGACCCATCGTGGATTCATCGGCCCTTGTAGTGTTGCCGGTGAGGACAGTCCCCGACCGTCGAACATGCGGCCGCGGGCGGTCCGCCGTGCGACTGCGACGCTGCTGAATCACATACGGCAGCGCCGACTTTCGCTACACCTGTCCGACAGTGACGCCGGGAGTACACATGAGCGCCGAGCAGCCGACCATCATCTACACGTTGACCGACGAGGCGCCGTTGCTGGCGACCTACGCCTTCCTTCCGGTGATCCAGACCTTCGCGGGTGCGGCCGGCATCGACGTGACGACCAGCGATATCTCCGTGGCCGCGCGCATCCTCGCCGAGTTCAGCGACTACCTCAGCGATGAGCAGAAGGTGCCCGACAACCTGGCCGCGCTCGGCGAGCTGACCCAGGACCCGAGCGCCAACATCATCAAGCTGCCCAACATCAGCGCCTCGGTGCCGCAGCTGCTGGCCGCCATCAAGGAACTCAAGAGCAAGGGTTACGACCTGCCGGACTTCCCGGGTGACCCGAAGACCGACGAGGAAAAAGAGATCCGCCAGCGCTACGGCAAGATCCTGGGCAGCGCGGTGAACCCGGTGCTGCGCGAGGGCAACTCGGATCGCCGTGCACCCAATGCGGTCAAGGAGTATGCCCGCAAGCACCCGCACAGCATGGGTGAGTGGTCGCAGGCGTCGCGCACCCACGTCGCGACCATGAAGACCGGCGACTTCTACCACGGTGAGAAGTCGATGACGCTGGACAAGGCCCGCAACGTACGCATGGAGTTGGTCACCGCCGCCGGCCCGACCGTAGTGCTCAAGCCCGAGGTCAAGCTCGACGAGGGCGACGTCATCGACTCGATGTACATGTCCAAGAAGGCCCTCATCGCGTTCTACGAGGAGCAGATCGAGGACGCCTACAAGACCGGCGTGATGTTCTCGCTGCACGTCAAGGCCACCATGATGAAGGTCAGCCACCCCATCGTGTTCGGCCATGCGGTGAAGGTGTTCTACAAGGACGCCTTCGCCAAGCACGGCAAGCTCTTCGACGAGCTGGGCGTCAACGTCAACAACGGGCTGTCCGATCTCTACGACAAGATCGAAACGCTGCCGGCCAGCCAGCGGGAAGAGATCATCGAAGACCTGCACAAGTGCCACGAGCACCGGCCGGAGCTGGCCATGGTCGACTCGGCCAAGGGCATCTCGAACTTCCACTCGCCCTCCGACGTCATCGTCGACGCCTCAATGCCGGCGATGATCAGGCTCGGCGGCAAGATGTACGGCGCCGACGGGCGTACCAAGGACACCAAGGCCGTGAATCCGGAGTCGACCTTCTCCCGGATGTACCAAGAGGTCATCAACTTCTGTAAGACGCACGGCCAGTTCGACCCGACCACGATGGGCACCGTCCCCAACGTCGGCCTGATGGCGCAGAAGGCCGAGGAGTACGGCAGCCACGACAAGACCTTCGAAATCCCCGAACCCGGCTACGCGCGGATCGTCGACAACGACTCGGGCGAGGTGTTGCTGAGCCAGGCGGTCGAGGAGGGCGACATCTGGCGGATGCCCATCGTCAAGGACGCCCCGATCCGGGACTGGGTCAAGCTGGCCGTCACCCGGGCCCGGCTGTCCGGAATGCCGGTGGTGTTCTGGCTCGACGACGAGCGCCCGCACGAAAACGAGCTGCGCAAGAAGGTCAAGACCTACCTGGGCGAGCATGACACCGAGGGCCTGGAGATCACCATCCTGCCGCAGGTGTGGGCCATGCGGTACACGCTCGAGCGGCTGATCCGTGGGCAGGACACCATCTCGGCCACCGGCAATATCCTGCGCGACTACCTCACCGACCTGTTCCCGATCCTGGAGCTGGGCACCAGCGCCAAGATGCTCTCGGTGGTACCCCTGATGGCCGGTGGTGGGCTGTATGAGACCGGTGCCGGTGGGTCGGCGCCCAAGCATGTCAGCCAACTGATCGAGGAGAACCACCTGCGCTGGGATTCGCTCGGCGAGTTCCTTGCCATCGGCGCGAGTCTGGATGATCTGGGCAACAAGACCGACAATGCGAAGGCCAAGGTGCTGGCCGACACGCTGGACAGCGCCGTCGGAAAGCTGTTGGACGAGAACAAGTCTCCCTCACGCAAGACCGGCGAGCTGGACAACCGCGGCAGCCAGTTCTATCTGTCGCTGTACTGGGCGCAGGCACTGGCCGAGCAGACCGAGGACAAGGAGCTGGCCGAGCACTTCGCGCCGCTGGCCAAGTCGCTGGCCGAGAACGAGGGCGCCATCGTCAAGGAGCTCAACGAGGTGCAGGGCGGCCACGTCGACATCGGCGGGTACTACTACCCGGATCCGGAGAAGACCGCCGCGGTGATGCGTCCCTCCAAGACCTTCAACTCGGTGCTGGAGTCGGCCCGCAGCTGAGATCGGGCCGCCAGTATTGGTACTGCCGGTGGTACTGCTCGCGTAGTGGTACTACCGGCAGTACTACGTCTCAGGTCGCTTTGCTCGACCCGTGCGGGCGTCGCGCCTAGCCCGCCGGCGGCGCCGCACGCGTCGGTTCGGTGTGCTGGTCGACGAAATCGGCGATCAGCCCGCTGACCTGTCCGGGCGCCTCGAGCATCGGGATGTGCCCGACGCCGGGCAACCGGGTCACCTTGGCATCGGTGGGCAGATTCTCGATGAAGTACTTCGTCCCGCGCGGGCTGGGAAACACCCGGTCCTTGTCACATAGCACCAGATGTGTCGGTACACCGACCTGGGCCAATTCCAGCAGTCCCGGCAGCCGCAGCGTCTTGATCAGCAACTGGACATAGGCGGTGCAGTGGGTCGCATCCTGCACCAGGGCCTCCAGATCGGCCCGGCTCGGGCCGTCGGCCGGTCCGCTGACCGGCAGGGTGGCGATCCGGGTCCCGAAGGGCGCGTCGAGGATGCGCGGGCCGATCAGTCGCGCCGCGATCAGGGCCGGGCCACCGAGCAGGAACTTCAGCACGGTCTCGTACTTGGTGGGGGAGTGCTGGCGCCAGCCGCCGGCCGGGGCGATGGCGGTCAGCGTGCGTGCCCGGCCGCGGCGCTCCAGCTCGAAGGCGACCCAGCCCCCGAGCGAGTTACCGACGATATGCGCTGTCTCCCAGCCGATCTGGTCCATCCGATGCTCGATGTCGTCGACCAGCGCCGCGGTGTCCAGGAACCAGGTGCCGGAGCGGGCGCCGCCGTGGTGGCCGACCATGGTCGGTGCCAGGACCTCGAATCGGCCCGTGCCGGCGAGCTGACCGGCGACGGTGGACCAGACGTTCTGTGAGCACAGGAACGGATGCAGCATCAGGACTGGTTCACCCGATCCGAGGTGGATGGGTGCGCGCTGGGTCATAGCGCTCGACAGTATGGCGGTACCGCAGGTACCGCAAGGTCCGGCGGCGGTGACCAGGGGAATCAACGCGGTGTCGGTGCGCTCCACTAGGGTCGTCGTCCGTGATCGTCACCACCGTGAACGCCAACGGCATTCGTGCCGCGGTCAAGCAGCGCTCCGAGACCAACCTCGGCATGCTGCCCTGGTTGAAGGAGACCGAAGCCGACGTCATCTGCCTGCAGGAGACCCGCGCCGACGACGCGCAGCTGGCCGATGCGTTGGCCCCGGCGCTCGCCGACGGTTGGCACCTTGCCTCGGCCGAGCCACATGTGAAGGGCCGCAACGGTGTCGCGGTGCTCTCCCGTACGCCGTTCGACGCGGTTCGCATCGGCGCCGGCGCCGAGGAGTTCGCTGCCCACGGTCGCTATATCGAGGTCGACACCGCAGGGGTCACGGTGGCCAGCGTCTACCTGCCGACCGGTGAGGCGGAGACCGACCGCCAGTTGGAGAAGGAGCGGTTCATGGCCGCCACCCAGGAGCGGATGGCCGTGCTGCTCGATCGGGCGGTGCGCGGCGGAAACGACGCCGTGCTGTGCGGGGACTGGAACATCGCCCACACCGAGAACGACATCAAGGCCTGGAAGAACAACGTCAAGAAGTCCGGCTTCCTGCCGAGCGAACGGCAATGGCTCACCGACCTGTTGGCCACCGGCTGGGTCGACGTGGTGCGTGCGCTGCACCCCGACGTGCCCGGGCCGTACAGCTGGTGGTCGTGGCGCGGCAAGGCGTTCGACAACGACGCAGGCTGGCGCATCGACTACCACCTGGCCAGCCCGGCGCTGGCCGCGCGTGCGGTCTCAGCCCGGGTCGAACGCGCCGAGCTGTACGCGCTGCGCTGGTCCGACCACGCGCCGGTGACCGTCGAATTCAGCTGATCGGGCAGGGCTCGCCGGTCGGGGCCTGCGGTGCGCCGTCAGCGCCCTCGATGGCGGCACGGACCGCCTCCAGCACCCGCGGGTCCCAGGTCATTCCGGTCTCCCAGGCAAGTCCGGCCTGGTCGGAGACGAAGATGCTGTGGGTGTCGTCGAAGCTGAGGCAGCGGCGGTGCGGCAGCACCCGGTCGCTGATATCGGTGGCCAGCGCGCTGGAGAGCGCGACGAGGCCGTCATTGGGCCATACGGCCGGGTTCGGCGCCGCCGAGCCCGCCGGCGCTCTGAAGCGGTTGCCGCCGATCAGGGTGACCGGGATGCCGTCGAGCACGCCGGCCTGGAACTCGTTCCAGCCGCCCGGACCCATCAGGTAGGCCTGGTTGACCTCGCGTCCCGAGCCGGCCATCAGCCGCTGGACCTCGGACCTCATTTCGTCCATCGCCGTCGCGCAGAACGCGTCGCCGAGGCAATCCGCCTTGTCGATGATGCCGTTGGCATAGTCGGACAGATACGAGCCCTGCCACGGGGTGCCGATGGTGGTGAGCGACCGGATCCTGATCGGGGAGTCCAGGCTCTGCAGAACCCGGATCGCTGCCCGTGAGTACAGCCCGCCCATCGAGTGCCCGACGATGTCGATCTCGTCCACGCCGTAGCTGATGTGCAGGTACTCGAAGAAGCGGGCCAGGTGCTCACCGGCGGTATCGATGCTGCCGGTCGAGTTGACGGTCATGTGCTCCGGCAGCGTGATCGGGCAGTCGCCGAAGGCCCCGAAACCGTCGGTGTCGCGCACCGGGCCGCGGCCGGCCATCGCCGGCGAGGTGTAGACGGTGTGGCCGTGTTCGAGCAGGTGGCCGCGTAGGGCGGTGTCGGTGTTGCCCGCCGCCAATCCCGACGCGCAGGCCTGTGTGGGCGTGGTGAACGGACTGGTGGCATTTCCGCCCGACACGATCACCACCGCACGCGAGCCGGATTCTGGTGCGGCGTAGGCGTTTTGGAAACTGGTCACCACGCCGACGATAAAGATCAGCGACAGTACTGGCAAACGGTACACTGCGCCTCCGATTAATTGACAGATGCGTAAACGATAGCGGGTGCGCTGAAGAATGTTCGCATGAGAAAATCGAGTGATCATGAGTGACTCCAGCAGCGTCGGTCGCCAAGTCGTGTTCTCCGGCGCACAGCCCACCTCGGATTCCCTACACCTCGGTAACGCGCTCGGTGCGGTCAACCAGTGGGTGAGCATGCAGCGCGACCATGACGCCTACTTCTGCGTCGTCGACCTGCACGCCATCACCATCGCCCAGGATCCCGAGGTGCTGCGCAAGCGGACCCTCGTCACCGCCGCGCAATACCTGGCGCTCGGCGTCGACCCGGAGCAGGCGACGATCTTCGTGCAGAGCCACGTGCCCGCCCACACCCAGCTGGCCTGGGTGCTGGGTTGTTTCACCGGCTACGGGCAGGCCTCGCGGATGACGCAGTTCAAGGACAAGTCCCAGAAGCAGGGGGCCGAGGCGACCACCGTCGGGCTGTTCACCTACCCGGTGTTGATGGCCGCCGACATCCTGCTCTACGACACCGACCTGGTCCCCGTCGGCGAGGACCAGCGCCAGCACCTCGAGCTCGCCCGCGATCTCGCCGAGCGCATCAATGCCCGCTTCCCGGGCACCTTCGTCGTCCCCGAGGCGACCATCCCGAAGGCCACCGCCAAGATCTTCGACCTGCAGGACCCGACGGCGAAGATGAGCAAGTCCGCGACCACCGACGCGGGCCTGATCAGCCTCCTCGACGATCCGAAGAAGACCGCCAAGAAGATCCGCTCGGCGGTCACCGACAGCGAGCGGGAGATCCGCTTCGACCGCGACGCCAAGCCCGGTGTGTCCAATCTGCTGACCATCCAGTCCGCCGTCACCGGTACCGATATCGACACCCTGGTCGCGGGGTATGAGGGCCGCGGGTACGGCGATCTGAAAACCGAGACCGCCGACGCGGTGGTCGAGTTCGTCACGCCGATCAAGGCGCGCGTCGACGAGCTGGTCGCCGATCCCGCCGAACTGCAGGCGGTACTCGCCAGGGGTGCCGAGCGGGCCGCTGCGGTGGCTTCAGCCACCGTCGAGCGGGTATATGACCGGCTGGGTTTCCTGGCGCCGACGCACTGAGGGGTAGCACATGGCCGGCCGCGACGCGGTAGCGACAGCACAGTCTGGGCAGGACGGTCCCGGCTTCATGGACCGCATGCGGAGCCGATTCGCATGGTTGGACCGGGTGATGCTCGCTCAGGAGCGCTACAACGACTGCAAGGGCGATTTCTACGCCGCCGGTATCACCTACTTCACCATCTTCGCGCTGTTCCCGCTGCTGATGGTCGGCTTCTCGATCGGCGGCTTCGTGCTGGCCAACCAGCCCGATCTCATGCTCGAGGTGGAAGCCAAGATCCGGTCTGCGGTCTCGGGGGACCTGGGCGCACAGCTTGTCGAGCTGATGGACTCCGCCATCAATTCCCGCGGCACGGTCGGCGTCATCGGTTTGGCCACCGCGGCCTGGGCGGGGCTGGGCTGGATGAACAACCTGCGGGAGGCGCTCAGTCAGATGTGGGAGCAGCGGCACGAGACTGCCGGTTTCGTGGCGACGAAGCTGTCGGATCTGGGAGCCCTGCTGTCGGCGTTCGTTGCACTGACGCTGACGATCGGGTTGACCGCGCTGAGCAAGGAGTCCCCGATGACCACGGTGCTCGGTTGGTTGGGGCTCAGCGGTGTGCCGGGGTTGGGCGTCGGACTGCAGGTGGCGTCCTGGGTCGCCTCGCTGCTCATCTCGTGGATGCTGTTCACCTGGATCATCGCCCGACTGCCGCGTGAGTCGGTCAGTTTCCGCAGTTCGCTGCGGGCGGGTCTGCTGGCCGCTGTGGCATTCGAGATCTTCAAGCAGGTCGCCTCGGTCTACCTGAAGTCGGTACTGACCGGGCCCGCCGGAGCCACCTTCGGGCCGGTGCTGGGCTTGATGGTGTTCGCCTACATCACCGCCAGGCTCATCCTGTTCTCGACCGCCTGGGCGGCCACGGCCGCGGACAATCTGGCCGCCGCCCCGGTCGAGCCGCCCGGCCCGGTGACGATCCGACCGCGTGTGCAGATCCGCGAAGGCGTCGGACTGCCCGGCGCCGCAGCCGGTTTCGCTGCGGGGGCCCTGGGCGGTCTGGGACTGGCCAGGTTGCTCCGGCGTAATCGTCAGTGACCGATCATCAGTGACCGATCAGCTTTAGCCCGACCACGCAGCCGATGATCCCGACGATCAGCGCCACCTTGACCGGGGAGGCGCCCTCGGTGCCGGTCAGCATCGCGTATCCGACCGTCAGGGCCGCGCCGATGCCCACCCAGATTGCATAACTGGTCCCGATCGGCAGGGTGCGCATCGCGTAGGCCAGACCGGCCATCGAGAGGACCAGCGCAACCCCGAACACCGCTGTGGGCCATGGTCTGCTGAAGCCCTCGGACTTGCCGAGCGCGGTCGCCCAGACGGCTTCCAGCACCCCTGACACCACCAACACCAGCCAGGCCATGGCACACCTCCCTTGGCTGCCGTCTTGTCGCTGGCCGGGTACGGTGCCTCTCGTCCGGTGTCACACGGTGACGCCATCGACGGTAGCAAACTCCGGTAGCGTCGCACCGGTGTCACTGGTCACCCCTTGGTCCGCCGCGATGGGCATGCGCGCCCCGATCGTCAATGCCCCGATGGGCGGTGCGGCCGGTGGTCGGCTGGCATCGGCGGTGACCGCCGCGGGCGGACTGGGCATGCTCGGGATGGGAAGCGCCGCGACGGCGGAGGTCCTGCGCCGCGAGATCGGTTTGGCGCAGGGACGATTCGGTGTCGGATTGGTGCACTGGGTGATGGCCGAACGTCCCGAGCTGCTCGATATCGCGCTGGCGGCGCAGCCCGCGCTGTTGAGCGTCAGCTTCGGGACCGACTTCGGTTGGGTGCAACGCGCACACGATGCCGGGGTGACGACCGCGACGCAGGTGGCCTCGGTCGAGGCGGCCCGACGCGCCCAGGATGCCGGTGTCGACGTGCTGGTGGCGCGTGGCGCCGAGGGCGGCGGTCACGGTGAACCGTTGCTGGGCACCCTGCCACTGCTGACGGGAGTGCTTGACGCGGTGGAGGTTCCGGTGTTGGCGGCCGGCGGGATCGGCTCCGCGCGCGGGGTGGCCGCGGTGCTGGCCGCGGGCGCTGCGGCGGCGTGGATCGGCACGTTGTTCGCGGCCTGCCCGCAGGCGCTGACATCGGAGGCTGCCCGCGCTGAACTGCTGGGCGGGCAGGACACCGAGCTGACCTCCGCGCACGACATCGCGGCCGGATACCGTTGGCCCGCCGGCATTCCGGAGCGGGTGCTGCGCGGGTCCCCGGTCAACGCCGGTCAGGGTGTGGGCCAGGTTCGACAGTCGGTCGACGCGGGCGAGCTGGTGGCAACGCTGTCCGCGGGCGCCGAGGAACTGCTGCGCGGGCCGTTGGGTTGACGTGCGGGCTCAGGCGCGCTGGCGGTTCATCGACCGGGCCACCATCATCAGGGCGAACACGATGATGGCGCCGACCAGCCCGACGCCGACGCGCACCGGCACGGTATCGGCGGGCGGCAGCGCAGTGGCGGCGACCGCGGTGGGGTCGGGTGCCTCTTCGGTTTTCGCGACGGCCAATGAGGGGTCGGCCTCGATGAGGGTGCCGACCTTGGTGCCCGGCGGGGTGGCGAACCCGTAGTCGAGCAGGCGGGCGGCCTGCTCCCACGGTGCGATGGGTACCCGAGTGCCCTTGAGCATCACGGCCACCAGCCGGCGGCCGTCACGTTCGGCTGCGCCCACGAACGTCTGGCCGGCGTCGTCGGTGTATCCGGTCTTGCCGCCGAGTGCGCCCGGGTAGTTGTACAACAGCTTGTTGTCGTTCTCCAGCTCGTAGGCGGGCCATGGGTATTTCTCGGTGCCAACGATTTTGGAGAAGGTGTCGTTCTGCCACGCGTAGCGGTAGAACAATCCGATGTCGTAGGCCGAGGTGCTCATCCCCGGGCCGTCCAGCCCAGACGGGGTGGCCGCGCGGGTGTCCCGCGCCCCGAGCTTGCGCGCCAGCGTGTTGACCTTCTGCAGCGCGGTGTCCATCCCGCCGAGCTGCATCGCCAGCGCGTGTGCGGCGTCGTTGCCGGACACCATCAGCAGCCCGTGCAGCAGGTCGTTGATCGTGTACCGCTCGCCGTTCTTGACCCCGACGCGGCTGCCCTCGGCGTGCTCGTCGCCCTCGGTGCCGTTCACGATGCGGTTGATGGGCAGTTCCTGGATGGACTGCATCGCGACGAGCACCTTGATGATGCTGGCCGGACGATGCCTGCCGTGCGGATCCTTGGCGGCGATGACCTCACCGGTGTCCAGATCGGCAACCAACCATGCCTCGGCGGAGACATCCTCGGGCACCGGGCCGGTACCTGCGGCGGTCACGATGCCGCAACCGCCGAGAGCCTCGCCGCCCAACGGCGTCGCGGGAACGGGCAGCGCGCCCGGGGTTGGGTCACCCGGCTTGGGGACCTCCGAGGCGTCGACCGCCGGCGGTGTCGTGGTGCGGTACGGGCAGGGGTCCGGCGCCGGTTCCGCACCCGCCAGCGGCGCGCTGACCAGCGCGGGACCCGCCAGCATCAGTGCCGCGGTGACCGCGCAAGTAACTCGGCGCAACGTCGCGAAGGAAGCCATGATGACTGCAGATTAGGAGACCGCGGACCGATTTTCGGCTCGCCACGCTGTGGCTGATGTGACTTATGTGATTAATGTGATTTAACGCCGACGACGGTGCATCCGGATCGAGCGAGATGGCGATTTCTCGATCCGGGTGCACCGTCGATGGGGGGTCAGAGTCGGCGCGCGGCCTCGGACAGCACGTTGTGCAGGATGTCGTAGATCGCGTCGAATTCGGCCTGCCCGCTGATCAGCGGCGGTGCCAGCTGCACCACTGGGTCGCCACGGTCGTCGGCGCGGCAGTACAGCCCCGCCTCCCACAGCGCCGGAGTCAGGAATCCGCGCAGCAGCCGCTCGGACTCGTCGTCGTCGAAGGTCTCCTTGGTGGCCTTGTCTTTGACCAGTTCGATGCCGTAGAAGAAACCTTCGCCACGCACATCGCCGACGATCGGCAGATCGTAGAGCTTCTCCAGGGTCGCCTTGAATGCCGGCGCATTCTGCTTGACGTGGTCGTTGATGCCTTCGCGCTCGAAGATGTCGAGGTTGGCCAGGGCGACGGCCGCCGAGACTGGATGTCCGCCGAAGGTGTAGCCGTGGCCGAAGACCGTCTTACCGTCGTCGAAAGGCTCGAACAGCCGGTCGCTGGCGATCATCGCGCCCAGCGGTGAGTAGCCGGACGTCAAACCCTTGGCGCTGGTGATGATGTCGGGCACATAGCCGAAGTCGTCACAGGCGAACATCGAGCCGATCCGGCCGTAGGCGCAGATGACCTCGTCGGAGACCAGCAGCACGTCGTATTCGCCGCAGATCTCGCGGACGCGCTCGAAGTATCCCGGCGGCGGCGGGAAGCACCCGCCGGCGTTCTGCACCGGTTCCAGGAAGACCGCGGCGACGGTGTCGGGGCCCTCGAACTCGATGGCCTCGGCGATGCGGTCGGCGCAGTACCGGCCGAAGGCCTTCTCGTCGTGCGCGAACGGCTCGGGCGCGCGGTAGAAGTTGGTGTTCGGCGCGCGGAAGCCACCCGGGGTCAGCGGCTCGAATGGGGCCTTGAAGGCGGGGATGCCGGTGATCGCGAGCGCGCCCTGAGGAGTGCCGTGGTAAGCGATGGACCGCGAAACCACCTTGTGCTTACCGGGTTTGCCGGTGAGCTTGAAGAACTGCTTGGCCAGCTTCCAGGCGGACTCGACTGCCTCGCCACCGCCGGTGGTGAAGAACACCCGGTTCAGATCGCCCGGGGCGTAATTGGCCACCCGTTCGGCCAGCTCGATGGCCGTCGGCGTCGCATAGGACCACAGCGGGAAGAACGCCAGCTGCTGGGCCTGCTTGGCCGCGGCCGCAGCCAGTTCCTCACGGCCGTGGCCGACCTGGACGACGAACAGCCCGGACAGGCCGTCGATATAGCTGTTGCCCTTGTCGTCGAAGATGCGGGTGCCTTCGCCGCGGGTGATGATCGGCGGGGTGATATCGGCGCCGTGGCGCGCGAAGTGCCCCCACAGGTGGCGCTGGGCCTTGGCGGCCAGATCGCCGGTGGTCTTCGTCGTTGTTTCGGTGATAGTCATCTAGTGCCCCAGTTGTATTGCTGCTTAACGAGTTTCAAGTAAACCAACGTTTCGGTGGATATCACTCCCGGGACGGCGCGGATCTTGGTGTTGAGGAGGTCGAGCAGGTCGCCGTCGTCCTCGCAGACCACCTCGACGATGGCGTCGAAGGTGCCGGCGGTCAGCACCACGTAGTCGACGGATTCCAGTTGGGCCAGCTTCTCGGCGACCTTGGTCGTGTCGCCGGTGCAGCGGATGCCGATCATGGCCTGGCGTGCGAAGCCCAGTTGCATCGGGTCGGTGACCGCGACGATCTGCATGACGCCGGCGTCCACCATGCGCTGCACGCGCTGGCGCACCGCGGCTTCCGACAGTCCCACCGCCTTACCGATGCCGGCGTAGGAACGTCGGCCGTCCTGCTGCAGCTTCTCGATGATGGCCTTGGACAGTTCGTCGAGCTGGAAGGCGGCCCCCGGGCGCGAATGGTTGATTCGCAATGACACGGCGGAGGGGCCGGGCGGAGAGTCCGGGTGCGACATGCCTTGATTGTGCACGGAATCCGTCGTTACAAGCAACCATTTGTATGAAATCAGGTGTTGGCCATGCCATTGATCGCCGGAATGCGTAGCCTTGGCGCTCGTGAGTGCTCAAAAACCTGCCATCGCCGGCAGTT
The DNA here is from genome assembly GCF_000416385.1 of Mycobacterium sp. VKM Ac-1816D. Lineage (NCBI taxonomy): Bacteria > Bacillati > Actinomycetota > Actinomycetes > Mycobacteriales > Mycobacteriaceae > Mycobacterium > Mycobacterium sp. VKM Ac-1816D. The sequence goes on from NZ_AOHQ01000124.1 coordinate 120,757, forward strand.
GGATCAATGGTGCAGCAATAACCACGACGGGGCCGAGCTTCGACGTCATCAACCCCGCCACCGGGGCGGTGGTCACCACATATGCCCTGGCCACCCCCGCCGATGTGGACGCCGCGGTGGCTGCCGCGCGCGCCGCCCAACCCGCCTGGGCCGCCGCACCGCCGGTCGAGCGGGCCGGTGTGCTGGCCAAACTGGCCGAGCTGATGGATGCCGCCGCCGACACGTTCATCGCCGAAGAGGTCGCCCAATGCGGTAAGCCCGTGCGGCTGGCCACCGAGTTCGACGTCCCCGGCAGTATCGACAACATCGCCTTCTTCGCGGGTGCCGCACGCCACCTGGAGGGCAAGGCCAGTGCCGAGTATTCGGCCGACCACACCTCGACCATCCGGCGGGAGGCCGTCGGCGTCGTCGCGACGATCACGCCGTGGAACTACCCGCTGCAGATGGCGGTCTGGAAGGTCATTCCGGCGCTCGCCGCGGGCTGCGCGGTGGTCATCAAACCCGCCGAGATCACCCCGCTGACGACGCTGACGCTGGCCCGCATCGCCACCGAAGCGGGCTTGCCCGCCGGGATACTCAACGTCGTCACCGGTGCGGGTGCCGATGTCGGGACCGCGCTGGCCGGGCACCCCGATGTGGATGTGGTGACCTTCACCGGGTCGACCCCGGTGGGGCGCAAGGTGATGGCCGCCGCCGCGTTGCATGGTCATCGCACGCAGCTCGAACTCGGCGGCAAGGCGCCGTTCGTGGTGTTCGACGACGCGGACCTCGACGCGGCCATCCAGGGCGCGGTGGCCGGTGCGCTGATCAACAGCGGACAGGACTGCACAGCGGCGACCAGGGCCATCGTCGCGCGTGACCTCTACGACGATTTCGTGGCCGGTGTCGGCGAGGTGATGAGCAAGATCGTCGTCGGCGATCCGCACGACAAGGACACCGATCTGGGTCCGCTGATCACCTACGCACACCGCGAGAAGGTGGCCGCGATGGTCTCCCGTGCCCCCGATCAGGGCGGGCGCATCGTCACCGGCGGTGTCATTCCGGACCTGCCCGGTGCGTTCTACCGGCCGACGCTCATCGCCGATGTGTCGGAGGCTTGCGAGGTGTACCGCGACGAGATCTTCGGCCCGGTCCTCACCGTGCGGGCGTTCACCGATGACGACGACGCGCTGCGTCAGGCCAACGACACCGCCTACGGTCTGGCAGCCTCGGCCTGGACGCGTGACGTGTACCGGGCGCAGCGCGCCTCGCGGGAGATCAACGCCGGTTGTGTGTGGATCAACGACCACATCCCGATCATCTCCGAGATGCCGCACGGCGGTGTCGGGGCGTCCGGGTTCGGTAAAGACATGAGCCAGTACAGCTTCGAGGAATACCTGACCATCAAGCATGTGATGAGCGATATCACCGGGGTGGCCGACAAGGAGTGGCACCGGACGATCTTCGCGTCTCGGTAAGGCGCGGTTTGTGGAGTTTCAGCCGCCACGGTGGCGGCTGAAACTCCACAAACCACTACTCGTCGCGGGGGATGACGATCACCGGGGCATCGGTACCGGCGAGGATGCGCGAGGCCGTCGAGCCGAGGAAGATCCGCTTGGGCGCGGCGAACCGGCTGGAGCCGACCACCAGGAGGTCGTCGTCATCCCAGTTGAGTTTCTTCAGTGCCGACTCCAACGTCATACCGTCGGCGACCAGCGATTCGATATCCGGCGAATCCGGCAGCGCGCGGGCGGCCACCGCCAGATTCTCCTGCGCGGCGGCAATCTGCACGGCCCGCAGTTCCTTGAGATCCTCTGCCTCGGAAAGGTTTTCAGCCGATACCAGCGACACCATCCGGATCGGCAGGTTCGCCGCGCTGGCCAGCGTGATGGCGAACGGTAGGGGATTGTCGTCGCCGGGCCTGCTCGGCACCGCTGCGGTCACCGCGGCGATGGTCTCGGGTGCGTCGTCGGCGTAGCCGCGCGGGGCGAGCGCCACCGGGATGGGCGAACTGTGCAACAGCGCGCTGGACACCGGCCCGATGACGTGACCGCCGAAGAAGCCGTCACGAGCGCCGCCGACCACGATCAGGTCGGAAGAATGGCTCTCGGCAAACCGTAACAATTCCTCGGCAAAAGACTCTCCGACAAGGACATTGGCGTTGACCGACTTGGCCGCACCGGTCAGCGCGCCGACCGCCTTGGTGATCCACTGCTTGCCCTTTTCGAGCAGTAACTCCTGATACTGTGCGCGGCCGGGATGCCCGTCGGGCAGTTCCTCGCGCACGACGAGCACCACGTCGACATCGGCGTCGAAGGTGCGGGCCAGTGCGGCCGCCAGGGCGACACCGTCGTCGCCGGTGGGGGTGGCCAGGTAACCGACCGTCAGATGCATGGTGCTGCCTGCGCTTTCGTATCAGTACACATCGGGAACCTTGACCTCGGTATCGGCGGTGAGCGTCTCGCCGCGGAAGAAGCGCTTGGTGCCGAACGCGAAGCACGCGAGCATCAGCGGTACCCCCAGGACCAGCATGCCGACGCCGAGCACGAACACCCCGCCCACCGGACCGAAGGCGGTGTAACCGTAGTCGGGGGCGATCATGTCCTTGGCGCTGATACCGAAGGCGACCGCCATGGCCAGCCCGCCGAGAAGCGGGAAAATGCCGCGGAAGAACAGGTTTCGCGCCGAGGTGAACAGGGTCCGGCGGAAGTACCAGACACAGGCGAACGCGGTGATGCCGTAGTAGAACGCGACCGCCAGTCCCAGTGAGGCAACCGAGTCCGCCAGGGCGTTCTCCGAGAGGAATGTGAGCACCAGATAGAAGAACAGCGCCATCGCTCCCATCACGATGGTGCCGAACGCCGGTGTCATGTACTTGGGGTGGACGCTGGCAAACCGCTTGGGCAGCGCCTCGTAGACCGCCATCGAAAGGGTGCCGCGAGCGGTCGGCAGGATGGTGGTCTGCGTCGAGGACAGCGCCGATACCGACACCGTCAGCAGCAGCAGCGAGGCCAGGACCGGACCACCCACCGGTGCGCCGAGCACGGTCAGGACATCGTCGGTGTTGTTCGGGTTGTTCAGCCCGATTCCCACCACGCTGAAACCGGCGAACGACTGGACCGCATAGGCCACCAGCACATAGGTGCACACCAGGATCAGCGTGGTGATGACGGCAGCGATACCTGGTGTGCGGCCGGGATCCTTGGTCTCCTCGCCGACGGCCAGGCAGGCGTCCCAGCCCCAGTAGATGAAGACGCACAGGATGATCGCTGCGGCGATGGAGGAGACGTCCAGACCCGACGGCCACAGCCAGGACAGTGCCGGGCTGACCGCCTGTGCGCCTGCGGTGTTGCCGAACACCCGGATCAGGGCCCAGATGCTGGCGACGATCAGCACGCCGAACTGGATGGCGATGAGGACGTTCTGCATCTTCTCCGAGACGACCACTCCGCGGGCGCTGACCAACGTCATGGAGATGATGAAGAACGAACCGAGCGCGACCTTGGCGTACAAATTGTCCGCCAGCGCGTCCTGGCCGAGGAATTTGAACAGGTAGACCGCGGCGATCTCGGCGACGTTGGCGAGGACGATGATCGCCGAGACGGCCAGCCCCCAGCCGCCGATCCAGCCGATCCACGGTCCGAAGGCCTTGGTTCCCCAGGTGAAGGTGGTGCCGCAGTCCGGAGTGTCCTGGGACAGCTCCTTGTAGGCGAAGGCCACCAGCAGCATCGGGATGAACGCCAGGACGAACATGGCTGGAGCCTTGTCGCCGACGTGAAGCACCACATATCCCAGCGTCGCCGCCAGGCTGTAGGCCGGCGCCACCGCCGCCAGCCCGATCACCACGTTGCCCACCAGACCCAGCGCGCCGGCCTGCAGACCCTTGTCCGTGGTCACCGGGGTCGGCTGTTCCGCGATTGCCATGCGCGTGAATATACGGTTTCCGTTGTCTGGAGGGGGTGATACGACGAAAAGGTTTTCATTGGGGTAACAAGGCAACGAAATCAATACATCGGCAGTCGGTTCTAGACTCGGTGCCATGACGGCCGAAGCCTGGACCGCGGAGTTCGAGGAGCTGCGGCCGCATCTGCTCGCCATCGGGTACCGGTTGACCGGAACATACGCCGATGCCGAGGACATCGTCCAGGATGCGTGGCTGCGCAGGCAGCGAACCGCCGAACCCATCGCCGACTTGCGCGCCTGGCTCACCACCGTGGTCAGCCACCTGGGCCTGGACACCCTGCGCTCGGCCACCCATCGCCGGGTCAGCTATGTCGGGGAATGGCTTCCCGAACCGGTGGTCACTCCGGTGTCCGGGAACGACCCCTTGGAGCAGGTGGTGGCCGGTGAAGATGCGCGGTTCGCGGCGATGGTGGTGCTGGAGCGGCTCACCCCCGAACAACGCGTCACCTTCGTCCTGCACGACGGTTTCGGTGTGCCCTTCGACGAGATCGCTGCCGTGCTGGCCACCACCGCCGCCGCGGCCCGCCAGCTGGCGTCGCGGGCTCGCCGCGCCGTGGCGGCCGCCCCGCCGCCGGAGGACGTCGACACCCACAACGAGGTGGCCGGCCGGCTGACGGCCGCGCTCGCCGCCGGCGATCTGGACGCCGTCGTCGCGCTGCTCCATCCCGACATCACCTTCACCGGTGACGCCAATCGCCGCGCGCCGACGGCCCCGAACGTCATCCGCGGACCGCAAAAGGTGGCGCGCTTCCTGTTCGGGCTCGCGAAGCGGTACGGCCCGAACTGGCAGGCGGGCAGTCAGCCGGTGCTCATCAACGGTGAGCTCGGTACCTACACGCCCGGCGCGCCTGCCGTCGACGGCTACCCCGAGCTGATGCCGCGCATCACCGCGCTGACGATCACCGGCGGGCTCGTGGCCGCGGTCTGGGATATTGCCAACCCGGACAAGTTCACCGCGTCTCCGCTTCGCCGGCATCTGCCCACGGAACCCGGCAGGCATCCCCGGAGCTGAACCCCTGCTCGGTGATGCCCAGCGCCGAGTACATCCGGGCCCGCATATTCTCCAGGCCGATCTGGTAGGTCAGTTCGATCACCCCGGCGTCGCCGAATCTGGTGCGCAGATCGGCCACCTGCTCGTCGGTGACGATGTGCGGGTCGGTGCTCATGGCGTCGGCGTAGGCGATCGCGGCGCGCTCGTCGGCGTCGAACAGCGGCGAGGTCGCGTAGTCGTCGATGGTCGTGAGCCGCGCGACGTCCAGACCGTCGAGGCGCTGCAGCATGGATCCGAAGTCCACACACCACGAGCACCCGATGGTGCGTGCGGTCCAGAACACCGCCAGCTCGCGGACTCCGGCGGGCACGGTATTCGACCCGGCCTGGACCAACATCTCGTGGACGCCGTTGGCCACGAGCAGCCGCCGGTGGTGGGCGGCGACAGTGAACGGTTGCGGGACTTCGCCGAACTTCCGTTTGGCGATGCGGTAGAGCATCCGGGTGAACAGTCCGGCGTCGGCGGGGTGCAGGGCAGCGATTCTGGGCGTCATACCCGTCAGACGACACGGCGGGTCGATTTGTGACCGAGGTGCTAGTTCGAAACGGGTGCGTGCGGGTAGAGATGAAGCGTGACTGACATGCTGCCGAGCCGGGGCTCGGTGTTCGGTGCCCACCTTCGATCGGCCGCGACGGTCTCCGTCCAGATTGTCGCGGTGTCGGCGGCCCTGTGGATCCTGGCCTGGGTGGTCGGCGAGGCGTGGGTGATCATCCTGCCGGTCGCGCTGGCCGTGGTGGTCTGCACCGTGCTGTGGCCGCCGGTGCGCTGGATGCGGTCCAAGGGCGTCCCGCCCGCGGCGGCGGCGCTGCTGATGCTCTTGGTGGCGATCGGGGTGATCGCGGGCATGATCGCGGCGGTGGCGCCCGCGATCGTCGAGCAGTCGACCGAACTGGCCGAGCAGGCAACCGCCGGTGTGGTCCAGGTCCGGGACTGGTTGGGCGGCCCGCCGCTCAATATCAGCGAGGCGCAACTGGATTCGGCTGTCACCGCGATCAACGACCAGTTGAACTCCAGCAGCAGCCAGATCGCGAGCGGCGTGTTCACCGGCGTCGGTGCGGCCACCTCGGCGTTGGTGACCCTGTTCACCACCATCGTGGTGTTGTTCTTCCTGCTCAAGGATGGCCCGCGATTCATCCCGTGGCTGCGGCGCTCGGTCGGGCATCCCGGCGCGCGGCATCTGGCCGAGGTGCTGGCACGGATTTGGGACACATTGGGCGGGTTCATCCGCACCCAGGCGCTGGTGAGCCTGGTGGACGCCGTGCTGATCGGGGTCGGCCTGGTGATCCTGGGCGTGCCGCTGGCCTACGCCTTGGCCATCATCACCTTCATCGGCGGATTCGTACCGATCGTGGGTGCCTTCGTCGCGGGCGGCCTGGCCGTCCTGATCGCGTTGGTCGCCAACGGGCCGATCAACGCGCTGCTGGTGCTCGGCGTCATCATCGCGGTGCAGCAGCTGGAGGGCAACGTGCTGCAGCCGTGGCTGCAGTCGAAGTCGATGAAGCTGCACGCGGTGATCGTGCTGCTGGCGGTGACCCTCGGGGCATCGACGTTCGGTGTCATCGGCGCGTTCCTGGCGGTGCCGGTGGCCGCGGCGGTCGCGGTGATCATCAGGTACTACGACGAGCAGGTGGCCGAGATGGCGGGGGAGAACATCGGGCCGGAGCCCCCGCCCGAGTAGCGCCGAGTGTGAGTCCTGCCAATCTGAAGTAGATGGCGCGATTGGCCTGATTTTTCGCCAACTGGTTCAGATTCGGTAGAGGTGGAACCTGCGAACGTTTCGCTGCGTCTGGATCCATATGGTGTTTCTTGGTTCGGAGGCGCTGGCGGCCGGGGCGGTCACCCGGCATCAGCTTTCCCATCACCACGAGATGTTGCACCGTGACGTGTACGTTGCCCGCGGCTTCGAACTGACCCCGGTCGACAAAGCACGCGCGGCGTGGCTCTGGTCGCGACGCCGGGGTGTGGCAGCTGGGCTGTCTGCGGCAGCGCTGCACGGCTGCAAGTGGATCGACGCCGCCGAGCCGGCCGAACTCAATCAGCGCAGCCAGCACAAGGTGGCTGGCATCGTGCTGCATTGTGAGCGACTGGACGCAGCCGAGATCAGCGTCGTCCAGGGCATACCTGCGACGACGCCGGCCCGGACCGCGTTCGACCTCGGGCGTCGACGTGGCCCGGTGAGTGCTGTGCTGCGGGTCGACGCGTTACTACAGGCAACGAAGCTCGCTCTCACGGACGTGCATGCGCTCATCGGTTCGCATGGCGGCGCCCGCGGAGTCGTCCAACTCCGGTACGTGCTCGCACTCGCCGATGACGGGGCCGAGTCGCCACAGGAGACCCGGTTGCGCTTGGTTCTGACGAAGGCAGGGATGCGACCGTCGCGAACCCAGATCGAGGTGTACGACGAATACCGCTTCATCGGACGCCTCGACATGGGGTGGCCCGAGTGGAAGGTCGGCGTCCAGTACGACGGTGCACAGCATTGGACCGATCCCAGGCAGCGCGCGTGGGACATCGAACAGGATTCGCGGTACCGGGAACTGGGGTGGCGGATCATCCGGGTGGACGCCGATCTACTCCGCCGCCGTCAACAGACGATAACCCGCCGCGTGCGAGCAGATTTGGATGCCGCCGGTGCACCCGAACAGCTGCCCAACATGAAAAAGATGGCGAGATTTCTGGGAAATCTCGCCATCTAGTTCAGACTCGGGGCGGAAAAACCTAGCGCGCGAACATCAGGGCGCGCTTGACCTCTTGGATCGCCTGGGTGACCTGGATGCCACGTGGGCAGGCCTCGGTGCAGTTGAAGGTGGTGCGGCAGCGCCACACACCGTCGACCTCGTTGAGGATGTCGAGGCGCTCGGCGGCACCCTCGTCGCGCGAGTCGAAGATGAAGCGGTGCGCGTTGACGATCGCGGCGGGTCCGAAGTAGGACCCCTCGCTCCAGTACACCGGGCACGAGGTGGTGCAGCACGCGCACAGGATGCACTTGGTGGTGTCGTCGAAGCGGGCGCGGTCGGTCGCGCTCTGGACGCGCTCCTTGGTGGGGGCGTTGCCGCTGGTGATCAGGAACGGCTTCACCGCGCGGTAGGCGTCGAAGAAGGGCTCCATGTTCACGATCAGATCCTTTTCCACGGGCAGCCCGCGGATCGGCTCGATGGTGATGGTCAGCGCTTTGGAAGCCTTCTTGGGCAGCAGGTCCCGCATCAGCACCTTGCACGCCAACCGGTTCACCCCGTTGATACGCATGGCATCCGAGCCGCACACCCCGTGCGCGCAGGACCTGCGGAACGTCAGTGTGCCGTCGAGGTACCACTTCACGTAGTGCAGCAGGTTCAGCAGCCGGTCACTCGGCAGGCACGGGACCCGGAAGCTCTGGTAGCCGGCCTCGTCGGGGGCATCCGGGTTGAACCGGGCGATCTTCAGCGTGACCATCACCGCGCCGTCGGGGACGGGCGGCAGCTCGGGGCTCTTGGTGTCGGGTTCAATGACAGCAGTCATCAGTACTTCCGTTCCATCGGCTCGTAGCGGGTCTGGACCACGGGCTTGTAGTCCAACCGGATATCGCTCAGCAGATCGGTGCCCTCTTTGTAGGCCATCGTGTGACGCATGTAGTTGGTGTCATCGCGGTTCGGGTAGTCCTCACGCGCGTGGCCGCCACGAGATTCCTTGCGGTTCAACGCACCGACGACAGTCACCTCGGCCAGCTCCAGCAGGAAGCCGAGCTCGATGGCCTCCAGCAGGTCGCTGTTGTAGCGCTTGCCCTTGTCCTGCACCGTGATCCGCGAGTAACGCTCCTTGAGCGCATGGATGTCGGTCAGGGCCTGCTTCAGCGTTTCCTCGGTGCGGAACACGGCGGCGTTGTTGTCCATCGACTGCTGCAGAGCCGTGCGGATGTCGGCGACGCGCTCGTTGCCGTGCTCGGAGAGGATGTCGCCGACCCAGTCGACGACCATGTTCGCCGGGTTCTCCGGCATGTCGACGTGGTTGTGGTTGAGCGCGTACTCGGCGGCCGCGATGCCGGCGCGACGGCCGAACACGTTGATGTCGAGCAGCGAGTTGGTGCCCAGCCGGTTGGAGCCGTGCACCGACACGCACGCGCATTCCCCTGCGGCGTACAGGCCGGGGATGACGTTGGTGTTGTCGCGCAGCACCTGGCCGTTGACGTTGGTCGGGATGCCGCCCATCACGTAGTGGCAGGTGGGGTAGACCGGCACCAGTTCGGTCACCGGATCCACACCCAGGTAGGTCCGCGCGAACTCGGTGATATCGGGCAGCTTGGCCTCGAGCACGTCCTCACCGAGGTGGCGCACGTCGATGTAGACGTAGTCCTTGTTCGGTCCGGCGCCGCGCCCTTCGAGCACCTCGAGCACCATCGAGCGGGCGACGATGTCACGCGGGGCCAGGTCGACGATGGTCGGGGCGTAGCGCTCCATGAAACGCTCACCGTCGGCGTTGAGCAGACGTCCGCCCTCACCGCGCACGGCCTCGGAGATCAGGATGCCCAGCCCGGCAAGACCTGTCGGGTGGAACTGGTGGAACTCCATGTCCTCCAGGGGCAGTCCCTTGCGGAAGATGATGCCCAGGCCGTCACCGGTGAGGGTGTGCGCGTTGGAGGTGGTCTTGTACATCCGCCCCGACCCACCGGTGGCGAAGACGATCGCCTTGGCGTGGAAGACGTGGATGTCACCGGTGGCCAGCTCGTAGGCGACCACACCGGTGGCCACCGGGCCGCCGGGGGTTTCGGTCAGGACGACGTCGAGGGCGTAGAACTCGTTGAAGAACTCGACATCGTGCTTGACGCAGTTTTGGTACAGGGTCTGCAGGATCATGTGGCCGGTGCGGTCGGCGGCGTAACAGGCCCGGCGCACCGGGGCCTTGCCGTGGTCACGGGTGTGACCACCGAAGCGGCGCTGGTCGATGCGGCCCTCGGGGGTGCGGTTGAACGGCATCCCCATCTTCTCCAGGTCATAGACCGCGTCGATGGCTTCCTTGCACATGATCTCGACGGCGTCCTGGTCGGCGAGGTAATCCCCACCCTTGACGGTGTCGAAGGTGTGCCATTCCCAGTTGTCTTCCTCGACGTTGGCCAGCGCCGCGCACATGCCGCCCTGGGCTGCGCCGGTGTGACTGCGGGTCGGGTAGAGCTTGGTCAGCACGGCGGTGCGGGCGCGCGGTCCGGCCTCGACGGCGGCACGCATACCCGCGCCGCCGGCACCGACGATGACGACGTCATAACGATGTTCTTGAATCATCTTGCGTCCCTAGCTAGATATTGGCGTCGAACGTGACGAGCACGTAGCTGCCCAGCACCAGTGTGAAGCCGGTGGCCAACAGCAGCAGCGAGTTCAGCCAGAACTTGGTGGTGTTCTTGCGGGCGTAGTCACCGATGATGGTGCGCATGCCGTTGGCGCCGTGGATCATGGCCAGCCACAGCAGCGCCATGTCCCAGATCTGCCAGAACGGCGAGGCCCAGCGCTCGGCGACATAGTTGAAGTCGATGCGGTACACGCCGTCTTCCCAGAGCAGCATGATGAACAGGTGGCCCAGCGCCAGGAAGACCAGGGCGACGCCGGAGAACCGCATGAACAGCCAGGCGTACTTCTCGAAGTACGGGATGCCGCGCGGCCTGCGCGGTGCGCGCGGGTGATCGAGGCTCGCCGGCCGGTCGTGCTCTTTCTCCTGCACCGGGGCGATGCGCCCCTCCTTGTGGTGCGGAGTCCAGGCCTCGCTCACAGGAACCGCTCCGCCATGTGCATACCGATCACTCCCAGGGACGGGATCATCACGGCCAGCCAGACGCCGGCGATGACCCACAACATCTTGCGCTGATACTTGGGCCCCTTGGCCCAGAAGTCGATGAGGATGACCCGGATGCCGTTGAGTGCGTGATACAGCACTGCGGCCACGAGGCCGATCTCCATGAGCCCGATGATCGGCGTCTTGTAGGTCTCGATGATCGAGTTGTACGCCTCGGGGCTGACCCGGACCAGTGCGGTGTCGAGCACGTGCACCAGTAGGAAGAAGAAGATCGTGGCACCGGTGATGCGATGCAACACCCAGCTCCACATGCCTGGGTCGCCGCGGTACAGACTGCGGCGGCGCGCCGGTTTCGATCGCGGTGCCGGGATATCGGATTCCGCGGCCGTGGCTGTGCTCATTGAGTCCTCCAACGCCTTCGGTGGACGGTTGGGGAGAAGGCTGATTCCTACCCCAAACCTCGGGGCGACTCTAATCCCATTTGGGGCCGCCGAAGAACTAGCCTGGGTGCGCGGGCGCCCCTTGTACCACAAAGTTAGGGTTACCTACCTTGGTTCACCCTCCGGCGGTGGGCGTGTTCGGAATGCATTCAGATGAAGATGAACGGACATCGAATGACTGCTGAAATCGATTGGATTGCGCTGCGCGGCAACGCAATTGATGCTTCCTTGCGGGCGTACGCGCCATACTCCGGCTTTCCCGTCGGGGCTGCGGCAATAGCCGATGACGGCAGAATAATCCTCGGATGCAATGTGGAGAATGTCTCATATGGCCTAGGTCTCTGTGCCGAGTGCGCTGTGGTCTGCGCCCTGCATTCCAGCGGTGGCGGACGGCTGATCGCGCTGAGCTGTGTGGCCGCCGACGGGGCGCCGCTGATGCCATGTGGTCGGTGCCGGCAGGTGCTCTACGAGCACGGCGGACCGGATATGTTGGTCGACCATCCAGCCGGCCCGAAACGGCTCGCCGAACTGCTGCCCGACGCTTTCGGCCCTGACGATCTGGAGCGCAATGTTTGACGCTCCGTCGATCATCCGGACCAAGCGCGACGGCGGTGTGCTCGCCGATGCGGCCATCGACTGGGTGATCGACGGCTACACCCGCGGGGCGGTGGCCGACGAGCAGATGTCGGCGTTGCTGATGGCGATCTTCCTGCGCGGCATGACATCGGCGGAGATCACCCGCTGGACCGCGGCGATGATCGATTCCGGCGAACGCTTCGACTTCGGCGATCTCGGACGTCCGACGGTCGACAAACACTCCACCGGCGGCGTCGGAGACAAGATCACCATCCCCCTGGTACCGGTGGTACTGGCTTGTGGCGCAGCGGTTCCGCAGGCCGCCGGCCGCGGGCTCGGTCACACCGGCGGCACCCTGGACAAGCTGGAGTCCATCGCCGGATTCACCGCCGAGCTGTCCAAGGCTCAGATCCGCGGTCAGTTGGCCGGAGTGGGGGCGGCGATCTTCGCCGCCGGTGAGCTGGCCCCGGCGGACCGCAAGATCTATGCGCTGCGCGACATCACGGCCACCACCGAGTCACTGCCGTTGATCGCCAGCTCGGTGATGAGCAAGAAGCTCGCCGAGGGAGCCTCCTCGTTGGTGCTCGACGTCAAGGTCGGCAAGGGCGCGTTCCTCAAGACCGAGGCCGAATCCCGCGAATTGGCCGCGACCATGGTGGAACTCGGCAATGCCAGTGGTGTGCCGACCCGGGCGCTGCTGACCGATATGAACCGGCCATTGGGCCGCACGGTCGGCAACGCGCTGGAGGTGGCCGAGTCCCTGGAGGTGCTCGCCGGTGGCGGACCGGACGATGTCGTCGAGCTGACCGTCGCGCTGGCCGTCGAGATGCTCGCCACCGCGGGCATCGAGGATGTCGATCCCGCGCGGACGCTGAACGACGGCACCGCCATGGATCGGTTCCGTGAGCTCGTCGCCGCCCAGGGCGGAGATCTCACTGCGCCCCTGCCGATCGGCGCGCATGCCGAGACGGTGACCGCCGGCGCCGGTGGCGTGATGGGCGATATCGACGCGATGTCGGTGGCGATGGCGGCCTGGCGGCTCGGGGCCGGTCGGGCGGCGCCCGGTCAGCCGGTGCAGTTCGGCGCCGGGGTGCGCATCCACCGGCGGCCCGGAGATCCGGTCGCCGCGGGCGAGACTCTGTTCACCCTCTACACCGACACCCCCGAACGCGTGGCGCCGGCGCTGGCCGAGCTCGACGGCGGATGGAGCGTGGGCACGCAGCCGCCGCGGATCGGGCCGCTGATCATCGACCGGATCGGTTGATGGCGCGCGGGCGACGGTTCGGTTAACTGGGCGGCGCCCGGTTGCGTGAGCGAGGAAGATGGACAGATGAGCACGCCATTGACGCTGGACCTCATCAAACAGGCTCCCAAGGCCCTCCTGCACGACCACCTCGACGGCGGGCTCCGGCCCGCGACGGTGCTGGACTTGGCCGAGCAGACCGGCTATGCGGACCTGCCTGCCACCGACGCCGACGAGTTGGCCACCTTCTTCCGCACCGCCGCCCACAGCGGTTCGCTGGTGCGCTATCTGGAGCCGTTCGCGCACACCGTCGGGGTGATGCAGACGCCGGAGGCACTGCACCGGGTGGCCTACGAGTGTGTCGAAGATTTGGCCGAGGACAACGTGGTCTACGCCGAGGTGCGCTTCGCACCCGAACTGCATATCGACGGGGGACTGTCCCTCGACGCGGTCGTCGACGCCGTGCTCGACGGGTTCGCCGAGGGGGAGAAGGCCGCCGCCGGCGCCGGTCGCCCCATCGTGGTGCGCTGCCTGGTGACCGCCATGCGGCACGCCGCTCGCTCTCGGGAGATCGCCGAGCTGGCGGTGCGGTTCCGCGACCGCGGGGTCGTCGGTTTCGACATCGCCGGCGCCGAGGCCGGATATCCGCCGAGTCGGCACCTGGACGCCTTCGAGTACATGCGAAGTAACAACGCGCGCTTCACCATTCACGCCGGCGAGGCATTCGGCCTGCCGTCTATCCACGAGGCCATCGCCTTCTGTGGCGCCGACCGACTCGGCCACGGCGTGCGCATCGCCGACGACATCACGGTGTCCGAGGACGGCACCTTGGAGCTCGGGCGATTGGCGGCGCTGCTGCGGGACAAGCGAATTCCGTTGGAGCTCTGCCCGAGCTCCAACGTGCAAACCGGCGCGGTGGACAGCATCGCCGAGCACCCGTTCGATCTGCTGGCGCGGGCGCGGTTCCGGGTCACGGTGAACACCGACAACAGGCTGATGAGTGACACGACCATGAGCCAGGAGATGCTGCGCCTGGTCGAGGCGTTCGGCTACGGCTGGAGCGACCTGGAACGGTTCACCATCAATGCCATGAAGTCGTCGTTCCTGCATTTCGACGAACGGCTGGCGCTGATCGACGGGGTGATCAAACCGCGGTACGCGGTGCTGATCGGCTGACGGTTTGCGGAGTCTCGGCCGCCACCAGAGCGGCTGAGACTCCACAAATCACTCGGTCCGCAGGCGCGATTCGACGAAGCGCTCCAGCGCCTCCCATTGTTCGACGGCCTTCGCCGTCGAACCCTTGGGCCGCGGCTTGGCGGGATCGAGCACGTGCGCGACGAACGAACCCAGCGGCTGATCGGCGGCCAGCGACTTGGACACGATGGGGTCCTCGGCGTAGTCACCGACGTCGTTGAGCAGTTCCAGCGCGAGATCCAGCTGGTCGCGATCCACGGCCTCCGGGCCGTCGGCGATATCGTCGACCAGACCGGAGAGCACGTAGATGTTCTCGTCGGTGACCTCGACGCGCAGCGACCCGTCGGTGGCGGCGGTGCGGATGATCTCGTACGAGCTGAACCCGGAAAGGTCGCTCTCGTGCTCGTCGGCCAGGTAGCGGGCCAACGTCCGTTCGGAGCTGAACACGCTGATGCGACCGTTGCGGCCGAGGAAACGGGGATCGTCACCGACATAGCAGCGCAGCGTGTACAGGGTTCCGCTGCTGGTGATGATGCGGATCGGATCGATGCCCACCTGGGTCCAGAAGTCGTCGTCGCTGCCGAGGACCTGGCGTTCGGCCTCGGCCTCGAGCGCGTCTTCCTCCTCCTCGGTGTCGACCACGCCCTCGATGACCACGTCCTCGTCGTCGTCCTCGATGAGGATGTCGTCCATCTCGGGGGCGGGTTCGTCCAGCTCGGCGGCGGCCTTGGCCGATTCCGCCTGGTTCACCTCGGGTGTGCTGACCAGTTCGTCGATGGTGTCGACCACCCCGTCCCAGGCCCGGCCGATCACCGCCTCGATCTCGGTCCAGCGCTTGCGCCCCGCGCGGCCCTCGAAGGCCTCGATACCGCCACCGAGGGTGCCCAGCACCGGGTTGCCGTTGAAGAACTTGGTGATGGTGGGCAGTTCGCACACCGATCCGATGGCCGAGACCAGCGCCAGCGCACCGTGCAGGGTGGCCACCGAATCGGCGGTCGGCTTCTCGGCGACGAGCTCGGGAACCCCGATCAGATCGTGCCGCCGCTCCTCGGTCGGATCGAAGCGGTGTGCGTTGGCCTTGACGAGCTTGTCCCAGGCCGGGTGATCGGTGAGATCGTTGTCGTCGTTCGTCCGGACGAACGCGGCGAGGTCGGCGACGGACTCGAAGGCGTAGATGTCCTCGTCCTTGCCGAGGAATGCCTCCCATTCGTCACCTGCATCGCGCCAGCGCGGAGCCCACAGGGTGTACAGGTCGCCATTGGTCAGTCCGAGCCGGACCGGCACGATGTCAGCCGCCATGGCGCATAGCGTAACGATGCATGCTGAGCGGTTCCGGGCCACACCCGGCTGGGCGCCGAACCGGTCATGCGGTGGGACGCCAGAAACCCTGGAATCCCTGACCGGCATTGGTCGTCCGGACGGGGGAGAGCTGGACCGGATCACCCGCCTCGATCATGGTGTTGTTGCCGACGATCATCGCGACGTGACCGTCCCAGACGGCCAGATCGCCGGGGCGCAGCGACCCGGCGTCCACCGCCGCCCCGATGTCTTGTTCCTGGGCCAGCCGCGGGATGTCCAGACCGGCCTCCCGGTAGGCCCACTGCGTCAGCCCACTGCAGTCCAGCCCGACCCCGGCCGTCGTGCCACCCCACTGGTAGGGCACCCCGAGCTGGGTGAGGGCGTGGCGCACCGCGCCGGCCGCCACGGCATTCGGGGCTGCCACGGTGCTGCCGTCGGGCAGGCGGACGGCCTCGCCCGCCCCGAACTGTGCGGCATCCGGCGCCTCGATCTGTCGGTGCGCGGCGAGTACCGCGTCGGCGAGCCCGGAACCCGGACGGGCGCCCCCGGCCGAACCGGTCGCCACCGGACCCAGGCCGGCCGGTGCGAGCGCCGGCGGTGGCGTGGCCAGGTTCTGCGCACCGCCTGCCAGCCGGCCGCGGAGATCGCCGACCAGCCCGTTTGCGGCGGCGTGCGCACGTTGAGCCTCGTCGGCGACCACCTCGGCGCCACCGGGCTGGGCCTGCAGGGCCGCGGCACGCGTCTCGAAGTCGGTGATCAGCCGTTCGAGTTCGGCCCGCACCCCGGTGACGGTCCCGGCGGCCTCGTCGATCTCGGCGCCCAACGCACCGAGATGCTCGGCGAGGGCGTGCAGCGCATCGGAGACCTCGCGCAGATATCCCGAGGCCGCCGATGCGGCGGGGCCGGACCAGGACTGCGGTAGGGCGTCGGCCAGGCGACCGAGCGCCGCTGCGGTCTCGGACAACCGGGACCCCAGCACGGCCAGTTCGGCATCGGGACGCGCGGGCGCGCCCGGCCCGAGCTGTGCGAGCAGATGATGCAGCGGGGTGCTGAGCGCGGTGGGCATGTCAGAGCGCGAGCCGCATCGCGGACAGCCGGTCGGTGTCCAGATAGTCCGCGGCTGTGCGCGCGGTGGTGTCGCCCGCGGCGCCCAGGGCGGCAGCGAGCCGATGCGTCAGCTGCGCCGCCGCCTCCAGGGCGCCGGTGAGGGCGGCCACGAAGTCGGTCCCGACCGGACCGAGCGCACCGGCGCAGGCCGCGGCGGCCCCTGGGAGCTCGGCCGCGACCGCGTCGAGGTCGGTGGACAACCGGGCCAGTTCGACGGCCCGGATTCCGATGGCCGCGGTATCAGCGAACATGTCGTTATGACGCAGCCGATGCCGGATCGGTTCCATCCGGTTTTCGGGTGCGGGTCCGCCCCGGGTGCCGACTAGTCTCTGTGCCCATGGGTCACCTCAACGTCCAGATCGTCGATCACCCGTTGGCTGCCGCCCGGCTGACCGCCCTGCGCGATGAGCGCACCGACAACGCCGCCTTCCGGTCGGCGTTGCGGGACCTGACCCTGATGCTGGTCTACGAGGCCACCCGCGAGGCGGCGACCGAGTCGATCCCGGTGCGTACCCCGTTGACCGAGACGGCCGGCGCCCGGTTGGCCAATCCGCCGCTGCTGGTGCCGGTGTTGCGGGCCGGACTGGGCATGGTCGACCAGGCACATGCGCTGATTCCGGAGGCCCAAGTCGGGTTCGTCGGGATCGCTCGCAACGAGGAGACCCACCAGCCCACCCCGTACCTGGCGTCGCTGCCCGACGATCTGCGCGGCCGTTCGGTTTTCGTGCTCGACCCGATGCTGGCCACCGGCGGATCGATGGCCCATACCCTGGGTCTGTTGCGTGACCGCAATGCCGACGACATCACCGCCATCTGCGTGGTGTGCGCGCCCGAAGGTATCGCGGCACTGGAAGAGGCCGCGCCAGGTATCCGACTGATCACCGCTGCCGTGGACGACGGGCTGAACGAGATCGCCTATATCGTACCGGGATTGGGTGACGCCGGTGACCGGCAGTTCGGTCCGCGCTGACTAGAACCGCTCGACGACCGAGCGCACCGCGGCACCCAGCGTCGCGGCCTCCGCGCGGGCCGCGGCCAGGTCATCGGTACGAGGCCGGCGAATCTCGATATAGGACTTCAGCTTCGGCTCGGTGCCCGATGGTCGCACCACCACGCGCACCCCGTCGCCGGTGAAGAGCAACGCGTCGGTGCGCTGCTGACCGCGGCGCAGGTCCAGATCCTCGACGGTGACCGGCACGGCCGCGAGCTCGAGGGGCGGATCGGCCCGTAGCCGGGCCATCGCGGCATCGGCATCATCGACGCGCCGGGAGACGGCCAGCGTCAGGTGCACACCGCAGCGACGGGCAAGGTCGTCGAGCGCGTCGTGTGGGGTACGCCCCTGTGCCCGCAGGGCGGTCACCAGGTCACACGCCAGCACCGCGGCGCTGATTCCGTCCTTGTCCCGCACGGTGTCCGGGTCCACACAGTGCCCGATGGCCTCTTCGTAGGCGTAGATCAGTCCGGAGCCTGCCCGCGCCAGCCATTTGAACCCGGTCAGCGTCTCGGCGTGCCGGGCACCGTAACCCGCGGCGATGGCCGCGAGCATGCGTGAGGACACCACGGTGCTGGCGACCAGCGCCTGGTCCGGTGCGGGGTGCCGAGAAAGAAGATAATCGCCCAGTAGCCAACCGGTTTCGTCACCACTGAGCATGCGCCAACCGCTGGGGGTCGGGATGCCGACGGCACACCGATCCGCATCGGGGTCCAGCGCGATCGCGATATCGGCCGCCACGTCCGCGGCGAGTGCCAACAGGCGATCGGTGGCGCCGGGCTCCTCGGGGTTGGGGAAGGCGACGGTGGGGAAGTCCGGATCCGGTGCGAACTGCGACGCCACGATGTGCACATCGTCGATACCCGCCAACGCCAATGCGTCCAAAGCGAATTCACCCCCCACGCCGTGCAGCGGGGTCAACGCCACGCGGACCGAGCCGGCCGCACGACGCACCTTCGCGGCCTGCTCGAGGTATGCGGTGATCAGGTCGGCGCCGGCGGGCGGCACCGGAGTACGGGGTATCTCGTCGGCATGCGGGGCGCGGGCGACAGTGGACTCGATCTCGCGATCGGTGGGCGAGATGATCTGCATCCCGCCGTCGCCGTACACCTTGTAGCCGTTGTCGGCGGCCGGGTTGTGCGATGCGGTGATCTGAACCCCGGCGGCCGCACCGAGCCTGCGGACTGCGAACGCCACCACCGGTGTCGGTGTCGGTGTGTACAGATGGGTGACGGAGAATCCCTCGGCGGCAAGCACTTCGGCTGCGGCGATGGCGAACTGCTCGGACCCGTGCCGGGCGTCGCGGCCCACCACGACCGGCGATCCGGCCAAGCAGCGGTCCTTGAGTACTTGGGCCAGCGCCCAGGTGGTGCGCAGTACGACCGCCAGGTTCATGGCATCCGGTCCGCCCCGTACCGGCCCGCGCAGGCCCGCGGTGCCGAAGGTCAGCGGGTGGGCGAACCGGCGGGCGAGCTCGGCATCATCGCAGGCGGACAGCTCGGCTGCGGTGACCGGATCCGGGTCGTGGGCGATCCAGTCCTGCGGCTGTGTCATGCCCCGATTGTGCCCGGTTCGGCATCGGCCAGCTTGCGCAGTACCGGGGCCACCAGCATCAGCAGGTCGAACTCCAGATCGGTGAGGTTCTCCCGCATCGAGCGGTGCAACCAGGCATCGCGTTCGGCACGATCGGTGGCCAGCAACCGTGCTCCGGCCTCGGTCAGCTCCACCAGCTGCCTTCTGCGGTCGCCGTCGTCGGTCCGTCGCGAGGCAAGGCCCGCGGTGACCAGTCCGTTGATGCTGTCGGTCAGTGACTGCACCCGCACATGCATCCGGGCGGCGAGCTCGGCGGGGGTGGCCGCCCCGGTACGGGTCACCTCGGCCAGCACCTGCATCTGGCTCAGGGTGAGGCCATGGTCGGGTCGATGGCGACGCAGCTGGCGGGCCACGGCCATCACCGACTCGCGTAACTCCGTCGCGGCGGTGCCGTCGGAAGCACTCATAAACCAAGTTATACCTGATCAATTCATGGTCTATCTGCTGTTTGCGATCTTTAATTACCAAGTTCATACTTGCTATATGAGGAGGTGGCGGATTGGCTGAGGCGCTGCGTTCGACGGCGAAATGGCTGGTGCTGGCTGTGGTCAGCGTCGGTGTGACCGTGGGATTCACCGCCCTCGGCGTCCCGTCGGCGGCGCTGTTCGCCGCACTGGTCGTCGGTATCGGCTTGGCGTTGACGTCATTCGCTCCCGCCGGGATACCGCGTCGGGCAGGCATGGCCGCCCAGGGTGTCCTCGGTGTCTACATCGGGACGATGGTCTCCCCGGACGCCGCGGCCGCCCTGGGTCCGGACTGGCCGGTGGTCCTGGCGATCGTGGTCGCGACGCTGGCCCTGAGCGTGCTGGCCGGGGCGTTGTTGGGGCTGCGCCGCGATATCAGCCCGCTGACGGGTTCGCTGGCCCTGACGGCCGGCGGAGCCTCCGGCCTGGTCGCCATCGCCAGGGAGCTCGGCGGTGACGAACGCGTCGTCTCGGTGGTGCAGTATCTGCGGGTCGGGGTGGTGACCGCATCCATGCCGCTGGTGGTGACGTTGATCTTCCACGCCGACAAGTCGCATCCGGGCGTGTCTCCGCTCGGCGAAACCGGCGCGGCGCCTTGGTATCTCAGCGTCGCGATCATGGCGGCGCTGATCATGGTCGGTGCGCTGGTCGGCAGGTTGATCCGGCTACCGGGCGCGGGCCTGCTCGGACCGCTGGCGCTGACCGTCGGCCTCGAGCTCAGCGGCTACTCGTTCGGCCTGACGGTTCCCGTCGTTCTCGTCGAACTCGGCTACCTGCTGATCGGGTGGCAGGCCGGGCTGGCGTTCACCCGGGAGTCCCTGCGTTCGGTGGGCCGTGCGCTGCCCGCCGCGCTGGCGCTGATCGTGCTGCTGACCGTCGCCACCGCGGGCCTTGGTGTGCTGCTGGCCCACTTCACCGGTCTGAGCCTGCTGGAGGGATACCTGGCGACCAGCCCCGGTGGGGTGTACGCGGTCTTGGCCACCGCCGTCGACACCGGATCCAACGTCACCTTCATCGTCGCGGCCCAGGTGGTGCGGATCCTGCTGATGCTGTTCGCGGCGCCGTTCCTGGCC
The DNA here is from genome assembly GCF_000416385.1 of Mycobacterium sp. VKM Ac-1816D. Classification (NCBI taxonomy): domain Bacteria; kingdom Bacillati; phylum Actinomycetota; class Actinomycetes; order Mycobacteriales; family Mycobacteriaceae; genus Mycobacterium; species Mycobacterium sp. VKM Ac-1816D. The sequence goes on from NZ_AOHQ01000124.1 coordinate 141,487, forward strand.
AAGGGGATGGCCGCGCTGAGCAGGCGGCGATCCGTGGCGCACCTCTAGCGCCGGTCCACACCCGACAGCCGGTACGCCGCTGCCCGCCGAACGGCAGGAAGCGTGCCGGCCATCCGCAGCGCGGTGTTGCGTAGCCGGCGTCGCCCGGGTGGCACTGTCGCCAGATCGGTGAGCCTGCCCGCCAGCGCGATGACGCTTTCGGCGGTGCGCTTGCGCTCGGTGGCGTACGCATCGAGCAGGCTCTCCGGTGCCCCGTCCAGCACCCGGTCGAGCGCCTCGCCGGCGGTCACCGCGTCCTCGATACCCAGATTCATCCCCTGACCGCCGGCCGGCGAATGCACGTGGGCGGCATCGCCTGCCAACAGCATCCGGTCACTGCGGAACGTATCGGCGATCCGGTGATGCACGCGGAAACGCGAACTCCAGACGATCTGCTCGACGACGGCCCGCTGCGCCTGCGGTCCCCGCTCGTCCAGTAGGTGTTGGACGAAGGCGGCGTCGGGTTCGGCCGGTGCCTCGTCGACTGTGGCCACGATGCGGTGCCGCCCCTGGGGCAGCGGTGCCACGACCACCAGGCCGGCCGGTGAGAAGTAGAGAATGACCTCCTCGGCGCCCAGTCCCCCGGACAGGCGGACGTCGGCCAGGACGAACGCGTCGGCATAGGTACTGCCGGTGAACCCGATGCCGGCGCGCTCGCGCACCGTGCTGTGCAGACCGTCGGCGCCCAGGAGATAGCGGGCGCGGATCTCTCGGCCGTCGGCGCAGACGGCGGTGATGCCATCGCCATGCCGGCTGACGTCGGTCAGGGCAACCGGCCGCAGCACGTGTCCGCCGAGCTGTTCCAGGCGTCCGAGCAACAGGGCTTCGGTATCGGCCTGGGGGATCATCAATGTGTACGGATACGGGGTGGGGAGACGGCCGAACGGCACCGTTAGCAGAGTGGTGTCCCGATCGCGGATGCTGAATGCCGGTACCTGGATGCCCCGGGCCACCAGGTCGCGGGACACCGCGTAGGGGGCGAGCAGTTCCAGGGTGTGAGCGTGGACCACCGCGGCCCGGGAAGTGTTGGCGCCCGCTGCCTGGTCGTCGATCACCTGGACGCGGCGGCCCCGCTGGGTGAGCACGATCGCGGCGGTCAACCCGACCGGTCCCGCGCCGGCTATCAGGACATCGATCATCACCACTCCTTTGTCAACAAGTGTTGGCCAACGGTTGTTGACAAACTATTCGCGCCTGCGATGGGAATGTCAACACCTGTTGGCCTACAGTCGTTGACATGAGGCGATCGGCATCCGAGACCAAGTCGGTCATCCTGGCCGCGGCCAGGGAACGCTTTGCCGCCGACGGTTACGAACGCGGCACCATTCGCGCCATCGCCGCCGACGCCGGCATCGACCCGTCGATGGTCATGCGCTATTACGGCACCAAGGAGAACCTCTTCGCCGCGGCCGCCGAGTTCGATCTGGAACTGCCGGATCTGGCTGACATCCCGATCGCCGATATCGGCAGGGCGTTGGCGGCCCACTTCATCGAGCGGTGGGAGCGCGACGAGGCGTTGCTCATCCTGCTGCGCGCCGGTGTCACCAACGAGGCGGTGGCCGAACGGATGCGGACGATCTTCGCGGCGCAGCTGGCGCCGGTGATCGGCAAGGTCATCGACGATCCGGCGCAGGCGCCGGTGCGCGCCGGCCTGGCCGCCACCCAGGTGCTCGGGATGGCGTTGTGTCGCTACGTCCTCGGGTTCCCGCCGCTGCAGCAGATGAGCCACGACGACGTCGTCGGCTGGATCGGGCCGACGTTGCAGCGCTACCTGGTGGGCTGAGCTCCGCCGGGTCGGTTCAGATCCGCTCGATGACCGCCGCCAGCAGTGCACCCATCCGGGTCGCCGACTGCCGGCCCGCCTCCAGCACCTCTTCGTGGTTCAGTGGTTGCCCGGTCATCCCGGCCGCCAGATTCGTCACCAGTGAGATACCGAGCACCGCCGCGCCGGCGGCCCTGGCCGCGATGGTCTCGTGCACCGTCGACATGCCGACCAGATCGGCTCCGATCGTGCGCAACATCCGGATCTCCGCGGGCGTCTCATAGTGCGGGCCGGGCAGGCCGGCGTACACGCCCTCGGCCAGGCCGGGATCGATATCGCGCGCCACCGCGCGCAGCGCGGGGGAGTAGGCGTCGACAAGGTCCACGAACTGCGCGCCGACCAGCGGCGAGCGCGCGGTCAGGTTGAGGTGGTCGGAGATCAGCACCGGCTGGCCGACGGACATGTCGGGGCGCAACCCACCGGCGGCGTTGGTCAGGATGACCGTGCCCACACCGGCCGCGCAGGCCGTGCGCACGGGGTGCACGACATGGCGGAGGTCGTGTCCCTCGTAGGCGTGAATCCGCCCCACCAGCACCAGAACCCGGTGCTCACCGATGTGCAGCGAATGCACCCGACCGGTGTGCCCGGCCGCCGTGGGTGGGGTGAAACCCGGCAGGTCGGCCATCGGCAGCGACGCGGTCGGTTCGCCGAGCGAGGTCAACGCGGGCGCCCACCCCGACCCGAGCACGACGGCGACATCATGGGCGGACACACCGGTGCGCTCACCGATCGCTTGGGCGGCGGCATCGGCGGCCGACTGAGCATCAGACACGAGTGAGATACTGCCAGGATGTCCACGGTCACCGCGTCGTCGAGCGTCGAGGACGCCGTCAATCGCCGCAGCGGCGACCTGATCGCGCTGTCGCACGATATCCACGCCGAGCCCGAACTGGCCTTTGCCGAGCACCGCAGCTGCGCGAAGACCCGCACGCTGGTCGCCGAACGCGGCTTCGAGGTCCTCGACGCCCCTGGCGGGCTCGACACCGCGTTTCGTGCCGAATACGGCAGCGGGGATCTGGCCATCGGAATCTGTGCCGAGTACGACGCGCTTCCCGAGATCGGACATGCGTGCGGACACAACATCATCGCCGCCTCCGCCGTGGGCACCGCCCTGGCGCTGGCCGAGGTGGCCGACGAGCTGGGTCTGACCGTGGTGCTGATCGGCACCCCGGCCGAGGAGGCCGGTGGCGGAAAGGTGTTGTTGCTCAACGCCGGAACGTTCGATGACATCGCCGCGTCGGTCATGCTGCATCCCGGGCCCGCCGATATCGCGGCGGCGCGCTCGCTTGCGCTGTCCGAGGTCGCCGTCGGCTACACGGGCCGAGAATCGCACGCCGCCGTCGCTCCGTACCTCGGGATCAATGCCGCCGATGCGGTCACCGTGGCACAGGTGGCCATCGGGCTGTTGCGCCAGCAGCTGATGCCGGGGCAGATGATGCACGGCATCGTCACCGAGGGCGGGCAGGCCGCCAACGTCATCCCCGGTCACGCCGAACTGCGCTACACCATGCGCGCCACCGACATGACCTCGCTGAAGGCCCTCGAGGAGCGGATGGCCGGCTGTTTCGCGGCGGGGGCGGTCGCCACCGGTGCCACCCACGAGATCCGCGAGACGGCCCCGCCATACGACGCGCTGGTGCCCGACCGATTCCTCTCCGAGGTGTTCCGGTCCGAACTGCTGCGCGTCGGGCGGCATCCGCTGCCGGTCGAGCTGGAGGCGGCGTTCCCGTTGGGCAGCACCGACATGGGTAACGTCACCCAGCGCCTGCCCGGTATCCACCCCGTCGTCGGCATCGACGCCGGGGGCGCATCGCTGCACCAACCCGGATTCACCGCCGCGGCCGTCGGGCCGAGCGCGGACAAAGCCGTCGTGGAAGGAGCGATCATGCTGGCGCGCACCGTTGTCGCGTTGTCCGAGAATGCCGACGAACGGGACAGGGTGCTCGCCGCACTGGCCGAGCGGCAGGAGAACGCATGACCCTGCGGGCGCACACCGAGGACTGGCTGGCAGCGCACCATGACGACCTTGTCGCGTGGCGGCGCCATATCCACACCCACCCCGAGTTGGGGCGCCAGGAGTTCGCGACCACCGAGTTCGTCGCCACCCGGCTGGCCGACGCGGGGCTGAACCCGAAGGTGCTCCCCGGCGGTACCGGTCTGACCTGTGATTTCGGTCCCGAGGATCGCCCGCGGGTGGCCTTGCGTGCCGATATGGATGCGCTGCCGATGGCCGAACGGACGGGCCTGCCGTTCAGCTCGATCGTGCCGGGCGTCGCGCATGCCTGCGGGCACGACGCGCACACCAGTGTGCTGCTCGGTGCGGGTCTGGCGATGGCGTCGGCGCCCGAACTGCCGGTCGGGGTGCGGCTGATCTTCCAGCCCGCCGAGGAGCTGATGCCCGGAGGGGCGATCGACGCGGTGGCCGCCGGCGCCGTCGCCGGGGTGGCGCGGATCTTCGCGCTGCATTGCGATCCGCGCCTGGAGGTCGGCAAGGTCGCGGTGCGCCTGGGGCCGATCACCTCCGCGGCGGACTCCATCGAGATCACCCTGCACTCGCCGGGCGGGCACACCTCACGCCCGCATCTGACCGGGGATCTGGTGTACGCCCTGGGCACGTTGATCACCGGGGTGCCCGGTGTGCTGTCGCGTCGTATCGACCCACGCAAGAGCACCGTGATGGTGTGGGGTGCGGTCAACGCCGGTGTCGCGGCCAACGCGATCCCGCAGACCGGCACATTGGCGGGCACCGTTCGCACCGCCAGCCGGGACACCTGGCTCACCCTGGAATCACTTGTCCGCGAGATTGTTTCGTCGCTACTGGCGCCGCTGGCCGTGGAGCACAGTGTGAACTACCGTCGCGGTGTGCCGCCGGTGGTCAACGAGGAGGTGGCCACCCGCATCTTCACCCACGCCATCGAGGCGCTGGGGCCCGACGCGCTGGCCGACACCCACCAGTCCGGTGGCGGCGAGGACTTCTCCTGGTACCTGGAAGAGGTGCCGGGGGCGATGGCGCGGTTGGGTGTGTGGTCGGGTCAGGGCCCGCAGCTGGATCTGCACCAGCCGACCTTCGACCTGGACGAGCGGGCGCTCGCGGTCGGGGTGCGCACGATGGTCAACCTGGTGGAGCAGTCCGGCCTGGTCTAGATCGCAATGTTCCGCTGACAGCGTTGTCACGGATATATGTCCATGACAACGCTGTCAGCGGAACATTGCAGACGCGTCAGGGGCCGACGGAGTCAGGTTCAGACCGAGTCAGGGTCCGACGTTGCGGGCCGGGCGGGTCCGGATGTCGTGGACGTACTCGGCCGGGGCCCCGGCGATCTCGGCGGCATCGGCCATCACCCCGAGATAGCGCGCCGAGGGCAGTCCGCCCTCCCAGGCGTCCACCACATAGAGCCAGGCCAGGACCGGATCGGTGCTGGTGTCGGAGGACAGCCGTTGTACCCGGCACCGGATCTTCTTGTGGAAGCCCAGCTCGGAGCCCTCCCACTGATCCAGGTTGGCCTCGTCCTCCGCGGTCACGTCGTAGAGCACGACGAACACCTTGGACTCGGGGTCCTCGACCAGGGTCGCCAGGGACCCTTCCCAGCTGTAGTCCTCGCCGCCGAAGGTCAGGCGCCAGCCGTGCAACCAGCCGGTACCGGCCATCGGCGAATGCGGCGCGCGCTGCAGCATCTGTTCCGGATGCATGTTCGATCCGTAAGCGGCGTAGAGCGGCACGGGGCCAACCTTAAGCGGTCCGGTGGGCAGGAGCGAAGCGACCCGGGGAATGTCACGGTGGGCTGGGGGTACCTCCCGCTTGCGGGGGCGAGCGAAGCGACCCGGGGGATAAGGCCGGGCTCGGCAGCGCGGCCGAGCGGGATTGACTAGGTTATGACCGTGCCTACCAGGATCGTGATCATCGGCGGTGGACCGGCCGGCTACGAAGCTGCCCTGGTGGCGGCGGCGCGCGGCCCGGAGGCCGCCCAGGTCACCGTCGTCGACAGTGACGGCGTGGGCGGGGCGTGTGTGTTGTTCGACTGCGTGCCCTCCAAGACGTTCATCGCCTCGACGGGAGTGCGTACCGAGCTGCGGCGCGCCAACGGCCTCGGGTTCGACATCGCCATCGACGACGCCAAGATCTCGCTGGGTCAGATCCACAACCGGGTCAAGACTCTCGCCCGCTCGCAGTCGGCGGATATCGGTTCGCAGTTGCTCGGCAATGGCGTCACCGTCGTCCAGGGTCGCGGCGAGCTGGTCGACGACGTGCCAGGGATGGCCCACCACCGGGTGAAGGTCACCACGCGCGACGGTAAGACCGGGGTGCTCAAGGCCGATGTGGTGCTGATCGCGACCGGTGCCACGCCGCGGGTGCTGCCCAATGCGCGCCCCGATGGCGAACGCATCCTGAACTGGCGCCAGCTCTACGATCTGACCGAGCTGCCCGAGCATCTGGTGATCGTCGGCTCCGGTGTCACCGGTGCCGAGTTCTGCAGCGCCTACACCGAGCTCGGCGTCAAGGTGACGGTGGTGGCCAGCCGGGACCAGATCCTGCCCCACGAGGACTCCGACGCGGCGGCGGTGCTCGAGGAGGCCTTCGCCGAACGCGGTGTCCAGCTGGTGAAGAACGCCCGCGCCGACTCGGTGACCCGCACCGACACCGGTATCAAGGTCTCGATGGCCGACGGGCGCACCGTCGAGGGCAGTCACGCGCTGATGACGGTCGGCTCGGTGCCCAACACCAGCGGCCTCGGTCTGGAGCGGGTCGGTATCGAGCTGGGCCCCGGCAACTACCTCAAGGTCGACCGGGTCTCGCGCACCACCGCACCGGGCATCTACGCCGCCGGTGACTGCACGGGACTGCTGCCGCTGGCGTCGGTGGCCGCCATGCAGGGCCGCATCGCGATGTACCACGCACTCGGCGAGGGGGTGAACCCGATCCGGCTGCGCACCGTGGCGGCCGCGGTGTTCACCCGCCCGGAGATCGCGGCCGTCGGCGTCCCGCAGACCAAGATCGACAGCGGTGAGGTGCCCGCGCGCACGCTGATGCTGCCGCTGACCACCAATGCGCGGGCCAAGATGTCGCTGCTGCGCCGCGGCTTCGTCAAGATCTTCTGCAGGCCCGCGACCGGCGTGGTGATCGGCGGTGTGGTGGTCGCGCCGATCGCCTCCGAACTGATCCTGCCGATCGCGCTGGCGGTACAGAACAACCTCACCGTCACCGATCTGGCGCAAACCCTGTCGGTGTACCCGTCGCTGTCGGGCTCGATCGTCGAGGCGGCACGCCGGCTGATGGCCCACGACGATCTCGACTAAAGGTCAGTTCCTCGTCTCGACGGCCCACACCGGCCCGCCACGCAACGTAGGCTCGAGAGCGTGACTGACCCGATTTCTGGCAATGGTCAAGCTCAACTCGGTCCGGCCCAGCGCGCGACGGCCTGGGAACGACTCGGCAGCGAACAGTTCGACGTCGTCGTCATCGGCGGTGGCGTCGTCGGTGCCGGTGCCGCCCTGGACGCTGCGACCCGTGGGTTGAGGGTGGCGCTGGTCGAGGCGCGTGATTACGCCTCGGGCACGTCGAGCCGCAGCTCCAAGATGTTCCACGGTGGCCTGCGCTACCTGGAGCAACTGGAGTTCGGCCTGGTACGCGAGGCGCTGCACGAGCGTGAGCTCTCGCTGACGACCCTGGCCCCGCATCTGGTGAAACCGTTGCCATTCCTGTTCCCCCTCACCAAACGGGTCTGGGAGAGGCCCTACATCGCGGCGGGCATCTTTCTCTACGATCAGCTCGGTGGCGCGAAATCCGTTCCGGCGCAAAAACATCTGCTCAAGGCCGGAGCGTTGCGGCTGGCCCCTGGCCTCAAGCGCAGCTCGCTGATCGGCGGCATCCGATACTTCGACACCGTCGTCGACGACGCCCGCCACACCATGATGGTGGCCCGCACCGCGGCGCACTACGGCGCTGTGGTGCGCACCTCGACCCAGGTCGTGGCGCTGCTGCGGGAGGGCGACCGGGTGACCGGTGTGCGGGTTCGCGACACGGAGAATGGCGCGGTCACCGAGGTGCACGGGCATGTCGTGGTGAACGCGACCGGGGTGTGGACCGACGAGATCCAGGCGTTGAGCAAGGAGCGCGGACGGTTCCGGGTGCGGGCCTCCAAGGGCGTGCACATCGTGGTCCCGCGTGATCGCATCGTCAGCGAGGTGGCGATCATCCTGCGCACCGAGAAGTCGGTGTTGTTCGTGATCCCGTGGGGCACACACTGGATCATCGGGACCACCGATACCGACTGGAATCTCGACCTGGCCCACCCGGCGGCCACGAAGGCCGATATCGACTACATCCTCGGTCACGTCAACTCGGTGCTCGCCACTCCACTGACCCATGACGATATCGACGGCGTCTATGCCGGTCTGCGTCCGCTGCTGGCCGGTGAGAGCGAGTCCACCTCAAAACTGTCCCGCGAACACGCAGTGGCGGTGCCCTCGCCGGGGCTGGTGGCCATTGCGGGCGGCAAGTACACCACCTACCGGGTGATGGGTGCCGACGCCATCGACGCCGCAGCCGAATTCGTGCCGACCCGGGTGGCGCCGTCGATCACCGAGAAGGTGCCGCTGGTCGGCGCCGACGGCTATTTCGCGTTGGTGAACCAGACCGAACACGTGGGTGCCCATTATGATCTGCACCCCTACCGGGTGCGGCATCTGCTGGACCGGTACGGCTCGCTGATCAGTGAGGTTTTGACGATGGCGGACGGGAAACCCGAACTGCTGGAACCGATCACGGCTGCACCGGTGTACCTGAAGGTGGAGGCGGTCTACGCCGCCGCCGCCGAAGGCGCGCTGCATCTGGAGGACATCCTGGCCCGTCGGATGCGGATCTCGATCGAGTATCCGCACCGGGGTGTGGACTGTGCCCGCGAAGTCGCCGAAACCGTTGCGCCCGTTCTCGGTTGGAGCGAGGCGGATATCGACCGCGAGGTGGCGACCTATCTGGCGCGGGTGGAGGCCGAGGTGCGCTCGCAGACCCAACCGGACGACGAGTCCGCCGATGCCCTACGGGCGGCAGCCCCGGAGGCGCGCGCGGAGATCCTGGAACCGGTGCCGCTCACTTGAGCGCATCCGACCGGTACGCCGGGATCGGCCCGGCACGGGTGCGCCTGCACGGCGGCCGACTGGTCGACGAGTTCGAACGGCGCTGGGGCGCGGGCGCCAAAGTAGTTGCCGGGGAGGTGTTCTCGTCCGACGGGATCCCTTACGACGAGTACTCGGTGCTTGCGGCGGGTGCGCACGTCTACCTCTACCGCGATCTGCCCGACGAGGTGACGGTGCCGTTCGACATGCCGATCGTGCACCACGACGACGATATCGTCGTCGTCGACAAACCCCACTTCCTGGCGACCATGCCCCGCGGTGGGCATGTGGTGCAGACCGCGCTGGTGCGGTTGCGCCGTGAGCTCGGCCTCGCCGAACTGAGCCCGGCGCATCGGCTCGACAGGCTGACCGCCGGCGTGCTGCTGTTCACGGTGCGCCGCGAGGTGCGGGGTGCCTATCAGACGATGTTCGCCGACGGCCGCGTGCGCAAGACCTATCTGGCGCGGGCCGCCGGAACCCCGACCGTCGCGCTTCCCGCGGTGCTGCGCAGCAGGATCACCAAGGTGCGTGGTCGCCTGCAGGCGTTCGAGGAGCCCGGCGAGCCGAACGCCGAGACCTATGCCGAGAGGCTGGGCGCCGGGCTGTACAAGCTGAGCCCACGCACCGGGCGGACCCATCAGTTGCGGGTGCAGATGAACTCGATGGGCGTGCCGATCGACAACGACCCGCTCTATCCGCGCCTCGTCGAGGTGGCGGCAGGTGATTTCTCGCGGCCGCTGCAGTTGCTGGCCCAATGCCTGGAGTTCGACGATCCGCTCGGCGGTGCATCCCGCCGGTTCGTCAGCCGGCGGGAGTTGTCAGTTCGCTAGGCGCGTGAACTGGGCGATACCGCCGTAGTGCTCCAGCGAGTGGGTCTGCGCCAGCGGGTTCTCGTCGAAAAGGTACTCGACGTAGAGCTTCTTGATCTTCTCCGCGACATCGACCGGGATGTTGTCGATGACGGCCGCTTCCAGGCCTTCGATATCGATCTTCAGGATGTCGATCTGCCCGTGCTTGTCGATGACATCGCGAAGCACCTGTTGTGACTCCACGCAGGTCACGGTCAGCGAGTTGCCGAAGTGGGCGTTGACGCCGCCGTAGCGCCCGGTCTCCTCGAACCCGAACTCGACCTCGCCGGCGCTGGCTCCGACCGCGACCTGCTGCAGGGTGTAACGATCCTCGAAGGGGCGCAGGTTCTCCTGCAGGCGCGTGACGTTACGCGGCAGCGGCTCGAACAGGTAGGTGTAGGCATCCTTGCTGCGGGACAGGAAATACGCCGCCGAGATGCCGATATTGGAGCCGTAGTCGACGATGACACGATCGTCGGCATCGGCGTGGTAGTCCGACCGGCAGAAGATCTCGTTGACGGTGAGCAGGTCGTGCGACGAGTAGAGGCGTAGCTCGATCCAGCCCATCGGGCTGCGCAAGCGCATCGTGGTGGGGTAGCTCCCGCCGCCGGTCAGATACTGCTTGAAGACCGCGATCGGATGCTCGTAGACGCGGAACATGTTCCGGGCTGCGATGTAGTTCCGGCGATGCAGCACTGAACTGGCAATCTTGCCGGCCCCGCGTCCAGCGATCTGCATTACACCTCCAGGTTCGCGGGCCCGCCCGATCGGCGCGGCACCCGGTTCGGATCGAGATTAGCTGCCGAACCAGATGTTCACAGCTTAGGTGTGCCCCTCGAAGGGGTCCGCGTCGAGCGTAGGCGACCGGTCAGCGCGGCGCGCGGTCGGTTGCTGGGGTCCAGTTTCCCGCACGTCAGCGGGGCGATCTGGTCTACTACTGGCGTGGATCGCGCAGCCTTTGACCGATTGTTCGACATGACTGATCGCACCGTGATTGTGACCGGGGGCACCCGCGGAATCGGTCTTGCGCTGGCCGAAGGCTTCGTGCTGGCCGGTGCCAGGGTGGTCGTCGCCAGCCGTAAACCGGACGCCTGCGCCGCCGCTGCGGAGCATCTGCGCGGACTCGGTGGGCAGGCCATCGGGGTACCGACGCACATGGGTGACGTGGACGATCTGGGCGCCCTGGTGGAGGCGACGGTTGCCGAGTTCGGCGGCATCGATGTGGTGGTCAACAATGCCGCCAACGCGCTGGCCCAGCCGATCGGCCAGATGACGCCGGAGGCGTGGCAGAAGTCGTATGCGGTCAATCTGCAGGGACCGGTGTTCCTGGTGCAGCACGCACTGCCGCATCTGCAGCGCAGCGCGGCCGCGGCCGTCCTGAACATGGTCTCGGTCGGCGCCTTCATGTTCGCGCCGGCGCTGTCCATCTACGCATCGGGTAAGGCCGCGCTGATGTCGATGACCCGATCGATGGCCGCCGAGCTGGTGTCGGCCGGTATCCGGGTCAATGCCATCGCGCCCGGACCCGTGGACACCGACATGATGCGCAACAACCCGCAGGAGGCCATCGATGCGATGACCAACGGCACCTTGTTGGGCAGGCTGGCATCCCCGGACGAGATGGTGGGGGCCGCGCTGCTGTTGTGCTCGGCGGCCGGTAGTTACATCACCGGGCAGGTCGTGATCGTCGACGGCGGCGGGACGCCCCGCTAATCCTTCTTGCGCGCGGCGAAGGCATCGGTGAAGGCTTGCATCGCACCGCTGCCCGCGGCGAGGATCTGGCTGCGATTCTCCACCTGCAGTGCGGTCTCCAGGCATCCCGCGTCGAGGTTGGCCCACAGCACCTGTTTGGTGGATTCCAGCCCGAATGTGCCGAATCCGCACATGGTTTCGGCGATGTCGAGTGCTTCGGCGAGCGGGTCCGTCGCGATCCGGGACACCATGCCCAAGCGCAGCGCCTCGGCGGCATCGACGGTGCGCGCGGTCAGGATCAGGTCGAAGGCGGGGCCCGCGCCGATGATGCGCGGCAACGTGTAACTGACTCCGATATCGCAGCCGCCGAGGCCGAGCTTGATGAATTGGGTGCAAAAGCGCGCGGCCTCCGAGGCGACGCGGATGTCACTGGCCATGGCGAGGGCAAACCCGCCGCCGTAGGCCGCGCCGTTGACCGCAGCGATCACCGGCTGGCGGAGTCGGTGCAGTTTGACCGTCAACGCGGCGATACGTTCCTGCCAGCGCATCCCGGCCCGCGGCTTTTCCAGCCCGTCCGAGACCGGCGGCGTGCTGCTGTCGGTGAGGTCCAGCCCCGAGCAGAATCCGCGACCGGCGCCGGTGAGCACCACCACCCGGCAGTCGTTGTCCGCTGCGATCGCGTCCAGGGTGGCGTGGAGATCCTCGACAAGCTCGGGGGACAGCGCGTTGAGTTTCGCCGGCCTGTTCAGGGTGATGACGGCGATCTCGGGGCGTGGGCGGGAGAGCTCGAGGGTCGGCATGAGCCGACTCTAGGTGGTCGCGCTGCTCCAGCCCCGGACCCCGATGGTGATCATCGACATCTGTTTGATGGCGGTTCTTTTGATCTCGTCGAGCGCGGTCTGGTCGGCGGCGTCCTCGGCCAGTTCGGCGACCGAGATCATGGCGTTGACGAACAGGCTGGCCAGAATGTTGAGATCCTCGCTGCTCCACCCCTTGAGGCCGGGGAACCGGGCCAGGTCGATGGCGAGCTCGGAGGTGAGTAGTCGGAGCTCGGTACGGATGGCGTACCGCAGCACCGAGACTCCGCTCGAGCGTTCGCGGGTGATGAACCGCCAGTGCTCACGGCGTTCGCTGATGCTCGCGATCAGGATCTCGGCCGAGGAGTCGATGACGTGGTTGGGGTCGAGCTTGCCTGCACGTGCGCCGCGCAGCATGTCGCGCAGCGAGCGGAAGGACTCGTCGATGAGGACCAGCCCGAGCGCTTCCATGGATTCGAAATGTCGGTAGAAGGCCGCGGGCACGATCCCCGCTTCGCGGGTCACCTCGCGCAGGCTCAGCGCGGTGAAGCTGTCCTGCTCCAGCAGGTGCAGGGCGGCGGCGACGATGGCCCGGCGGGTGACCTCCTTGCGCTCCTCGCGCGACAGCGTGTCCTTGGCCGGACGGCTGGACCGGCTTCGGCCGGAGCGCCCTGACCGGGACCTGGATGCGTCGCTTTCCACAACCATCGAGCCTACAACTGTGCTCATCGGGTCGTACCCGTCATTGCGTCTCCACTTGTTAGTGATTTGGGAGTACAGGTGTTCACCGTGTTATGGCCATCACAACCTGGTGATATTGGTTGACGAGACCGGCGGTACTGTTTCAGAGTGTACATATGTTCACCGAAACGTTGACGCACCGGCTGCGGGATCGAGTGCTCCGCTCTCCGCTGCTGGATCTGTTGACCGGACCGCATGGTGTGGACCGGTACACCGAGATCGTCGATCCGGTGTGGATCAAGGGCAATGCCCGCGCCAAGGTGGTGGCGGTACGCCGCCAGACGACCCGCAGCGTCACGTTGACGCTGGAACCCAACCAGGCCTTCACCGGCTTTCGGGCGGGGCAGCACATCAACCTGTCGGTCGAGATCGACGGCCGCCGCCGGACCAGGCCGTACTCGCCGGCCAGTGCCGAGGGCAGCCGGCTCATCGAGCTGACCGTCGGCCTGCACGACGGCGGCCTGGTGTCGACCTACCTCTATAAGAACGCCACCCCGGGCATGGTCGTCGGACTGGATTCCGTCGGCGGTGACTTCACCATGCCGGCCCAGCGTCCCGAGCGGATCCTGTTCGTCTCCGGCGGCAGCGGCATCACCCCGGTGTTGTCGATGCTGCGCACGCTGAAGGCCGAAGGATTCACCGGTGAGGCGGCCTTCATCCACTATGCACGCTCGGAGCGGGACGCCTGCTATCGCGACGAGCTCGACCGGATGCCCGGTGTGCGGGTACTGCACGGCTACACCCGAGACGACCAGGGCGCCGACCTCGACGGCCACTTCGCCGCCCACCACTTGTCGGCGGCCATGGCCGAACCCGATGCCGTCTACGTGTGCGGTCCGCCGGCGCTGGTCGAGGCGGTCCGGGAACTGCGTCCGGACGCCCGGTCCGAGAGTTTCGTCCCGCCGGTGTTCGCCGTTCCTGCCGAATCAACAGGCGGCACAGTCAGTTTCACCACCAGTGGCGTCGAGGTCGCCGACAGCGGCCAGACGCTGCTCGAGCAGGCCGAGGCCGCCGGGCTGAACCCCGAGAGCGGCTGCCGGATGGGCATCTGCTTCAGCTGCACTCGACCCAAAACCCGTGGTGCGGTGCGCAATCTGCTCAACGGAACGGTATCCACCGACGACTGTGAAGACATCCGGATCTGCGTCAGCGCCCCGGTCGGCGATGTCGCCATCGACCTCTGAACCCCTGAATCCCTGAAGTTTTCGAGAAACGAAAGGCAATGTCATGACGACCTTGGATTTGCCCCGTAGCTCCACCCCGACCCCCGCCAAGCCCCGCAGCTCGGCCAAATACACGCTCACCCCAGAACAGTTCGAGGCCTTCGGCGCCGAACTCGACGCCATCCGCGATCGCCAGCTCGCCGATCTCGGCGAGCGCGACGCCAACTACATCCGACAGATCATCAAGTGGCAGCGCGGTCTCGAGTTCGGCGGCCGGGTGCTGCTGTTCCTACCGCCGGCCTGGCCGGTCGGGACCGTGATGTTGGGTTTGTCGAAGATCCTCGACAACATGGAGATCGGCCACAACGTCATGCACGGCCAGTACGACTGGATGGGCGATCCGGCGTTGCGCGGGCAGAACTTCGAATGGGATTCGGCCTGCCCGTCCAACCAGTGGCGGCACTCGCACAACTACATGCACCACACCTACACCAACATCGTGGACCTGGACCGCGATATCGGCTACGGCATCCTGCGGATGAGCGAGGACCAGAAGTGGCATCCGTACTACCTGGGCAATCCGGTCTACGCGTTCCTGCTGATGGTGTTCTTCCAGTACGGCGTCGCGCTGCACGAGTTGGAGACCGAGCGCATCCGCTCCGGTGAGATCAAACTGCGCGACAAGAAAGAGATGCTCACCGAGATGTGGGCGAAGGTCAAGAAGCAGACCGTCAAAGATTATGTGGCCTTCCCGTTGCTGGCCGGGCCGTTCGCACCGTTCGTGTTCGCCGGCAACATGACGGCCAACCTGATGCGCAACGTGTGGTCATACGCCATCATCTTCTGCGGTCATTTCCCCGAGGGCACCCACGAGTTCACCGTCGAGGAGACCAAGAGCGAGACCCGCGGTCAGTGGTATTACCGGCAGCTGCTGGGTTCGGCGAATCTCAGCGGCGGCAAGTGGTTCCACATCTTCAGTGGCAACCTGTCCTTCCAGATCGAGCACCACTTGTTCCCGGACATCCCGGCCCACCGCTACGCCGAGATCTCCGGTGAGGTCCGCGAGATCTGCCAGCGCTACGGCCTGCCCTACAACAGCGGACCGCTGCCCAAGCAGTTCTTCTCGGTGGTCAAGAAGATCTGGCGGCTGGCCCTGCCGAATCGCACGCCCGCCGAGGAGTCGCAGTCCAAGGCCGCTGCCTGACGCGCTCAGCGTTGGCAGTTGGGGCACCAATACCGGATACGGTCGCCGCTGTCGTCCCTCCTGATGGGGGTACGGCAGCGGCGACACGGTTCTGCGGACCTGCCGTACACCCAGAACTGCTGGCCCCTGCGGGTATTGCCGGTGATGATGCGATTGGCGCGGTTGCGGTTGAGCCACAACATGTCCCGTGCGCGTTGGACGACGCGTAGCGGATCGGGAACCTCGCCGACGGGGGAGTCGGGTCGCTTACCGAGCACGAAGCACAGTTCGTTGGCGTACACGTTGCCCACACCGGCCATGACCCGCTGATCCAACAGCACATCGGCGAGTTCGCGATCCGGCTCGGCGATCAGGTTCTGCCTGGCCAGTTGCGGATCCCAGTCCGGGCCCAGCAGGTCGGGCCCCAGATGGGCGACGGCGTCCTGGTCGTTGGCGCGCTCGAGCACTTCCAGCACGCCGAGGTCGATGCCGAAGGCCACGGTGTCGGCGGTGCCCAGCACGATCCTGATCCGATGCTGGGGACCACGGAACGAGCCGATCACCCAGCTGCCGTCCATCTTGAGGTGGGAGTGGATGCTGGCCGCGCCGACGCGGATGAACAGGTGCTTGCCGCGGCTGAGCACCTCGTCGACGTGCTGGCCGGTCAGGTCGACCGCCGCATACCGCGGGACTCGGACGTCGCAACGGGTCAGGGTGCGGCCGACGAGCGCTTCCCGCAGTTTCGTCGCGGTGCGATAGACCGTGTCACCCTCGGGCATGAGTTCAGTATCGTTCGCTCAGCGAAGTCGCAGGCCACGGGGGGTGCGGGCGAAGCCCGACCCCAGCAGCGCGTCCTGGACGGCGGTGAGGGTCGTGTCTCCGGCGAGTTCCAGCACACTTGTGCCGTTGATCTTCTCGACCAACAGTGAGGGCACCCGGCCCGCGCTCACCAGGCCGGCTAGGGCTGCGGCGGCGGCCTGTTGAGTGTCGGGGTCATCGGTGAAACTCAGCAGGGTCCGCCCGCCGCGTTCGACGAACCAGCCCAGGGCGCCGTCGACCAGGACGACCAATGCGCCGGCCTTGCGGCCGGGCCGATGGGTCAACTCGGGATCGTCGGGCCACGGCAGCGTCACGCCGTAGGGGTTGGCCGGATCGGTGGCCGCCAGCGCCACGGCGTGCAGTTCGGGGCGCTGCGGGTCGACTCCGTCGAGATAGGAGCGCAGCCGGTCCACCGTCGAGGCCGCCGCGAACTGCGCACCGCCGAGGGATTCCACGAAGTAGCCGCGCTGGCAGCGACCGGCATCCTCGAATGCGGTCAGCACCTTGTACAACATCGCGAAGCCGCCGGGTATCCCGTCGGCCGCGCCGCGGGTGAGCACGCCATAGCGATTCAACAACAGCTCGGCCTGGAAGTGCGCGCGCACCGTGGAATCCGGTGTGGCGGTGGGCAGTGCGGACCAGCGGCCGGCCACCATCGGGTCGGCGCGTTGCTGGCCCTGGGTCAGGCTGTAGCGGCTCAGCCGGGGTGGACGCTGACGCTGCCGGTGCGCGGGGGCGCCGGCGCGCCGCGACCCCGCCAACACGGCACGCACCGGGGCGAACGTGTCGCCGGTGACCCAGCCCGCCCAGATCAGGTCCCACAGGGCGGTTTTGAACTCGGTACCGGCCGAACCGTCGGCGAGCTGGCGGAAGAAGAATGCGCCGCCGTGACCGAGGGCTTCCAGGATGGCCCGGTGGGTATCGGTGAAGTCGATGTCGACCGGCGCGGCCAACGTCAGTGCCGCCGTCTCACCGAGGTGGAAGGCGATCCATCCGTCGCTACCGCCGATCTGCCCGGCGCCCGACCAGGTGACCTCGCCCGATGCCAACAGCTCGTCCAGCATCGCCGGCTGGTAATCGGCGACCCGCTGGCCGAAGATCAGCGGTTCGACCGCCGACGCAGGCAATGGGTGCCCGGCGAGCTGCTCGATGACCGCGGCCAACCCGTCCACACCGCGTACCTGCTCCGAACCCAGGTGCTGCCATGCGGGCAGGAAACGGCCATAGGCGGCGGTGCTCACGGGCTCCACCGCTGCCCGCAGCGCCGCCAGCGACCGGCGACGCAGGATCTTCAGAACGGTGGCGTCACACCATTGTTCGGATGGGCCTGGTGTCGTGGTGAACTCGCCGCGGATCAACCTGCCGTCAGCGGCGAGTCGACCGAGCACATCGGAGGTCACCCGGATGCCCAGACCGAATCGTGCCGCCGCCTCGTCGGTGCTGAAGGGACCGTTGGTGCGTGCGTATCGGCCCAGCAGATCGGCCAGCGGATCCTTCACCGACTCGCTGAGGCTTGCCGGCACCCACACCGGGACCGCGACGCCCACCCCGTCGCGCAGCAATCCGACATCCTCGACCGCCGCCCACCAGGTCAGGCCGGCGAAGGAGACGGTCAACGCCCGGCGTGCTTCCCGCAGGCCCTCCAGCCAGCCGCCGATATCGGGTGTCGTTGCCCGAGCGGCGATCTCCTCCTGGGTCAGCGGTCCCAGCAGTCGCAGCAGGTCGGCGACACCCTCCGCGTCGCGGGCGGCGCGATCGGGCTCGAGGTGCTGAAGCTGACGGGCGGTGGTGGCCACCACCTCCGGATCGAGCAGATCGTGTAGTTCGACGCGGCCGAGCAACTCGGCGAGCAGCACCGTGTCCAATGACAGGGCAGCAGCGCGCCGCTCGGCGAGCGGGCTGTCGCCCTCGTACATGAACGCGCCGACATAGCCGAACAGGGCGGCGGCCGCGAAGGGCGACGGGGTGGCGGTCTCGACCTCGACGAGCCGGACCCGGCGCTGGGCGACCTTGCTCATCAGCTCGGTCAGCGCGGGCACGTCATAGACGTCCTGGAGGCATTCCCGGACGGCCTCCAGCACGATCGGGAACTCAGGATACTTGCGGGCCACGTCGAGCAACTGCGAGGCCCGCTGGCGCTGATGCCACAGCGGGGAGCGTTTACCCGGGTGGCGCCGGGGCAGCAGCAGCGCCCGGGCGGCACACTCCCGGAACCGCGACGCGAAGAGCGCCGAACCGCCGACCTCCGCGGTGATGATGGCATCCAATTCATCGGCCTCGAAGACGAAGAGGTCCGCCCCGGGTGGTTCCTCCCCACCGTCGGGAAGCCGCACGATGATGCCGTCATCGGAAGCGGTGGGTTTCTCGTCGATGCCGTAGCGTTCGCGCAGCCGGCGCCCCACGGCCAATGCCAGCGGACCGTGGACGCGCAAACCGTAGGGGGAGTGCAGGATCACGCGCCAGTCGCCGAGTTCGTCGTGAAAGCGCTCCAGCACCAGGGTGCTGTCGCTGGGGACCGCGCCGGTGGCCTGGCGCTGCTCGTCGATGAGTTGCCACAGATTGTCGGTGGCGTAGTCATCGAACCCGACATCACGGCAGCGCTGCCGGAAACCCTCGGAATCCATCTTGGCGAGTTCACCGGTGAAGGCGCCGACCGCGGCGCCGAGCTCGGCCGGCCTGCCCACGCTGTCCCCGCGCCAGAACGGCAGCCGGGCCGGTAACCCCGGCGCGGGTATCACAAGCACCCGGTCATGGGTGATCTCGGTGATCCGCCAGCTGGTGGCACCCAGTGAGATGACGTCACCCGGACGGGATTCGTAGACCATCTCCTCGTCGAGTTCGCCGACCCGGGACGGCTTTTCGTCTTCGGAGGCCAGATACACGGTGAACATGCCGCGATCGGGGATCGCTCCGCCGGAGGTGACGGCGAGCCGCTGCGCACCCGGGCGCGCGGTCAATGATCCGGCGTCGCGGTCATAGACCAATCGCGGGCGCAATTCGGCGAACTCGGTGGACGGGTACTTACCCGACAGCAGATCCAGCGTCGCCTCGAAGGCGGTGCGGGGCAACGTCGCGAAGGGCGCGCTGCGCCGTACGGTGTCGAACCAGGCGTCGGCGTCCAACGGCTCCAGCGCGGCGGCGGCCACGGTGTGCTGGGCCAGCACGTCGAGCGGGTTGGTGGGCACGCGCATGGTCTCTATCTGGCCGGCCCGCATCCGTTGAACGGTGACCGCGCAGTCGATCAGGTCGGTGCGATGTTTGGGGAACAGCACACCCTGGGATATCTCGCCGACCTGGTGTCCGGCGCGGCCGATGCGCTGCAGACCGCTGGCCACCGACGGTGGCGCGGACACCTGGATGACCAGGTCCACCGCGCCCATATCGATGCCCAGTTCGAGGCTGGAGGTGGCGACGACGGCCTTGAGGCGACCGCTCTTCAGGTCATCCTCGACCAGGGCGCGCTGTTCCTTGCTCACCGACCCGTGGTGTGCCTTCGCCAATTCGGTGGGAGCGCCGAAACTCTGCCCGCTGGCCATCACGTGGGCCGGTGCCCCACCGGCCACCTTCTTGTTGGCACCACCGGTGTCGGTCGCTCCCGGCAGTTCCACACCATTGCGTTCGGCGTGGATCTCGTTCAGCCGCGAGGTGAGTCGTTCGGCGAGACGCCGGGAGTTGGCGAAGACGATGCAGGACCGATGCGTCTCGATCAGGTCGACGATGCGTTCCTCGACATCGGGCCAGATCGTTCCCTCGGCCAGATTGGTCATATCCGGCACGGGAACCTGTACCTGCAACTCGAAGGTCTTGTCCGCGGGCGGGCAGACGATGGTCGCCGCGCCCCCGGTGAGGAAACGGGCCACCTCTTCGGCCGGGCGCACGGTGGCCGACAAACCGATCCGCTGGGCGGGGCGTTCCAGCAACGCGTCGAGCCGTTCCAGCGAAACCGCCAGGTGCGCACCGCGTTTGGTGGCCGCGACCGCATGCACCTCGTCGACGATGACGGTGGTGACAGTGGTCAGCGTCTCGCGAGCCGAGGACGTCAGCATGAGGAACAGCGACTCTGGCGTGGTGATCAGGATGTCGGGTGGGCGGGTGATGAGAGCGCGGCGCTGTTTGGGCGGGGTGTCCCCGGAGCGCACACCGACGGTGATCTGCGGGGCCGTACCGCCCAGTCGCTCGGCCACCCTGGTCAGGCCAGTCAGCGGCGTGCGCAGGTTGCGCTCGACGTCGACCGCGAGGGCCTTCAGCGGTGATACATAGAGCACCCGGGTGCCGGCGGACTCGGCCGGGGACCGCGCCAGGTCGTCGATCGCCCAGAGGAAGGCGGCCAGTGTCTTACCCGAGCCGGTGGGCGCCACCACCAGGGTGTCGCTACCGTCGGCGATCGCCGCCCAGGCCTGTGCCTGGGCATTGGTGGGGGCCGGGAAGGTGCCCGTGAACCACTCCCGCGTCAGCTGACTGAAGCGGTCGAGCGGGTCGGCGACGGGCGGCATCCCACCATGGTGCCCCCAACCACCGACAACCAATCCTGAGCAGGGTAAATCCCCTGGTGTGCTGGGTCGCGGAGGTTTACGATCGAAGGGTTCAGCTCGCCGTGAGTCCGCTCATGACGTGAGGTGAGGGAGTCGTCAGATGCGACTGTTGGAAGTAATTGTCATCCCCGCTCTGATCGGGGCGGCCCTCTCTGCGACACCGTCGCCGCATGCGGGCGCCGATTGCACCAGTGCCGGCGGAACCACCATCTGCTCGCAAGGTGACGTGCGTGGTACCAGCACGGGCAACGGTCCCAGTGGCTCGTCGGGTCCGTATGTGCCCTACGCGTGCGACCTCGATTGGTATGCCTGCGACGACTACTACTGGGGTATCGACGTCGACTTCGTTCCCGGCGTGGGCAGACCGGGCGTGCCAGTCGACCCGGGCTTCGGCAGGCCCGGCGGCCCCAACGTCGGCGGTGGAAGTGCGGGAGGGCGGCGATGACGAATCAGAGGAGGACGAGATGACACCGAACGGGGAATCGGCGCGGTTGGTCGCGACGGTCGCAGGCGTGTTGGCCGTTCTCACCGCATCGGCGGGCACGGCATCGGCAGCACCGGCACCACCTCCGCCGCCGAACTGTACGGCGGCGGACCTGACGGGTGTGCTCACCGGAGTATCCGCGGCAACCTCTGCGTATCTGTTCACCCATCCGCCGGTGAACGACTTCTTCACCTCTTTGAGCGGCCTCGACGAGAACGAACGGCGTGCTGCGATGGAGCGGTTTCTCACCGACAACCCGCAGGTACGCGACGAGCTGAGGGCTATCAGGCAGCCCGCCAAGGACTTCCGCAATCGCTGCGGCGGCTGACGTCGACCCCGCGTCAGGAGGCGAGGCGAAACGCCTTGACGACCTTCGTCGGGGTGATCCTGACGACCAGTTCGCCAGGGACACCGTTGCGTCGACCGTACTCCTCGGCCCGGTCCGCACCCATGTAACGGCCGCCCGCCCGGGTGGCGACCGACCGGACCTCGTCGAGATCATCGGAAACCTGTACCGTGCCCTGGATCTGGACGAACGAGAACGGCGGATGCGGATCATCCACGCACAGAACCACTCTGGGGTCGCGCGCAAATGCCCGCGCCTTGGCTGAACCAGAATCGGTGTTGAACAGCACGTCGTTACCGTCGAGGATAAACCACACCGGGGCCACCAGTGGCCGACCGTCTGCCGCGACGTACCCGAGCATGCCGGTGCGGGTACCCGTCATCAAGAAATCGGCTACCTCAGGAGCCAGTGTCGTCATCGTGTCGAGTCCTCTCGTGTCAGCCTGCTGTGTGCGCATTCTCGTGCAGCGCGCGTCGGTAGCGGCGCATTCCGGCGATCCAGCGGTCGTAGTCGGCGCCCTTGCCCCGGTACATGTCCAGCACCCCGGGGTGAGGTAGCACGAGAAATGTGCCGTCGCGTACCCCGGCCAGGGTTGCGGCGGCAACATCGTCGGCCGAGAGCACTTCGCCAGCGGTCGTGATGGAAGCCGCGGCCACCCGGGCGGTGTCATCGGTCGAGTCGACGATCGCGTCCAGCAGCGGGGTGGCCACTCCCATCGGGCAGACCACGGTGACTCCGATGCCGTCATCGCCGTGGGTGATCGCCAGCCACTCGGCGAACCCGACCGCGGCGTGTTTGGTGACGGCGTAACCGGCGGCACCGATCTGGGTGAGCAGTCCGGCCGCCGAGGCGACCGACACGAAGTGGCCGCTGCCGCGGGCCGTCCACTCCGGGATCAGCGCATCAGCCGCTCGGACATGTGCACGAAGGTTGACGTCCAGGACCCGGTCCCAATCGGCGTCGCTGCCGAGCTCGGGCGCGCCGATGATGCCTGCGTTGGCCACGAAGATGTCGACCGGTCCGAATGTCGAGCGCGCGGCTTCCAGCAGTGTCGCGACTCCGTCGATCGTCGCGGCGTCGGCACCGACGCCGATCGCCTTGCCGCCGATCTCGGTGGCGGCCGCGGCGGCCGCCTGCGCGTCGATATCACCGGCGACCACTGAGGCGCCCGCGGCGGTGAACGCCGCGGCGAGTGCCTTCCCGATACCCGATCCCGCTCCGGTGATGACGACGACGCTGTCTTCGATCTGCATGAGTCGTGTCTACCAGTGCGCTTTCCGTCGGGTGTGCTGTCCCGGAGAGAACCCTTGCAGACGACACGGATTCGGCGTAGTGTCGAACACAAGTTCGAATGCGCCGCGGTTCCCGATTCTCGGATTTGGTGAGCCGCAGACCGCGACTTCGGTCGCCGCGAGGTTCGACGGTCCCTGTCGGGTGAT
>NZ_AOHQ01000125.1:0-1218 GCF_000416385.1 Mycobacterium sp. VKM Ac-1816D
GGCCCGGTCGGCGGGCGGGCCAGCGACGCCCCGGTCAACCGGCGACCCTCACAGTCGGTGACCACCAGCCGATCCGCCGGCCCGACGATCGTGATCTCCCCCTTGTGATGCAACCGATGATGAAACGGGCACAACAACACGAGATTCTCTAGTTCGGTCGCCCCGCCATGCTCCCAATGGACCAGATGATGGGCATGCAAACCCCGCGTCGCCCCACACCCAGGCACCGCACACGTCCCATCGCGATGCTCCAACGCCCGCCGCAACCGACGACTGATCGTCCGCGTACTACGCCCCGCACCCATCGGCGTGCCATGACGCTCCAACCACACCTCACAACTGGCATCACACAACAAGAACTGGCGCTCCCACTCCGCCAGCACCGGCCCCAGATGCAGCGCCACCGACCCCTTCTCGACGTCGTAATGCACCACCACCGTCGTGCGCGCCCCATGCGGACGCGCCGCCGCTTCGGCGTCCCAACCGGACTCGACCACACTCATCAACGCATCCACGGTGTCCGGGAACGGCGGCACCTCCACACCATCCCGGCCATCCCTGCCATCAGCGTCAGGGTTGTCGTGGTCGCGTCGCCAGTCCGCGACCAACCCCTCCCTGTGCGCACCCAACGCCGCATCGAACTTCGCCGCCTCCAACCTCGGCAACCGAATCCGATACGTCGTACACCCATCCTGTTCACACCTGCTGAACGACCGCACCGAACCATCCCGCCGCTCCGGCTGCGGGCGAGGCTCCTGCTTGACCGCCGTACGCAACTGCGTCACCGTCGCCATCGTGGCCAGCTCGGCATAATGATCATCAGAACCATCAGCGGCATGCTCGGCGATCACCCCGAACTGATCCAGTGACATCTGCCCCTGGCGCAGGTTCGCCGCCAACCGCGGAAACACCTCCAAGCGTTGGGCAATGGCCACCATCACCTGAGCGTTACGCGGTGACATCCCCAACCGCCACGCCACCAACTCCACCAACGACCGACACCCCGTATGACCCCACAACGACGGCCCATCGCCACCATCGATCTCGGCGACAATCTCCACCAACCGACCATCAAGAGCATTCCGCTGCCCCACCAACTCAGCAGCCTCGTCATAGAGCGCCGACAACCGATCAGACACCGAATTCACCACATCAGCGGCGTAAGGCGTTGTCGGAGGCGGCATACCACGATTCTAAAGACAGGGTCCGACACGTAGC
>NZ_AOHQ01000126.1:0-357 GCF_000416385.1 Mycobacterium sp. VKM Ac-1816D
GCCGGCGTTGACGATCGCGCAGCGGTTGGGCGGTATCGGTATCGAGTTCGCCGATGCCGTGGGCAAAGGTGTCACTCACGTGGAGTCTCGAGCACCGTTGTCCGACGACGATCGGGCGGCGGTGGTGACCAAACTGATGGTGCAGACCACGCCGGCCGAGGTGGCGGCGAAGGCGCGGGCGATCGCCCTCGACCGAGTCGCGGCACTACCGGTCGAGCAGCGGGTGGTGCCGGTCGCCGAGGACGCCACGCTGAATGAGATGACCGTGGTGCAGAACGCTGAGGGCCGGTTTGAGGCCACCCTCGATCTGGACGTGACGACCGGGGAAGAGCTNTGTGCGGCGTTGGATCCGTTGTG
>NZ_AOHQ01000127.1:0-231 GCF_000416385.1 Mycobacterium sp. VKM Ac-1816D
CGTCAACGCCGGCAACGACGATGCGGCGCGTCCCACCCGTACCGCCCGGGCCGCCGCACCCGGGGCCATGCCCAACAGCCGGAGCAGATCAGCCCCGGTGCGCAGGTGCCGCCGACCCGGCACACCGGCCCGCTCGGCCGCCACCACCGCCGAGGAGATCACCACATCCAACAGATTCCGCGCCGACACCGCAGCAGCCAACACACCCAACAAGACCTCGTCATCGACCAC
>NZ_AOHQ01000128.1:0-94856 GCF_000416385.1 Mycobacterium sp. VKM Ac-1816D
CCTATCTGTCGCAGGCCAATCTGCCGGGAAAAGGCTCTACCCGCTCGTGAAGGAGCTCGCCGGCGGCACCCCTGGTCGCGCTCCCCTGGGCTACCTCAACAAACGGCGCGTCGAGGGCGTCGCCGACATCCGGTGGGTCGAGCCAGATCCAGATCGTGCCGACCACCTGCGATGGGGCCTTCGAGCAGTATGCGACCGGCGAGTGGAGTTTGGCGAGGCTCGCGGCCGAACTGGAAGCCCGTGGACTCCGGACCCGTGCCACTCCGAAGGTACCGAGCCGACCTGTGACCATCAGCGCGCTGCACAAGCTGCTGACTAACCCCTACTTCATCGGCATCGTCGCCTACAAGGGTGTGTATCACGAAGGGACACACGAGCCGCTGGTCTCCGTCAATACGTGGCTAAGAGTGCAGGACGTCATGAAGGCACATAACTTCGCAGGTGAGAAAGAAAGCCGTCACAGCCAGTATTTGAGAGGATCCGTATGGTGTAGCGAATGTGACCAGCGTTTAATTTTTTCGAGGAACAAGGGCCGTGGCGGCACCTACGACTACTTTTTCTGTATGGGTCGCCGCGACAAGCAAAAGCCCTGCAGCCGTTCCTATATCGCGGTCACCAGTGTTGAAGAAGGGGTTATTGACTTCTACCGATCCTTGCAACTGAGCGTGGCACGTGCTGCCGTCATTCGCGAAACGATTATCCGCGAACTGGCAGGCCAAACTGAGCAGGCCGCGCGCGACGTGGCCGAAGCTCGCCGTCAGCAAGAACGACTCGAGAATGAGCGCCAGAAGCTGCTTGAGGCCCATTACGCCGGGGCGATTCCGCTGGACATACTCAAACGGGAGATGGACCGCCTCACCCGCGAGTTGCATGAGGCAGACACCCGCGCCGCCGCCGTCGCGCAATCCCAGGAGGAACTTGTCAGGCTGCTCGATGCCGCGCTCGCGCTCGCGACAAACTGCTACCGGCTCTACGACACCGCCAACCACCGGGAACGCCGCATGTTCAATCAAGGTTTCTTCACCCGGCTGTACATCGCCGCAGACGGCAGTGTCGATCACGCCGAGCTACAAGAACCGTTCGTACAGCTCATGGCGCGAGATAAGGGTGTGGTGATCGCCCGCAAGAATCCCGCGCGAGCGGCTTCTCGGAGCACTTTGGAGACCGGCCTAGCAGCGACCGGCACGGACGGCGTCGCGGTGCCCCAATTGCTCTCACGCGGCCAGCAGGCCGCGAAAAGGCAAGCGCAACGCCGACAGGAAGCAGTGCTAATTAGTTTCGGCAAAGACGAACAAACCCAGCTTTCGCTGGGTTCGAACATCGATCTTTTGGCGGTGGCGGAGGGATTTGAACCCTCGGACGGGGGTTACCCGTCACACGCTTTCGAGGCGTGCTCCTTAGGCCGCTCGGACACGCCACCGGCGGGAAGCTTACCGGGCGGTCGCCCTGAGCCCTAATCGCGTGCCGACACGACGGTTTGTGGCGAGAAACGGCCATGATCACGCCACAAAACGTCGTCTCGGCGCGAGCTCAGAGAAGACCACCTCAACGATGCCGCGCGAAGAACTCCTCCAGCGGTGCGGCGCATTCGCGTTCCAGCAGCCCGCCGCGCACCTGCGGGCGGTGCGTCAGTCGCCGGTCGCGCACCACATCCCACAGCGACCCCACTGCGCCCGTCTTGGGCTCCCACGCCCCGAACACCAGCCGGCCGACCCGCGCCATCACCAGCGCGCCCGCGCACATCGTGCACGGCTCCACCGTGACCGCCAGGGTGCAGTCGGTCAGCCGCCAGCCGTCGCCCAACACCTGAGCAGCCGCACGCATCGCCAGGATCTCGGCGTGCGCGGTGGGATCACGCAGGACCTCCCGCGCATTGGCCGCGCGGGCCAACTCCGTCCCGTCGGGTCCGAACACCACCGCACCGATCGGGATATCGTCGGGCCCGGCCAGCCGGGCCGCCTCCAGCGCCTGCCGGATCAGCTCGCTGTCGGAGCTCACCGACCCAGTTTGTCCAGCACCGCGGACAGTTCGTCGGCGAAGCCCATCCGCTCGGCGATCGCCGTGATCTGCTCCTCGATCTCGGATTCTTCGTCGGCGATGATCACCCCGAGCACCCCCTCGGGCAGGCCGATATCGGCAAGCAGCCCGAGGTCGCCCTCCTCGAACGGGTCGGTGTCTTCCAGGTCCTCGTCATCGAAATCGGAATCGAGCGTGTCGAGCACCTCGGCGGCGATGTCGTAGTCCAGCGCAGCGGTCGCATCGGAGAGCAGCAGCCGGGTACCTGCCGGGGCCGGGCGCAGGATGATCAGGAACTCCTCGTCGACGTCCAGCAGACCGAACACCGCACCGGCACTACGCAGCTCACGCAACTCGGTCTCGGCCGCCGACAGGCTGTTCAACGCCGCCCGACGCAGGGCGGTACACCGCCACTTGCCGTCCTCGCGGACGACCGCGACGGCGAATCCACCGGGCAGGTCGGCAGCCTGTTGTGCGGTGGCCCGCTGTGCTCCCATGGCCGCTAACGCTAGTCGCCCGCCATGTGCTTGACCAGCGGTCACAGCCAGTCCCCATCAACCATGTGCCAACCTAGAGCGGTGACCGACACACCGGTATGCGTGCTGGGCCTTGGACTGATCGGCGGCTCGGTGATGCGGGCCGCCACGGCAGCGGGTCGCACCGTGTTCGGCTACAACCGATCGGTCGACGGGGTGAGCGCCGCACAGGCCGATGGATTCGACGCCACCGCCGCCCTCGATCAGGCGCTGACGCGTGCCGCGGACACCGAGGCGCTGATCGTGCTGGCGGTGCCGATGCCGGCACTGGCCGGCATGCTCGAACACATCCGCACCGTCGCCCCGCGTTGCGCGCTGACCGATGTGATCAGCGTCAAGGGCGCGGTGCTGGCCGCGGTGGAAAAGGCCGGTCTGCGATCACGCTTCGTGGGTGGGCACCCGATGACCGGCACCGCACACTCGGGCTGGTCTGCCGGTGACGCGGGCCTGTTCGTCGACGCCCCGTGGGTGATCAGCGTCGACGACGACGTCGACCCGACCGTCTTCGCTCAGGTCATGCGGCTGGCCCTGGACTGCGGTGCCGTGGTGGTGCCCGCGCGCTCCGATGAGCACGACGCCGCCGCGGCCGCGATCTCGCACCTGCCGCATCTGCTGGCCGAGACGCTGGCCGTGACCGCAGCCGATGTCCCGCTGGCGTTCGCGCTGGCCGCCGGTTCGTTCCGGGACGGCACCCGGGTCGCGGCGACCGCACCCGATCTGGTGCGCGCCATGTGCGAGGCCAACGCCGACCACTTGGCGACCGGCCTGGATCGGGCCATCGAATTGCTCACCGACGCTCGCGACCACCTGCTCACCCACACCTCGGTGGCCGCGCTGGTCGAGTCCGGACACGCCGCCCGGGTTCGCTACGAAAGCTTCCGCAGGCCCGACATCCTGCACGTCACCATCGGCGCCGCGCAGTGGCGGGACGAACTGGCTGCCGCCGGGCGAGCCGGCGGGGTGATCAGATCCGCGCTGCCAGTCCTGGGTAGTCCAGGATGAATCCGTCGTCGTCGACAGTGACGACGGTCTCGGCGACCGGCGACTTCAGCCCGAACCCGTCGGCCTCGCGGGTGTAGGTGATGTTCTCCAGCTCGACACTGAGCTCGGGCAACCGCACATAGACCACCGGCAGCGTCAGCGACTCGGGTCCACCACCCTTGTGCAGTTCGTTGCGCCGGATCGGCAGTGCGTTGAAGAACGGGCTGAACACCACATCCACATCGAGCGCTCCGTCGAACGCGGCGCGGCTGGTCTGGTTCTGGTGATCGCGGACCAGCCACATGCCCTCTTCGTCGCGGGCGATGGAAAGCTGGCGCTCCCGCTCGGCCAGCGTCATCGTCAGCGACAACCGTTTGGTGGCGCCTACTTCGTCGGTGACCAGGTCATAGGAGGCGCTGAAGGCGGGATCGGTCGAGGTGGCGGCCGACACGATGCGGCCGTACGCCTTGATTCGATTACCGGAAAGCTGTATCCGCACCGACTCCATCCTCGGCACATCGTGTGCTCGCCAGGTCAGGATCGCGGGCCACGCTTCGGCTGGTTCAGTCACCCTCATACCGTATGCGACGGCCCCCGGGCTCCGTAGCCACGTTGGCCGATTCCAACGCCACCTCGTCGTCGAGCAGCGGTTGCGGCAGATCACTCGACCTCGTGAAACGGGCGGCGCCGGGTTGGGACAACCACACCGCGGCGGCCAGCAGCGCATCGAGCATCAGGGCCAGCAAGGTGACCATCAACGCACCCACCAAGGCGAGATAGAACTCTCGTACCTTGATCCCGTCGATCAGGTACCGGCCGAGGCCGCCGAGGCTGGCGTAGGCGGCCACCGTAGCGGTCGCCACGATCTGCAGCGTCGCGGTCCGCAGTCCCCCGACGATGAGCGGCAGCGCGTTGGGCACCTCGACCCGGAACAGCACCTGGCGTTCGGTCATCCCCATCGCCCGGGCGGCGTCGACCACCGACGGTTCGACGGCCGCGATCCCCGAGTACGTGCCCGCCAGCAGCGGCGGGATCCCCAACAACATCAGCGCGACCGTCGGCGGGATGAGCCCGAGCCCCCACAACAGCACCCCGAGCAGCAGCACACCGAGGGTGGGCAGGGCGCGCAACGCGTTGACTCCGGTGACGACCAGGAAGGTTCCACGCCCGGTATGCCCGATGATCAGACCGATCGGTACCGCGATCAACGCCGAGAACACCACCGCGATACCGGTGTACTGCAGGTGCTCGACGATCCGGATGCCGAGGCCGGCAGGCCCCGTCCAGTTCTGCGCCGTGAAGATGAACGCCAGCGCCTCGTGCAGGAAGTTCATACCGCACCGGCCTTCGCTCGGGTCCACGGTGTGATCGCCTTGCCTGCCAACAGAATCAGCGTGTCGACAACCACCGCCAGGACGAAGATGGCGATGATGCCCGCGATGATCTGGCCGCTCTTGTTGGCCTGGTAACCCTCGGTGAACCAGGTGCCCAATCCGCCGATGCCGATCACCGAACCCACCGACACCATCGAGATGTTGGTCACCGCGACGACCCGCAGGCTCGCCACCAGAATCGGAATGGACAGCGGCAATTCCACTTTCACAACCCGGGTGAAGGGTCGGTAGCCGACGGCGGTGGCCGCGTCGCGCACCGCGGGCGGGACGGCATCCAGCGCCTCGGGCACCGCCCGGACCAGCAGTGCGGTCGTGTAGAGGGTGAGCGCCACGATGACGTTGGCCTCATCGAGGATGCGGGTCGGGATGATCAGCGGAAGCACGACGAACAGCGCCAGCGAGGGAATGGTGAAGATGATGCTGGCGGTGATCGTGCTGACCCGCCGCAGCACCGTGGTCCGCTGCACCAGCGCACCGAGGGGAACCGCGATCAGCAGGCCGAGGACGATCGGCACCAGTGACAGCCGCAGGTGGATGAGAGTCAGCGTCCACGCGTTGTCGAGGTGGGTCAGCAGATACTGCATCTACCCGGTCCGCCGCTTGCGCTCATCGTCGATGGCGGCCAGAACATCCTCGGCGCGGATCCCGCCGAGCACCTGGTCGTTGCCGTCCACGGCGACACCGAGGCCCGCCGGTGACGACAGCGCCGCGTCCAGCGCCAGCCGCAGCGTGCCGTCCGGCCGGAACAGCGAGCCGCCGGCGATGGTGCTGTCATAGAGCGAACTCCCACCGCGGTGCAGGGCCACCCCCTCGGCGTTGATCCAGCCGTACGGCTCGCCACCCGGTTTGGTGACCAGCGCCCATTGGCCCGGTGTGAGTTCGAGTGCGTCGATACCCGGTTCGCCGACATGCTGGATGTCGTGCAGCGGCAGGCCACTGTGGCGCAGGAACTGCAGACCGCGGTAGCCGCGGTCGGCGCCGACGAATCCGGCGACGAAATCGTTTGCCGGATTGGACAACAGGCGCTGCGGCGGATCGAACTGCTGCAGAACCCCACCGCGGCCGAACACCGCGACCTTCTCCCCCAGCTTGAGCGCCTCGTCGATATCGTGGGTGACGAAGACGATGGTCTTGCGCAGTTCGCTCTGCAGCCGCAGGATCTCGGTCTGCAATTCCTCACGCACGACGGGGTCCACCGCGCTGAACGGTTCGTCCATCAGCAGGATGGGCGGGTCCGCGGCCAGCGCCCGGGCCACCCCCACCCGCTGCTGTTGACCACCGGAAAGCTGCGCCGGGTAGCGTTGCGCCAGTGTGGGATCCAGCCCGACACGTTCCAGTACGCCCAGCGCGGCCTTGCGCGCCTCGCGTCGCGACTGTCCCTTGAGCACCGGGACGCATGCGACGTTGTCCACCACCCGCTGGTGCGGCATCAGCCCGGCGCTCTGGATGACGTAGCCGATACCCAGTCGCAACTTCACCGGATCGACCTTGGTGACGTCTTCCCCGTTGACCGTGAGCGTGCCGGAGGTGGGATCGATCATCCGATTGATCATCCGCATGGAGGTGGTCTTGCCGCACCCGGAGGGTCCGACGAACGCGGCGAGCGTGCCCTCGGGGATGTCGAGGGTCAGGTCATCGACCGCAACGGTGCCATCGGCGTAAGTCTTGGTGACGGAGGTGAAGGTGATCATCGGCTCACTCACTTCCCCGGCAGGGGTTGGTCGAATCCGTTGTCGGCGATCCATTTCTGTGCGGCCTCGTCGGGGTCCACACCCGAGTTCCCCTCCACCGATCCGTTCAACTCGATCAGGGCCTCGGTGGTGAGCTTGGCGCTGACGGCGTCGAGCACCGTCTTGAGCTCATTCGACATCTTCTGCGAGGCCACCAGCGGCACCACATTGGCCGCGAGGAAGACGTTCTCCGGGTCTTCGAGCACCACGAGGTTGTTCTTCTCGATCGCCGGCGAGGTGCTGAAGATGTTGGCCGCGGTGACGGTTCCGTTGCTCAGCGCCTGCACCGTCGCCGGTCCGCCGCCGTCGCTGATGGCGATGAAATTGGCGGGCGCGATGTCGAGTCCGTACTTCTGCTGCAATCCCACCAGACCGGTCTGGCGGGTCTGAAACTCCGACGGCCCACCGACTTTCACCTCGGGCGAGCGGGCGGCCAGATCGGCGATGGTCTTGAGATTCCATTCCCTGGCGGTGGTCTCGGACACCGCGAGGGTGTCCTTGTCCTCGGCCGGCGAGGGATACAGGATCGCAAGATCACCGGGAAGGGCGCGCAACAGACCCAACAGCACCTCATCGGAGGTGGTCGCGGTCGCCTCCTTGTCGAAGTACTGCAGCAGATTACCGGTGTACTCCGGGATCAGATCGATCGAATGGTCCTGCACGGCCGGGATGTAGGTCTCCCTGCTGCCGATGCCGAATTGCCGACTGATGTTGAAGCCGTTGGCCTCCAGCGCCTGTGCGTATATCTCGGCGATGATCTTCGACTCGGTGAAGTCGGCCGAACCGACCGCGATGGTTTTCAGGTCCCCCGATATCTCTCCGCCGCCGAGCGGATTGGAACTCCCGCAGCCCGCACTCACCAGGGTGAGCAATGCTGCGGTGAAGACAGCGAACCGTTTCCTGCAGCGCATACCGTCCCCTCAGGTGGCTGTGTGACGCCTGGCAATTTCTTCGACATTAACCGGCGTCGCCACGACATGCCGCGCTTTGGTTCACCGTGAGGTGGTTTGCCGACGGCCTATAGGGGGCAAGATAAGACCATGACGACCGACCCGAACGCACTGCCGCACGAATCAGAGCAGGTGCACCAACCCATTGGCACGTCGGAGCCGGTCCCCCCGCCCGAGGACAATGTCAAGTTCACCAGGGCCGCGGCCCTGTGGACCTCCCTGATCATCGGTTTCCTGGTGCTGATCGTGCTGCTGATCTTCATCGCCCAGAACACCGATCAGGGCACCTTCCACTTCCTCGGCTGGAACTGGACCCTGCCGCTGGGTGTGGCGCTGCTACTGGCTGCGGTCGGCGGCGGGTTGCTCGCTGTTCTGGTGGGCGCGGCGCGCATCGTGCAGTTGCGTATCGCGGCGCGCAAGAACCTCAAAGCCGCCCGGCGCGTGACGTAGGTCAGGCCTAGATCAGTTTCAGTCCCTCGGCAAGCAGCGGAGCCACCGCTGCACCGACACCGCCGTGGGTATCGCCGGCCTCCCTGGCGCGGAAGTCGATACCCGCGGCGATGATGGCGATCTTGAAATACGACAGGGCCATGTAGAAGTCCCAGTTCTGCAGCTCCTGCCCGCTGGCAAGGGCATAGCGCTGCGCCAGCTCGTCTGCCGAGGGCAACAGCGGCGATGTCCATGCCGCGCGCATCCCGAGGACATCGTCGAAATTTGGGTTGCGGTACACACACATCAGGGCCGCGTCCGAGAGCGGATCACCGAGTGTGGACAACTCCCAGTCGAGCACCGCCCGGACCACCGTGGGGTCCGAGGAGTCGAGGATGGTGTTGTCGATGCGGTAGTCGCCGTGCACGATCGATGCCCGCGGGCTGGCCGGAATGCGTTCCGCCAGAGCCGAATGCAGCCGGGCGACATCACCGTCCCGGGTGTCGTCGGTGAGCCGCACATGCTCCCACTGCGACCCCCAGCGCCGGACCTGCCGTTCCAGATACCCCTCGGCGCGGCCGAAATCAGCGAGCCCGACGGCCTCGGGATCGACGGCATGCAGATCGGCCAGCGCGGTGATCAACGACGTCACACACCCGTCGATCACCCCGGGTCCGCCGGCCTGCTGCAGCGCCTCCAGTTCCGCCGCGCTGCGCACCACGTTGCCGTCGACGTTCTCGACCATCTGGAACGGTGCACCCAGCACGGAGTCGTCATTGCGCATGGTGACCGCCCGGGCCACCGGCACAGCGGTCCCGGCCAGTGCGGCGACCACCTTGTACTCGCGGGCCATGTCGTGGGCGGACGGGGTCAGACCGTGCAGCGGCGGACGGCGCAGCACCCAGGCGGACTCGTCATCCCAGACCCGGAAGGTCAGATTCGACCGTCCACCGGAGAGCAGTTCGGCGCGCAGGTCACCGGCGCGGGCGATGCCCTCGGCACGAAGGTGGCGATCGAGGGCGTCGAGGTCCAGGCCGTCAAGATTGGTCACGCGAAATGTTTACCACTGCGCATTTCGCGGCAGCAGATCCCATACGTGTTCGGTGCTGTTGATCGCCGCCATCGACAGGCGGCCGCTGCGCGAGGACAGCACCCGGGTGACACCCGCGTAGTCCACCTGGACGGACAACAACCGCTCGGTCTTCATGACACGGTGCACCACCGCGTTGATCACGCCACCATGGCTGAACAGTGCGATCGTGTCATCGTGACCCGAGCCGGCGACGATGTCCTCGATGCCCGCCCAGATCCGGGACTGGAACGCGTGGGGATCGACGTCACCGGGCAGCTCGCCGTTGATCAACCGCTGCAGATCCTCCTTCGAGGCCTGCTCGATCGGCGTGTAGTGCGACAACCCGTAGTCGTATTCGGCGAGTCGCTCGTCGATGTCGACGCCCAGCCCCAGCGCGTCGGCCACCGGCTGCGCGGTCTGCTGCGCGCGCCGCTGCGGGCTGCTGACCAGCCGGGTGATCCGGAATCGGGCGAGCGCGGCGGGCAGTCGGGCCGCCTGGGCGATGCCGTCGCCGGACAGGTCGGGATCGGAACCCGCACCGGGTTCGCTGCGTAGCGGCAGCGCGTGCCGGACCAGAAGCAGTTGCACGGTGCCACCATAGGGCGGGCGACAGCGGCCGCCCCGACCGACCGCCCCGACTACGGGGTGACGACTACGGGGTGACGATGTCGAAGTTCGGGTCCGGCCGGTCGAGTACCCCGAGCAGGGTGCCCAGCGCCCCGGCATCGCCGGTGAACTCCACCCCCGGGGAGTCGCGGTCGCCGGCGGCGAAGGCCAGCAGCCTGGCCTTCGTCGCGAAGGTGACGGTGGCCGTCGCGGTCGCCGGATCGGCGGCAACGCGGCGGTGCACCAGCACGCCGTTGCGCAAAGTCAGCCGGTAGTCGGCACCCAGGTCGACGAAGGTCACGTCCAGGGTCAGGTCCAGATCCCAGGCCCGCGGTCCGTCGATGCTGATGGCCAGGGTGTCGAAGATCTGCTCGGGGCTCAGTTGGGCGATCATGGTGGGCGCCGTCGTCGTGGTCGGGGTACCGAAGTTGCCCTCCCGCAGCTCGGTTGCCCCGGAGAGGAAGAAGTTCCGCCACACCGCGTTCTCGGCCCCGTAGGCCAGCTGCTCGAGGGTGTCGGCATATAGCTCGCGCGCCGCCGGGTGGTGTTGGTCGGTGAAGATGGCATGATCCAACAGGGTTGCCGCCCAACGGTAATCGCCCGAATCGAAGGCTGCGCGGGCGATCTCGACCACCCGGTCGAGCCCGCCCATCGCCTCGACATAGCGCGGGCCGGCCGCCTCGGGCGGATGCTGCCAGAGCCGGGCGGGGTTGCCGTCGAACCAGCCCATGTAGCGCTGGTAGACCGCCTTGACGTTGTGGCTGACCGAACCGTAGTACCCGTGGGTGTGCCAGGCCTTTTCCAGCGCAGGTGGCATCCGGAAGGTCTCGGCGATCTCGATACCGGTGAATCCCTGGTTCAGCTGCCGCAACGTCTGGTCGTGCAGATAGGCGTACAGATCCCGTTGCAGCGAAAGGTATTCCACGATGTTCTCGCGCCCCCAGGTGGGCCAGTGGTGAGAGGCGAAGACGACGTCGGTGCGGTCTGCGAACGAGTCGATGGCCTCGGTCAGGTAC
The DNA here is from genome assembly GCF_000416385.1 of Mycobacterium sp. VKM Ac-1816D. NCBI lineage: Bacteria > Bacillati > Actinomycetota > Actinomycetes > Mycobacteriales > Mycobacteriaceae > Mycobacterium > Mycobacterium sp. VKM Ac-1816D. The sequence goes on from NZ_AOHQ01000128.1 coordinate 10,731, forward strand.
CCGGCCCAGCCGTGCGGATCACGTACCAGGGCACCGCGCAGGGTGAGCAGGTTGTGCAGGTTGTGGGTGGCATTCTCGGCCATGCACAGCGCGCGGAATTGTGGGAAATAGAAGTGCATCTCGGCAGGGGCCTCGGTACCCGGGGCCATCTGGAACTCGATCTGCACACCGTCGACGGTGTGGGTCTCACCGGTACTGCGCACATCGATGGTGGGGACGATCATGGCCACCTCGCCCAGCGACGGCGCCTGCCCGAGACCACAACCCACCTGCCCCTGCGGCCCACGCGCCAGCACCGCACCGTACATATAGGCCGCCCGGCGGGTCATCGCCGTGCCCGCATACACGTTCTCCTGCACGGCGTGTTCGACGAACCCCTCGGGCGCCAGCACCTGCACGCGGCCCGCGTCGACGTCGGCCTGGGTGGTCACCCCGAGTACGCCGCCGAAGTGGTCGACATGGCTGTGGGTGTAGATGACCGCGGTGACGACGCGCTCGCCGCGGTGCGCTCGGTAGAGCGCCAGGGCTGCCGCAGCGGTTTCGGTCGACACCAACGGGTCGATGACGATGACCCCGGTGTCACCTTCGATGAAGCTGATGTTGGACAGGTCGAGCCCGCGCACCTGATAGATGCCCTCGACCACCTCATAGAGCCCCTGTTTGATGCAGAGCTGCGATTGCCGCCATAGGCTGGGATGCACGCTGTCGGGCGCATCGGCCGCCAGGAACCCGTAACTGTCGTTGTCCCACACGACCTTCCCGCCGGCTCCGGTGACCACACAGGGTTCCAGCGCACCGATGAAGCCACGGTCGGCGTCCGCGAAATCGCGGTCGTCCTCGAAGGGCAGGGTGTCCCGGTGCGCGCGGTTGGCGGCGGCGATCACATCGCTGGGTGGCTTGGCGGTCATATCCGTGAGACTGCCACGCAGGGGCGCCGCGCGAGCGCTAACGGACCAGTTTGTGCAGTGCCACCGGGCCCAGCGCACCGTCGGACAATTCGGCCGTCATATAAGTGCAATGTGGCTGCCGTCGGCGGTCGGTGGGTGAGCCGGGATTGAGTAACCGCAGCGTCCCACCGCCCGGCCTGTCGACGGTGGCATCCCAGGGGATGTGGCTGTGCCCGAACACCAGGACGTCGGTATCGGGATAGGCCCGCGCCATGCGGTTGTCCCGCCCGGCCGCCGCACCGGTCTCGTGCGTCACGGTGAAGCGCAGCCCGTCGAGGACGACATCGGCGCGTTCCGGTAGCCGCGCGCGCAGTTCGTCGCCGTCATTGTTGCCCCAGCACGCGACCAGCCGCCGCGCCCGCTCGGCCAACCGGTCCAGCAGGGCGACCTCCATCCAATCCCCGGCGTGGAAGACGACATCGGCCACATCCACCGCGGCCCACACCTCGGCCGGCATATCGCGCGCCCGGGTGGGCAGATGGGTGTCGGAGATCAGCAGCAGCCGCACCGGTCCGAGAGTAGCGCAACCCACGTGAAGCAAGTTGCTGGAGGGACTGCCACGAAATGCCGTCTCAACTGCGAAAACTCGCTCTAAACTGCATGTAATGCCCACTTCCAGAACGAACTTCGGCTACGCCACAGGTGTGGCGGTTTACCTGGTGTTCGTTTGCTGGTTGATTTCCGGTTGGGGCGGACCGCAGGTGACGGCGACCGTCGCGTCGCTGGGCTTCGTTGCGTTCTGTGCAGCAACGTGCGCGTGCACGGTTGCCGCCGCCATATCCGGCCGCGGCAGCATCCGCCTGGCATGGGCTGCACTGACCGTGGGCTTCCTCGGCTGGGTCCTCGGAAGTGCCGTCGACGCGTACTACGAGGTGCTGCTCGATCAGGAGCCGCCGTTCCCGTCGGTGGCCGATCTGGGGTACCTGACGCTTCCGCTTGCCGTCGTGGTGGTGTGGCTGCTGCGCACCACCACGGACCCGTTGTCGATGTTTCGTCAGTTGATGGATGGACTGGTGATCTCGTCGGCACTGTTCGTCGTGGTGTGGGTGGCGGTGCTCGACCGCCTCTTCACCCTCGATGCGTACAGCACCATGGACGCGGTCCTGACCGCCATCTACCCCATCTCGGCGCTCACCATGGTGACGCTGTCGATGTTGGTGTTGACCGTCGGACGTCCCGGGCGGCGTCAGGTCCTCGGGCTGTTCACCACCGGGCTGGCCGCCATCGCTCTCGGTGAGGTCGCCGAGTTGTACATCCAGATCAACGACAGCGTCGACTCGGCGAGCACGTTCCCGATCATCAGCAAGGTGACCGGGCTGCTGATGGTCTCGGCCGGCGCCTACATGTCGGCCCAGGACATCAGGGCTCCACGGCGCGACGACCCACGTCCGTCACCGATGACCATCATCTGGCTGCCCTACGCGCCCATGCCCTTCGCGATCATCGCGGCGGTGGCGCACCTGTGGCCCGACACGAACATCCGACCGGTACTGCTCGGCTCGACGATCCTGGTGATATCGGCGTTGGTAAGGCAGCTGACCGTGCTGGTGGAGAATCGCCGCCTGCTCGACGAGGTCGCCGCCCACGCGTTCCAGGACCCGCTGACGGGACTGGCCAACCGGCTACTGTTCACCGACCGGCTCGAACAGGCCGTCGCCCGGCAACGCCGCGGCGGCCGCCCGACGGCGGTGCTCTCACTGGATCTCGACGACTTCAAGCTCGTCAACGACAACCTGGGGCACCACTGCGGGGACGAGTTGCTGCGCGATATCGCCGGACGGTTGGTGGCGTGCCTGCCCTCCGGCCAGACCGTGGCGCGTCTCGGCGGTGACGAGTTCGCGGTCATCATCGAGGACGGTTCGCTATCCGCCGAGGAGGTCGCTGCGACGGTGGTCCGCGCCTTCGACGAGGTATTCGATCTCGGTGGGCACGAGGTGTACATCCGACCCAGCATCGGCCTCGCCGTGGCGAGCGCGACCGACGATGTTGCCGTCGGCACCGAGGAGCTACTGCGGCAGGCCGATATCGCGATGTACGTCGCGAAGCGGTCCGGGGTCGGCGGGGTGCAGATGTACTCCGCAGGGATGGAACTCACCGACACCGGCACCCTCTGGGTGGAGGACACCGCGCCGACGCCCGTGGTGCCCGAGATCACCCTGCTCGGACAGTTGCGCCGGGTCGTCGACGGTGGGGCGCTGCGACTGGCCTATCAGCCCCAGATCTCGCTGGCCACCGGCGAGATGATCGGTGTCGAGGCGCTGGTGCGCTGGCCGCACCCCGAACTGGGGTTGTTGACCCCGAATCAGTTCCTGCCGCTGATACGCCGCAGCGGATTGATGGGAGCGATGACCGATCTGGTGGTGGAGCAGGCTGCCCGCGACGCCGCGGCCTGGCATCGGCTGGGCGGCCGGGAGATCCCGGTGTCGGTCAACCTGTTCGCACCGTCGTTCGACGATGCCACGCTGCCCGAACGCATCGGCACCGTGCTGGCGCGGCACGGGCTGACCCCGACGTCGATGACTATCGAGATCACCGAGCATTACCTGCTGGCCAATGTGCGCCAGGCACGCCATGTCATCGAACAGCTGCGGGCGGCCGGCTTCCGGGTGTCCATCGACGATTTCGGCAGCGGCTACGCGACCATGAGCTACCTGCGCGACCTCCCGGTCGACGAGCTGAAACTGGACCGGCATTTCGTCTCGCCCATGCTGGAGAACACCCGCGCGGCGGCCATCGTGCACTCGATCGTCACGCTCGCCCACACCCTTGGCATCACCAGCGTCGCCGAGGGCGTCGCCGACGCCGATACCGCCGAGCTGCTGCGCGGCTACGGATGCGCGGTGGCCCAGGGCACATACTTCGGGGAGGCGGTCCACGCCGACGAGTTGCCGGTGTCCGAGCGCGGTATCACCGGGCCTGCCCAAGAAGCGCCGCCATCCGCGGTATGACGGCCTGCAGACCCTTCAACGGCCGGATCATCACCTTGAAGGACGCGATCTTGCCCTCGTCGTTCCAGTGGATCATGTCGATACCGTCGACCGTCACACCGTCGACGGTGGCCTGGAACGCCAGGATGGCCGAACGGTCGCTCTCCCACTGCTCGACATAGCGGAAGTCGGCATCACCGAAGAGCTCGGCCGCGGCGTTCAGATACTTGGCGGTCAGCGCCTTGCCCTGTTGCGGGGTGAACACCGCCGGGGAGTAGAAGACGGCGTCATCGGCGAGCTGTTCGTCGAGGACCGCCGGGTCGTGATCGGTCATGAACTCGATCCAACGTTCCAGATGCGGAGAACTCATGACTGCATACTGCCTGAGTGCGCCCGAAGGGATTCGAACCCCTAACCTTCTGATCCGTAGTCAGATGCTCTATCCGTTGAGCTACGGGCGCCTGGTCGTGCTATTCAATTCGGTACTGCTGGTCGAACTCGGCGGAGGCGAGAGGATTTGAACCTCCGGTCCGCTTTAAGGCGGACAACTCATTAGCAGTGAGTCCCATTCGGCCGCTCTGGCACGCCTCCTGAACGATCTGAGGGTACCGGACCCCCGGAACCGCCGAGCGCAAAGATTACACAGGCCGGGGCTCGGAAGGCAAAGCGCGGGTACACGCACCCCTAGAATGGCCGGGTGACCGCCCGTCTGCGACCCGAGTTGGCCGACCTTCCCGCCTACACACCCGGTCGCACGGTGCCCGGCGCCATCAAGATCGCCAGCAACGAGACCGTGGACGGTCCGCTGCCCGGTGTCCTGGAAGCGATCAGCGCCGCGGCGGCCGGCATCAACCGCTATCCCGACAACGGTTACCTCGATCTGCGGGACCGGTTGGCCAAGCACGTGGACGACGGGGCGTTCGCCCCGGAGAACATCTCGGTGGGCGCCGGATCGGTGAGCCTGTGCCAGCAGCTCGTCCAGATCACCTCGACCGTCGGCGACGAGGTGATCTTCGGGTGGCGCAGCTTCGAGATCTACCCGCTGCAGATCCGCACCGCGGGCGCCACGCCGGTGCCGGTGCCGTTGAAGGACCAGACCCACGATCTGGACGCCATGCTGGCCGCCGTCACCGACCGCACCCGGCTGATCTTCGTGTGCAATCCGAACAACCCGACCTCGACCGTCGTCGACCCCGCCGCCCTGGAGGCCTTCGTGGCCGCCGTCCGGTCGGACATCCTGGTGGTCATCGACGAGGCCTACGTCGAGTACATCCGCGACGGCCTGCTGCCCGACAGCCTCGGCCTGGTCAGGCGTTACCCGAATGTGGTTGTGCTGCGCACCTTCTCGAAGGCCTACGGACTGGCGGGCCTACGCATCGGTTACGCCGTCGCCGACCCGGACATCGTCACCGCACTGGGCAAGGTGTATGTGCCGTTCACTGCGACGACCATCTCCCAGGCCGCGGCCATCGCCTCGCTGGACGCCGCCGACGAGCTGTTGGCCCGCACCGACGCGGTGGTGGCCGAACGCGCGCGAGTGAGTGCGGCACTGCGGGAGATGGGCTACGAACTGCCGCCCTCGCAGGCCAACTTCGTCTGGCTGGTGATCCCGGGGCGCACCGATGATTTCACCAACGCCGCCGCCGACAACCGGCTCCTGGTCCGGCCCTACGGCCAGGACGGTGTGCGGGTGACGGTCGCCGCACCGCATGAGAACGACGCGTTCCTCGCCTTCGCGCAGCAGTGGATCCGCGGTGAGCAACCGTGATGCGGGCGACCACGCGGGCGACGATGGTGGCGGGCAGCACGCTGATCGCACTGGGGTTGCTGGCCGGTTGCGGGCGCACCACCGAGGGCACCGTCGCGATGACCACCGAACCGGGGCCACCGCTGACCACCACGACCAGCGCCCGTCCCCCGGTCATCCCCGGTCTGCCGCAGATCCCCGGCCTGCCCGATATCACCATCCCGGGATTCCCCACCCGGGGCTCGAACGTCCCGGATGTCCCGCCGCCACCCGATGCGCTGACGATGACGTGCGCGGACTACAACCAACTCGACGAGGCCACCCAGAAGGCGGTCGTCAACGCGATCCTCAAGGGCGAGCAGTCCATCCTGGGACCGGACAACATCGAGATCGCCACCTCCCTCGCCGATGCGGTGTGCCAGTTCCTGACCGGCAGCACCGTGCGTGAGGTGCTGCTGGGTGGGCCCGTCCCCTAGCGCACCGGATTAGCCTGCACTCATGGCTTACGAATCCGTGACCGTGGACATCGCCGATCATGTCGCCCGAGTGACACTCATCGGCCCCGGCAAGGGCAATGCGATGGGACCCGCCTTCTGGGCCGAGATGCCGGAGGTGTTCGCCACCCTCGACGCCGACCCCGCGGTCCGGGCCATCGTGCTCACTGGGTCCGGCAAGAACTTCAGCTACGGGCTGGACCTGGCCGCGATGGGCGCCACCCTGCCCGGGCTGGACGCCGGCGCCAAGGCCCGGCACGACTTCCACAAGACGATCCTGACCATGCAGCAGGCCATCAGCGCGGTCGCCGACTGCCGCACCCCCACCATCGCCTCGGTGCACGGCTGGTGCATCGGCGGCGGGGTCGACCTGATCAGCGCCGTCGACATCCGTTACGCCAGCGCCGATGCCAAGTTCTCGGTCCGTGAGGTCAAGCTCGCGATCGTCGCCGATGTGGGCTCGCTGGCCCGCCTTCCGCTGATCGTGTCCGACGGGCATCTGCGCGAACTCGCATTGACCGGCAAGGACATCGACGCCGCGCGCGCCGAGAAGATCGGCCTGGTCAACGATGTGCACGCCGACGCCGATGCGTCGCTGGCCGCCGCGCACGCCACCGCCGCCGAGATCGCCGCCAACCCGCCACTGACCGTGCATGGTGTCAAGGACGTCCTGGACCAACAGCGCATCGCCCGGGTCTCGGAGAGCCTGCGCTATGTGGCGGCGTGGAATTCGGCGTTCCTGCCGTCCAAGGATCTCGGCGAGGCGGTCACCGCGATGTTCGGCAAGCGCGCCCCTCAATTCACCGGGGAGTAGCCGAGCCCTTCAGCTGGTCCAGCAGCTGAAGGGACAAGAACGTCATCGGGCCCTTGTCCTCGAACCTGTGCGAGACGTTGCCCGCGATGCCACCCTGCACCGCGAGCTCACCGATCAGGTCGAGCTTGAGCTGCGGGCTGCCTGCACTGAAGTCGAGATCGGCCAGATCCACCCAGACGATATTGGGCCGGGTGGTCGACTCATAGACGTAGCGCTTCCTGGTCAGGTCCAACACCACCTGCCAGATCGTCTGTGAGGCATCGGGTTTGCCCGGATCAGGGATCCGGAAGGGCTGGGCGGCGTTGCGGATCACCGACAGCATGGCCGCGATCGCCTCGACCTGACCGGCGGGTTGCGGAAGGCGGCTCGCGTAGTAACTTGCCCTGGCGAAGCGGGCGGCGGCCTCGGTGGAGCCGGGCAGCGGCTCGCTCCCGCCCAGTCCGGTGAACGTCTTGACCAGTTCGAGCTGCTGGTCGAAGGTCGGCGAGTTCGTCATCACGCGGTACGCGCGGTCGTGATAGACGACCGCCTTGCCGTCGATGTACTCGATGATCGCCGAATCGCCGGTGGCGTCGTCGAGCGCCAGATGGATGGCCGGCGGTACCCCGCCTGTGGGGTCGTCCATCTGCACGACCTGCACATCGGTCTCGGCGATCCAGGCCACCGCATCGGCGACCGTGGCGAAGTTGTCCAGGAAGTACTGCAGCCAGACCGCCTGGCTGAGCTGGGTGCGCCCGGAATCAGGTTGTCCGTAGGTGGATTCCGCCAGCCAGAGCACGTGACCGGCCAGACCGGCCTCGTTGAGACCGTCGACGGAGATGATGTCGAAGGCCGTGGCGATGACGCTGCCGTACTTCGAGGTCCAGGTGAGCTTGCCGGTGACGCCGTCGTCACGGGTGACGCCGCGCGGTTGCTTCCACAGGTTGGTCATCAGGTCCTTGTGGAAGTCCATGTTCCGTCCCACCAGGACGGCTCCGCCGGCGTCCGGCCAGATCACTCGGGTACACATGCGCGACAGCCTAGCCAGCAGCCGGCTGCGACAGTTCAATCTCGGGCGAGCGCGCCGCGCCCCGGGCTACCCGGTGTCACAGCGACCACCGCGCCGGGCATGAGGAGCAGTCACCTCGAGTACACGGGCAGGCGCGCGGAGTCCGGGAGCCGGGCCGCAGAGGCGCAGCGCCGATCACGGCACCGACAGCTCCGATCAGCAAGGTTGCCGCCATCAACCACAGCAATCCGCTGGCTATAGCTGACTGCATCGTCAATGCTCCCGACAAGTGACTGAACTGGTCATCTGATGATCAACCCGGCGCGTCAGACATTGCCGAGCACACATCAAGATCATTCCCGAAGACCATGACACGCGTGCTGCGCCCGCGTCAATATGGTCCGGCACACAGGAGACGCCTGCGACAGGAGTGAGCAGGAGCTTTTCGATCCTCACTCCAGAGACACACACCTCTTGGACGAACCCCTCAAAATGGCGTCATGGCCACAACGCCCTACATCAAAGCCTGCCTCAATGGTGCCCGCACCCCCGACGAGCACGCCGCGCTCCCGGTCTCGCCGAAGCAGCTGGCCGCCGCCGCCGTCGCCGTGCACAGTGCCGGTGCCATGGCTGTGCACCTTCATCCCAAGACTGCCGACGGCATGGATTCGCTGGAACCGGCGATTGTCGCCGCCGCTGTGAGCGCCGTGCGCCAGGCGGCACCGGGCCTGCCGCTGGGTGTGACGACCGGGTTCTGGGCGCTGCCCGATCCGCATCGGCGGTTGCGCACCGTGGAGGCGTGGACGGTGTTGCCCGATTTCGCCTCGGTCAACTGGGATGAACCCGGCGCCGAAGAACTGGCGCTGTTACTGCTGAGCCGGGGTATCGGGGTGGAGGCCGGCATCTTCCACGCCGCAGCAGCGGAGTCCTGGGCGGATTCGCCCGTGGCTGCCCGCTGCATACGGGTCATGGTCGAGCTGGGGCCCGACGGCGATATCGAGACCGCCGACGATGTGTTGGCGCGCGTGAGCCGTGCCGGGTCGCCCGCGCCGGCGCTGCTCCACGGCCTCGACGCCAGCTGCTGGCCACTGCTCGCGCACGCCGGCGCGCGCGGAGTGCAAACCCGCATCGGGCTGGAGGACACCGTGCTACTACCCGACGGGTCGACAGCGTCGGGTAACGCCGAGCTCGTTGCGGCAGCGTTTGAGCTTCTCAGTCGCTAGTCGGTTTCTGGCGACAAATTGCCGAAAACAGAAGCAGCAGAAACGATTTCAACCCGATAGCGAAGCTCTGCCGTTCCAACGTAGCCGCGGTGGCCTCTGCAACGACACTTCCCGCCCAATCACGCCATGCGTCTGACGGTGGATGGCGTGGCATCGATCCGGTCTCACGTCGACATCGATTGCGCCAACGGTGATGTGACGGCAACCCAGTGGGGAGATCCTGGGATATCGCGATTCGACATCTGCACGCTGCAGATGTAAGGCCAGCAGGCCGCTGCTGCTCTCGAATCTGGATGCATCCTGGGGAGGGAGCTTCACATGAGGGTTACCAGACGTCTACGCCATATGGCCTCGATCGCAATGTCCGTGATGTTCGGCATGAGCCTGGTATCGCCGATATCGGCGCACGCGGAACCTGCTGCAGCCACGGTCCTCACGTTGGCGCCGGCATTTTTCCCGCTGCCGAGCAACTGGCTGCGCGGCGAACTCTTCGCCGCTCCCAACACCACAGTCAAAGTGCCGTACAACAACTTTCCCGCAGCCGCCAACGTGCACAAGGGTGCCGACCTTCTCGACGACCTGCTGCACTCAACCGCCGGCCCCAAGATCGTCCTCGGCCACAGCGAAGGAGCGCAAGTTCAAGACGATTGGCTACGCCGCTACGGCCCGACGAGCGATATCGACCCCGCCACAGTGCAATTCATCCTCACCGGCGACCCAGAGCACAGATTCAACGGGTGCACACGCGTCCCCGCACCCACTCCCGCCGAGCCCGACAAGAAGGTATGCAAATTCATCTACCACAGCTATGACGCCCCCGGTGGCTTCACCGGCCCGGGCTTTCCCGACGACACCCGCTACAACGTGACCGTCATCTCCCGCCAATACGACTACTGGTCGGACTGCCCCAATCCGCTCGTCAGCGGCTCCCCGGCAGACAAAAACCGAGACGCGGCCAATTCCGTCGGCGGGAAGGGAGAGCTCAAAGCTGTACACCTGGACTACAGCATGATCGGGCTCAACGACCCGAACAATCAGGTGTACGTCGATCGAAACGTCAAGTACGTCCTGGGCTCACCAGCCACCTACTACCTGCCCATGGTGACCCAGAAATGGATACCGCAAGCGCAGAAACAAGCCCAAGACCTGGAGCTACGCCCACAAGTCGAACTCAACTACGGCCGCCCCATGGGATCACCGACGCCGCCAAGCTCATAGTCTGGGTGATCTGTTCGATACACATATCGCTACAGGGTTCGAACTTGTCACCGTGAACGAGCAATTGGGGCCCCTTCGGCGTGTACCCGGCGCTAGCAGTTGATCCGTTTGAGGTTCCAGTACATCGTCCCGTCACCCTGGGCGGGATTGCCATACCAAACGTACGCGCGGATCTCCTTGGTGCCCCGGATGAACGGGCCGCGGTATGCGACGACAATTGTTGTCCCAGAAGGATAGGAGCCGTTGAGCTCCACGATCTGCGACTGCCCGATGAACCCGCCCTGCGCGTTGTAACAGCGCAGCCGCGAACGCCAACCAAAGGCCAGGATAGGAACCGTGAACTTGACGGTGACACCGCCTGCACAGCTCACGCGTTCGAAGCGAACAGCGTCGGTCCTGATAGATCCGGCGGCAACTACACTTGCGGCCGGCGCGTCGTCCACGTCGATGACAAGTTCGCCCCACTCACCAGACGTCTCCGTCTCAGCAATCTCGGCTGGGTCAACCTGCTCAACGGCTTCATCCGCATCTTGGTCGGTCATCGTTCCTCCAATAGTCGTTACGTGCTGAGGCTTTCTTCTTTTCGCGGAATCTCGTTGGGGCGGCACTTGGGTCACATGGCGCGCAAGAGCCGCTCCGGCCAAGGGGCAGCCAAGACTTGCTTGGTGTCATCGAGAAGCCCCTTCAAACCGGATGCCGCCCTTTCGGTCGCGAGAGCCTCCCTAGCCTGACCGGTCAGCAGCTCGACGCGACTCTGAACTCTCCATAGTTCGACCGTTTGCACGATCCAATAGACGGTAAACTGCACGAGCAGAATCGTTTCCGCAACGATAACCAGGTGATTCCAGCCGTCGAGCGTCGAGTGGACGACCACAACGCCGGCGATGGTCACTACCATGAGCGCAGAAAGGGTCGCATAACACGCGAAGTAACGGCGCTTGTTCGGACACTCGCTTTCATTCTGCTCCGACGTGATCCGAGCAGTGAGGCCAACCGTTACGCATATCGCCGCAAACATGACGACTGCCGAAACTCCGTGCGCGTACTTGTCGAACCGCGGTTGATCCACGACGAAGACGATGAATCCGCCGATAATCAGCACCCATGCCAGTAACGTCGCGAACGTTCCGAGCACGCTGTTCTTATGTCGGCGAGCAGTATCGTTGCGGCTGGGGCGGCACCACAGCGCAAGACATGAGAGCACGAGTGCAATCGTGACTGCCCAGATGTTGGTGGATACCGACTTCGAGATCTCATAGCCTGGGGGTAATTCCCCTCCGCCACAGATGATCACCGGGCGTGCTGTTGGAACCATCGCGACGACGATCGCCAGCACGCCGGCAAGGCTGAGAAGCACATCTTCGGTGTGGCTGGCGCCGGTGTACACGATCATCAGCACACCCGCTGCGCACAGCACGGCCACGAAAACACTGTGGGCGGAGGTGAAGTAGTACGCGCTGATGGACGCTTCGAAGCAGTTTCCGCCGGCTCGGTCGGTCAATACCCCTGCTGCCAGTGCCGCGACCGCGACAACCAACCCACCCCGCAGATAGCGATAGGTCGTCACAGCTGCTTCAGGAAGGACGGAGATGCTCATAGCTCTCACCCCTACATTCGGTCGATGATCGATTGGATTGGACTGACAGCTGGTGAGTCACCACGGCGAGTGTGGATACGGCGCATGTGCGTTGGCGATGGCGCCACATACCTCACCTGGCAATCCGACCATCGCCACGTAGTACGTGTCACTCGGCGTCGTGATGGCGTACCGATCGGTGCAAACCAGACCACCGCCGGGGCCGCCGCCAGCGACGTCACCGCCAAGCCCGACGCATTCTGGCAAGTACTGAAGGGGGCTCTGTAGCGCTCTCTGGGAGATCATGACGATTCCCCCAGCCCATAGCGCCCCGACGCGCCAGTATCCACGGGTGGCGTAGATACCCGCCCGTTGACCACATTTGTTGAGGGCATTGAGTACCGAAAACATCTGCCTTACAGAAGGATTGAAAACACCCAGTCCACGTCCAACCCACCCGAGCACGTGCGAACCGTCGCCTTCTGCGATGGATGGATCGTTGAAGCTAGGGAGATACGCACCGATCGCGTCTGCAGCAGGCCCGCCACCACTGACATCTCCTCCGGGCTGCAGATCGGGAATTGCACTCCCTGACGCATTGGGATCCGGCGGAACTTGGCCAGGAACATATCCTGTGTCCGCTCCCGGCGGAGCGTCTGGACCACCGGGTGCACAGAATCCTGTGACCGGGTAACTAGCGCAATCGGCAACTGGCTCGGCATGAGCCGGCGCTATCCACAAAGCGGCCATCACGCACACGGCAACCACGGACTCGACGCAGACCCGACGAAAGATCCCCATAACCGCCCCCTTAGGCAGGATCAATCCCAGGCTCGCGACCGTACTCCTACATTTACCGCAGCATCGGCAATCGACGCAGAACGGCATATTCGCACTTAGCAGGTAGTTGCGCGCGCAATCAAGCAAATCTTCGGCACGGCCGCACGAACCGCGTCTTCGTGCCATGACGAGTACGGTTCTGCTGCGCAAGTAGGCGCCAGCCCGAGATGTCCGACGCCCACCTGGATTGCACTTGACGGCTGGAGTCGATGAATCGGTAGGTAGCCCGATAGCTTCGCTACCCATCCGGCGGAATAGCGTCGCTTCCTCGGGGCAGACCGCGTTTGGTCATGCGTCCCAGGAAGACTCGCCAACCTCGACAACTGAGGCCGAGCCAGGTCGCGGGCAGTGCAGACCGGAATCAGGGGCAATCTGTCATCGGTTTCTGGAAAGACGAACAAACCCAGCGTCCGCCGGGTTCGAACATCGATCTTTTGGCGGTGGCGGAGGGATTTGAACCCCCGGACGGTGTTAGCCGTCTCTCGCTTTCAAGGCGAGTGCATTAGGCCGCTCTGCCACGCCACCGTCCGACAGCCTAAGCGGTCTACACCCGTCCGAGCTTCGCGGCCCGCCCATCGGCCTGTAGACCGGCGCTGATCCGCCGGCAGTTCTCGCCCATCGCGGTGATCTGTGAGCGCGACAACCGGTTCAGGTAGTGGCTGCGCACCTCGGAACCATAGGTCTGCATGGCGTCGGCCAACAGGGCGCGGCCCTCGTCGCTGATGGTCGCCAGCACACCGCGCCGGTCATCCGGGCTGGCGACCCGATTGACCAGGTTCAGCTTCTCCAACCGGTGGATCTGCCTGGTGACCCGACTCGGCAGTGACATCAGTCCTTCGGCAAGATCCCCCATCCGCGCCGAACCACTGTCGGAACTGTCCAGAATGTCGAGCAATCGCACGTCGTTGAGTGTCAGCCCATGACTGTCGGCCAACGACCGGTTCAATGTTGCGTACAGCCGCAGTGCCGAGTCCAGAAAATTTTGCCACGATTTCTGCTCGGCGATATCCAGGCCCGGCATCGAGCTCGCCGTACGTCCCCCCACCAACGCTTCCATCGCCCGATCCTACGTTCGCGCGGCAGCGTAGCCTAGCTCCAATGAAGGCCGTTTCAGTTGTTTCACCCGAACGTATGACATGGCAAGAAGTTCCTGATGTCGCAGCTCAAGCGGGTGAAGTAGTGATCCGCGTGGCCGCGGCCGGCGTCAACCGGGCCGACCTGCTGCAAGCCGCGGGCAACTACCCGCCGCCGCCAGGCGCCAGCAACATCCTCGGCCTCGAGGTCTCCGGCACGATCACCGAGATCGGCGACGCGGTACGCGGGTGGACCACCGGTCAGCAGGTATGCGCTTTGCTGGCAGGTGGCGGGTATGCCGAGTACGTCGCGGTGCCCGCCGCACAGTTGCTGCCGGTGCCCGAGGGCATCGGACTGCACGAGGCGGCCGCGCTGCCCGAGGTCGCCTGCACGGTGTGGTCCAACCTGATGATGACCGCGCGGCTCAGGCCGGGTGCACTGTTGCTGGTGCACGGTGGTGGCAGCGGGATCGGCACACACGCCATCCAGGTCGCGCGCGAACTCGGCGTGCGGGTGGCCGTGACCGCCGGATCGCCCGAGAAGTTGGCGCTGTGCACCGAGCTGGGCGCCGAGATGGCCATCAACTACCGCGACGAGGACTTCGTCGAGCGAGTGTCCGAAGCCGGCGGCGCCGATGTCATCTTCGACATCATGGGTGCGAAATACCTGGACCGGAACATCGACGCCCTGGCGCCCGGCGGACGGTTGGTCATCATCGGCATGCAGGGCGGCATCAAGGCCGAATTGAACATCGCCAAACTGCTCGGCAAACGCGCCGGTGTACTCGCCACGGCGCTGCGCTCCCGTCCGGTGGACGGCCCGGACGGAAAGGGCGCGATCGTCGCGCAGGTCACCGAGAACGTCTGGCCGATGATCGCCGCCGGCCGGGTCCGCCCGCTGATCGGTGCGGAGCTACCCGTCCAGGACGCCGCCAGGGCGCATGCGTTGCTGTCCTCCGGCGATGTCGCCGGGAAGGTGCTACTGAAGGTGTCCGACGACAGTTAGCCCAGCGAGGCCAGCACCCGGACCAGCTGGTCGACCTCGGCCGCGGTGCTGTAGTGCGACAGCCCGACGCTGATCGCACCACCGATATCGTTGACGCCGAAAGCCTCCAGCACCCGCGAGTGCTTACTCCTGCTCACCAGCACGCCGTTGTCGGCCAGCCGCTGCATCACCCGCTCGGCGGGCACCCCGTCGACGGCCAGGCTGAGCACCGGGATCCGCTCGACCGGGTTTCCGAGCACCATCACCAGCGGCAACGACCGCAGCGAGGACAGCAGATAGCCGAACAGTCGGTCCAGGTAGGCGGCCGAGGATTCCATCGACACGGCGAGGCGTTCCCGGCGCGAGCCGGTGGCACCCTCGTCCAGGTTCGCCAGGTACTCGATGCTCGCCACCACACCGCCGAGTAGCCCGAACTGATGGATTCCGGTCTCCAACCGGGCCGGGCCGGTGGCATCCGGATCAAGGGAGACCGAGCTGAACTGGTCGATGACGGCCGGGTCGCGGAAGACCAGCGCACCGATCGGCGGGCCGCCCCAGGCGACGGCGTTGAGCGCCACCACGTCGGCGTCGATGTCATCGATGTCGATGAGCCGGTAGGGTGCGGCGGCCGAATGGTCGACGATGACGAGTCCGCTGTTCTCGTGGACGAGCTTGGTGACCGGAGTCAGATCGGTGACGGTTCCCAGCGTCGCCGATGCCGAGGTGAGCGCGACCAGTTTGGTCGGCGCGGTGATCAGACTCTCCCACTGATAGGTGGGCAGCTCACCGCTCTCGATGTCGACCTCGGCCCACTTGACCTTGGCGCCGTACCGGTTGGCCGCACGCAGCCAGGGCGCGATATTGGCCTCGTCGTCGAGCCGGGAAAGAACGATCTCATAGCCCAGCCCGACCTTGACCGATGCGGCGTCGGCCAGGGTGGTCAGCAGGACGGCCCGGTCGGCGCCGAGCACCACACCGTCCGGATCGGCACCGACGAAATCGGCGATGGCCTGCCGAGCGGCGGCCAGGACCGTCGCGCTGCGGCGGGCCGACGGGTGCGGTCCGGTGGTGATGGGCTTGGAGCCTCGGAACGCCGTCGACACGGTGGTGGCCACCGAATCCGGTAGCAGCATCCCGTTCTGGGCGTCCAGATGTACCCAGCCGTCGCCCAACGACGGGTGCAACCCACGCACCCGGGCAACGTCATAGACCATGTCAGCCACCTTAGAACGTCCGTGAATCGCACAGACGGACACACATCGGGTTACGGAGCCTGCCGCGTTGCAGGGACCCGGCCCGGATCACTTCGGCAGCCATACTAATGCAGGCCGCACGCGGCCCGTGGTGCCAATCACCCCCGTTGTTGCTGGTATGTGCGGGAGCAACTCCGGTATGGCCGGGCCGATTCGCCGGGACCGGAAAGGACTAGTGTCGGACACCATGACGATCCACTCCGACGATGACGACAGCGTCGAGATCCTCACCGGCGACGATGCCCCGTCGGGCGCGGACGAGGACAAGGCCTTGACCGATCTGATCGAGCAACCGGCCAAGGTCATGCGCATCGGCACCATGATCAAGCAGCTACTCGAAGAGGTGCGGGCGGCTCCGCTGGACGAGGCCAGCCGCAGCAAGCTCGCCCGGATCCACAGCAGCAGCATCCGCGAGCTCGAGGAGGGCCTGGCTCCGGAGCTGCGCGAAGAACTCGAGCGCCTGACGCTGCCGTTCGGTGACGACTCGGTGCCCTCCGACGCCGAGCTGCGCATTGCCCAGGCTCAGTTGGTCGGCTGGCTGGAGGGACTGTTCCACGGGATCCAGACCGCACTGTTCGCCCAGCAGATGGCCGCCCGCGCGCAGCTGGAGCAGATGCGTCAGCTGCCGCCGGGAATGGCGCCGCAGGGCCAACGCGGGCCGACCCACCCGGGCACCGGGCAGTACCTGTAGCCGCCCGTGACCGACAGTCCTTTCATCTCCACTCAGAACGCGTGGGTGGAGTTCCCGATCTTCGATGCCAAATCGCGGTCCCTGAAGAAGGCCTTCCTCGGCAAGGCCGGCGGCACCATCGGCCGCAATGACGCCAATGTCGTGGTCATCGAGGCGCTGCGCGATATCACCATGTCCCTGCAGATGGGTGACCGCGTCGGCCTCGTCGGGCACAACGGTGCCGGAAAGTCCACGCTGCTGCGGTTGCTGTCGGGCATCTACGAACCCACCCGCGGGTCGGCGACGGTGCGCGGCCGGGTGGCCCCGGTGTTCGATCTCGGTGTCGGCATGGACCCGGAGATCTCCGGGTTCGAGAACATCATCATCCGCGGCCTGTTCCTTGGTCAGACCCGCAAGCAGATGCTGGCCAAGGTCGACGAGATCGCCGACTTCACGGAGCTCGGCGACTACTTGTCCATGCCGCTGCGCACCTACTCCACCGGTATGCGGGTACGGCTGGCGATGGGTGTGGTCACCAGCATCGACCCGGAGATCCTGCTGCTCGACGAGGGTATCGGCGCGGTCGACGCGGAGTTCATGAAGAAGGCCCGCACGCGGCTGCAGAGCCTGGTCGCGCGGTCGGGAATCCTGGTGTTCGCCAGCCACTCCAACGAGTTCCTGGCCCAGCTGTGCAAGACGGCGATGTGGGTCGATCACGGCACCATCCGGATGACCGGCGGGATCGAGGAGGTCGTCGGCGCGTACGAGGGCCCGGATGCGGCCCGGCACGTGCGTGAGGTGCTCGAGGAGAACGAACGGCATGGCTGACGACGCGACTCCGCAGCGTGTCATCGCGGTCATCGTCACCCACCGCCGTGTCGAGGCGCTGACGGTATCGCTGGCCGCGGTGTCCGGGCAGCGCCGCAGGCCCGACCATCTGATCGTCGTCGACAACGACGACGATCCGGTGGTCGCCGAACTGGTGGCCGCCCAACCGATACCGACGACCTATCTCGGGTCCCGCCGGAACCTGGGTGGCGCGGGTGGTTTCGCGCTCGGCATGCTGCACGCGCTGGCGCTCGGCGCCGACTGGGTCTGGCTGGCCGATGACGACGGCCGACCTGCCGACGACTCCGTGCTGGCGACGCTACTCGCCTGCGCCGACAAGCATGCGCTCGCCGCGGTATCGCCGATGGTGTGCGATCTCGGCGATCCCTCTCGGCTGGCGTTCCCGCTGCGCCGGGGCGTGGCATGGCGCAGGCATGTGACGGAACTGAAGGTCGACGCCTCTGACGACCTGCTGCCGGGCATCGCCTCGTTGTTCAACGGCGCCCTGTTCGCCGCGACCACACTGGAATCGGTCGGGGTGCCCGATCTGCGACTGTTCATCCGCGGCGACGAGACCGATGTGCACCGCCGACTGGTGTTGTCCGGCCTGCCATTCGGCACCTGTTTGGACGCGTCGTATCTGCATCCGGACGGCGCCGACGAATTCAAGCCGATCCTGGGCGGCCGCATGCACACGCAGTATCCCGACGATGCCGTGAAGCGGTTCTTCACCTATCGCAACCGCGGTTATCTGCAGGCGCAGCGCGGATTACGCCGACTGATACCCCAGGAATGGGTGCGTTTCGGGTGGTTCTTCCTGGTGACCCGACGCGACCCGGCAGGTCTGCGGGAGTGGCTGCATCTGCGCAAACTGGGCAGGCACGAGAAGTTTTCGAGATATCAGGCTGAGGCGGAGAGGCGGGGCGCATGACGATCGTCGACGCGGCGGCCCAGTCCAAGACAATGGCGCGCGCCTGGGGTGATCTGCGGGGCGGGTTCGGCAAGCGCGAACTGTGGCTGCATCTCGGGTGGCAGGACATCAAGCAGCGCTATCGGCGTTCGGTGCTCGGCCCGTTCTGGATCACCATCGCCACCGGGACCATGGCGCTGGCCCTCGGCGGCCTGTACTCCAAACTGTTCAATCTCGAACTGTCCGAGCATCTGCCGTATGTGACTCTCGGCCTGATCATCTGGAACCTGATCAATGCGGCGATCATCGAGGGCGCCGACGTGTTCGTCGCCAACGAGGGTCTGATCAAACAGCTTCCGACGCCACTGAGCGTGCATGTCTACCGGTTGGTGTGGCGCCAGGTGCTGTTGTTCGCGCACAACATCATCATCTTCGTGATCATCGCGATCATCTTCCCGCAGCCGTGGAAGTGGACCGACCTGACGTTCATTCCGGCGCTGTTCCTGATCGTGCTGAACTGCGTATGGGTGGCAATCGTTTTCGGCATCCTGGCCACCCGGTACCGCGACATCAGCCCGTTGCTCTTCAGCCTCGCGCAGCTGCTGTTCTACATGACCCCGATCATCTGGAACGACGAGACGCTGCGCAGGCAGGGTGCCGGCGGCTGGGCGAAAATCATCGAGTTCAATCCGTTGCTGCACTATGTGGACATCGTCCGCGCACCGCTGCTCGGCGCCGATCAGGAGCTGCGGCATTGGATCGTCGTGCTGGTGTGCACAGCGGTGGGTTGGCTCTGCGCGGCGTTCGCGATGCGGCAGTACCGTGCGCGCGTCCCATATTGGGTGTAGCCACGTCAGCTGACTGATCCGTCGGCGTCATCCGGCGGTCACCCCGACGCCATCGTGCTGTCGGCTGTGCGGCGTTGAATGGTCTCCCATGACCGACACCGTCACCCCCGAGAACACCGAATCCACCGCAGATACCTTCATCGACGCCGAGATCGTGCCGGTGGTCGAATCCGACACCGGTCCTCACGCCGGCGATGTCCTCGAGCGGCAACTCGACGCGGGCCAGGATCTGAGCACCCACCTGATCGAGGCCACCACCGACGCCGCCGTCGCGGTGGTCGAGTCGCCCGCCAAGGTGATCGCGGCGATCCGCAGCGGCGCCACGCTGCCCGCCGCGCTCGGTGAGACCAACGAGGCCGTCCAGGAGGCGGTCCTGATGGCGGGCAGCCGAATCCGCACCGCTGTCGGCGCCTATGTCAATCAGCAGGCACCGTTGCCGAACGCCGTGATCGTCGGTGCCGCGGAGGTGGCCGCAGCGACGGTGCGCGGGCAGGGCGAACTGGTGTCCTCGGCGGTGGACGGTGTGTTCGAGGTGGCCGTCACCGTCGGCCGGCGCGGTGACGTGCGTGACGTGATCGACCGGGAGTGGAGCGAGTTCAACGCCACCGCGGTGTCGGTCCGCGAAGCCGTCGAGGCCCGCATCGCGGTGGCCCGCCGGTCGATCCGGGACGCCGTTTCCTGAACAATCGGTGCCTGTGAGCACCACACTGGCTGGACCGGACGGCACCGAACTCGTCGCCGAGGTGACGGGGTCGGGGCCGCCGGTCGTCTTCGTCCACGGATCCAACGGTGATCTGAATTCCTGGGCCGATATCGCCGGCCGCCTCAGCGGCTATCAGCTGATCCGCTACGCCCGGCGCAACCATCCACCCAGCGGGGTCGGTCCGGCGCCGAACAGTTTCGGCGCGGAGGCCGGAGATCTGCAGGCGGTGCTCGAGTCCGTCGGCCGGGCTCACGTCGTGGGGGCGTCCTACGGGGCGACCGTGGCGTTGCATGCGGCACTGGCCGACAGCAGCCGCATCGCCTCGCTGGCATTGTTCGAGCCGCCGGTGCTGATGACGGGTCCGCATCTGACGGCCGTGATCGACAGCTATCAGCGACTTTTCACCACCGTGCGGTATACCGACGCCCTGGAACTGTTCCTGCGCGAGGCGGCGCAGATCCCCGCCGACGTACTGGCCGACGGGCCGCCCATTCCGGATGACCCCGTCGCGGCGATGAGCGCGCTTGCCGATCTGGAGGCGATGGCCGGTGACGAAGCACGCGTGGATCGCTGGGCGGCGATCGATGTTCCGGTGTTGCTGATGCAGGGCGGTCGGAGCTGGGCTCCGCTGCCCGACGGGATGGAGGCGTTGGCCGCGGCGCTACCTGCCGCGCAGCGCGTGGTGTGGGCCGAGCACTCGCATTTCGCCATGATGACCGCGCCAGATCAGATGGCCGCGGCGATACAGGAGTTCTTGGACGGGCTGGCGTAGGCGACGATTTTGGCGGACCGACGTGGGCGGGGTCTACACCACAAAACCCGAAGGCGCGCTGTCCTTTCCTCGGCTAGCGGCGCCCACGGCAGAACTGGGTCCGATCACCGCGCCACCACCGACGCCGGGCCGAGAACGGGCCGCCCCCACACGATCCCGCATCCGCACACAAAACCGGGCCTACCGAATAGCCCACGAACGCGCACACAACCGCACCCACATCGACACCCACCCACCACCCTTCTGAAGGGCCGGAGGATCGGCGGGCGGGCGGTGCGATTCAGCGACGAGGGGCCGGCATCCGCGTCGCGACGTTGAAACGATTCCAGGCGTTGATGGTGACGGCCATCGCGATCACCTGGGCGAGCTCCTTTTCGGTGAACACCTCGGCAGCGTTGGCGTACACCGCATCCGGCACATGTCCGTCGTGCAGTGACGTGATGGCCTCGGTCAACTCCAGCGCCGCGCGTTCGCGATCGGTGAACAGATCACCGGCCTCCTCCCAAGCCGCGACCAGCGCAAGCCGCTGCTCGGTCTCACCCTGCTTGCGCGCATCTGCGACATGCATGTCGAGGCAGAACGCACAGTGATTGATCTGCGAGGCGCGGATCTTGACCAGCTCACCGATCATCGGATCGATGTCCTTGGCCGAAGCTCCGGACAGCTTCATCATGGCGTCGTAGATCTCCGGCGACACCTTGTAGATGTTGAGGCGATCGACGGCGTGGCGATTGTTCAGTGTCTGTGTCATGCCCTCGACGCTACGACCCTAAAGGCCCATGTACATGGTTCAATCCAACGGTGACTTCATGGGCCAATTCGGGTGCGCGGGATCTGCACCTGGATCTGCGCACCGCCATCACCCCACGCACCCGCGGCGCCAGGGAAGCCCTGGTGTACGCCCTGCGGGACGCAATCCGGTCCGGTCGACTGCTCCCCGGCACCATGCTCCCGCCCTCGCGCACCCTGGCCAACGACCTGGGAGTTGCCCGAAACACCGTGGGCGAGGCCTACTCCGACCTGGTCGCGGCGGGGTGGCTCGCCTCCCGACAGGGTGCCGGCACCTGGGTGGTCAATACGCCCACCACCGCCGTGCAGGCCCGACCGCGCGGCACCCCGGGCATCCCGACCCACAACCTGATGCCGGGTTCCGGTGATGTCTCGCAGTTTCCGCGCAATGCATGGCTCACCTCCACCCGCCGCGCGCTGACCAACGCGCCCGCCGAGGCACTGCGGATGGGCGACGCGAGCGGCCGCATCGAACTTCGCGAGGCCCTCACCGAATACCTGGGCAGGGTCCGCGGCGTGCGCACCACACCGGACCAGATCGTCATCTGCGCCGGCACCCGGCACGGCGTCGAGGTCCTCACCCGCGCGTTGGGTGGCCCGATCGCCGTAGAGGCCTACGGCCTGTTCCTGTTCCGCGACGCCATCGCCGCCAACGGCGCGCGCAGCGTCCCGATCGACGTCGACGACGACGGCGCGGTGATCAGCGAACTGGACACGACCGCGGCGACCGCGGTGCTGCTGACCCCGGCCCACCACTTCCCGCACGGGGTGCCGCTGCATCCCGGCAGACGCTCCGACGTCCTGGACTGGGCGCACCGCACCGGCGGTTATGTGTGGGAGGACGACTACGACGGCGAATTCCGCTACGACCGCCAGCCCGTCGGCTCGGTGCAGGGCCTGGATCCCGACCGGGTGGTCTATCTCGGCTCGGCCAGCAAGAGCCTGTCCCCGGTATTGCGACTTGGCTGGATGGTGCTGCCCGCCGATCTGGTCGACCCGGTCATCGCCGCGATGGGTGGTCAGCAGTTCTACGTCAACGCGCTGTCCCAACTCACGATGGCCGACTTCATCAACTCCGGCGCCTACGACAAGCACATCCGCCGGATGCGGATGATCTACCGGCGACGGCGCGATCATCTGGTCGCCGCCCTGAAACCCCTCGGAATCGGTATCCGCGGCCTGTCGGCGGGCCTGCACCTGCAACTCGCGCTGCCGCCTGGCACCGAGGCCGAAGTGATGCGCCGCGCCGGTGAGGCGGGAATCGGACTCTCCGGCCTGCACGTTCTGCGCCATCCCGACGCGGGCCCCGACGTGCCCGAAGCCGACGGCGTCGTCGTGAGCTTCGGCACTCCGGCCGAACATGGCTTTCCCGCGGCGGTCGATGCGTTGTGCCGGGTGCTCGTCGGGCTCACCCGGTGAGGTCGGCCAACTCCGATTCCAGATTGCGCCGCGCCGCAGCCTCCCACAGGCGACGGCCGTCGGGCGTGCGATACAGCGACGGTTCGGCGAAAAACGATCTGATGATCCGCGCACGGCCCGCACGGAAGTCGGCGTCGGAGACATGGCCGTATTCGGCCCGCACCTTGGCGGTGTTGTTGCGGTATTCCTGCGGTTCCAGTGCAAGCACGGCCAGATCGGCATCGGAGAGCACCTGACCGTTGCGATCGGTCTCCGCCGGGTTGTGCTCGGCGGTCATCCGTATCAGGCGGCCCACCTCGGCCACCATCGCTGCGTCGACATCGAGCGCAGCGAGCTCGGACTCGGCCAACAGCGCACTGTTCTCCTCGTCATCGGGCGCGCCGGCGTACACCGCATCGTGGAACCAGGCCGCCAGTCGCACGGCGTCCGGGTCATCGGCATGCCCGGCCAGCTGGTCGGTGGCGAGCAGCACACCCTCCAGGTGCCCCTGATCGTGATAGCGCCGGTGCGGCTCCGACCAGCGGTTCAGCAGCGCGGCACCGGCCGCGCCGATCTCCGGTGAGGTCGTGTGGCGCCCGAGCAGGGCCTGCCACTGCAGGAGCAGATCGGTCACCTCCCCATTGTTGCCCGTAAGCTGCCCGCGTGACCGCGACCCCGGAAAACGAGCCTCTGAGCCTGCGCGTCCAGGCAACCCGGTTCGTCATCACCGGAGGTCTGTCGGCGATCGTCGACTTCGGTCTGTACGTACTGATGCTGCAGCTCGGGCTGCACGTCAATGTGGCCAAGACCCTCAGCTTCATCGCGGGCACGACGACGGCCTACCTGATAAACCGCAGGTGGACCTTCCGGGCCGAACCAAGCCGGGCCCGATTCATCGCGGTGATGGTGCTCTACGCGCTGACCTACGCCGTCCAGGTCGGCATCAACTACCTGTTCTACCTGCAGTTCGAAGGCCGGCCGTGGCAGGTGCCGGTGGCATTCGTCATCGCCCAGGGCACGGCCACGGTGATTAACTTCGTCGTGCAGCGCACGGTGATATTCCGGCTGCGTTGAACCTGCCCGGGTGACCCGACCGGTATCGTCTGCCACTGACATGACTACCGAACCCCACCTCGTTCCGCGCGCCCTGACCGGCTTCGGCCGCACAGCGCCGAGCGTGGCTCACGTGCTCTCGACCCCCGACGTCGAGGTCATCGCCGACACCGTCAAGCGGGTGGCGGACGCCGCTGGCCACACGGGCGCCGCGTCATCCCCGTACACCCGCGGCATCGTCGCCCGCGGTCTCGGCCGTTCGTACGGCGATCACGCCTGCAACGGCGGCGGCATCGTCGTCGACATGACCCCGCTGAACCGCATCCACTCCATATCGAGTGAGACCGCTATCGCCGATGTCGACGGCGGCGTCAGCCTGGACCAGTTGATGAAGGCCGCGCTTCCGTTCGGCCTGTGGGTCCCGGTGTTGCCGGGCACCCGCCAGGTCACCGTCGGTGGTGCCATCGGTTCCGACATCCACGGCAAGAACCATCACAGTGCGGGGAGCTTCGGCAACCACGTGCGGTCGCTTGACCTGCTGATGGCCGACGGAGAGGTACGCACGCTCACCCCGGACGGCGACACGAGCGAACTCTTCTGGGCGACCATCGGCGGAAACGGGCTCACTGGCATCGTCATCCGGGCCCGGATCGCCATGACCCGCACCGAGACCGCGTACTTCATCGCCGACGGCGTTGCCACCCGCGACCTCGACGAGACGATTGCGGTACACACCGACGGCAGCGAGGACAACTACACCTACTCCAGCGCCTGGTTCGACCTGATCAGCCCACCGCCCAAGCTCGGCCGTGCCGCCGTCAGCCGCGGCAGCCTGGCCAAACTGGATCAGCTGCCGCCCAAGCTGGCGAAGAACCCGCTGAAATTCGATGCCCCGCAACTACTGAAGGTGCCCGACATCTTCCCGGTGAGCGCGATGAACAAGCTGTCGTTCACCGCGATCGGCGAGGTGTACTACCGCCTCGGCGGCACGTACTCCGGCAAGATCATGAACCTGTCGCAGTTCTACCACATGCTCGACCTCGTCAGCGGGTGGAACAATGCTTATGGCCCAAAGGGATTCGCGCAGCATCAGTTCCTGGTACCACCCGATGCGCTGGACGAGTTCAAGGCCATCATCCGCTGGATCCAGACCAGCGGGCAATACTCCGCACTCAACGTGTTCAAACTCTTCGGCCCCGGCAACCGGGCACCGCTGAGCTTCCCGATGGCCGGTTGGAACGTCGCGATGGACTTCCCCATCAAGGCCGGAGTCAACGAGTTCCTCAACGAACTCGACGACCGCGCAATGGAATTCGGTGGCCGGGTCTACACCGCAAAGGATTCCCGGGTCAGCGCCGAGAAATTCCACAAGATGTACCCGCGCATCGACGAATGGATCGCCACCCGCCGCAAGGCGGATCCGCACGGCGTGTTTGCCTCCGACATGGCCCGCCGCCTCGAACTTCTCTGACCGCGAGCCGCTCCAGAAAGGCGTTACCCCTCCATGATTGACGCGACCGGAAACCCGCAGACGATCCTGCTGCTCGGCGGCACCTCCGAGATCGGCTTGGCGATCGTCGAGCGCTACCTGCGCGATGCCAAGGCCCGGGTGATCCTGGCCGACCTGCCCAACTCGCCGCGCAAAGCCGCCGCCATCGCCCAGCTGGAAGCCGCCGGCGCGAAGTCGGTGCAGTACTTGGACTTCGACGCGCTGGACACCGCCGCCCACCCCGCGGTGATCGAGGCCGCCTGGGCCGACGGTGACGTCGACGTGGCGATCGTCGCCTTCGGCATCCTCGGCGATGCCGAGGAACTGTGGCAGAACCAGGCCAAGGCCGTGCTGACCGCACAGATCAACTACACCGCCGCGGTCTCGGTCGGCGTGCTGATCGCCGAGAAGATGCGCGCACAGGGCTTCGGCCAGATCATCGCGATGTCCTCGGTGGCCGGGGAACGGGTGCGCCGCTCCAACTTCGTCTACGGCTCGACCAAGGCCGGCCTGGACGGCTTCTACCTCGGACTGGGCGAGGCCCTGCGCGAGTTCGGTGTGCACGTCCTGGTGATCCGCCCCGGCCAGGTCCGCACCACCACCACCCTGGAGCACTGGAAGGCCACCGGCGCCAAGGAGGCCCCCTTCACCGTGGACAAGGAGGACGTCGCCGAACTGGCCGTCGCCTCCGCCGCCAAGGGCAAGGAGCTCGTCTGGGCACCTGGGCCGGTGAAGTACCTGATGTCCGTGATTCGGCACATCCCGCGGCCGGTCTTCCGCAAGCTTCCGCTCTGATGTCCCCGGCGGCCAGGACGGCCGGCCAGATGCTGGCCGCGGCCGCCACCGCGACGGCGCTGGCCGTCATCGCGCTGCTGGCGATCGCCCGTGTCGAATGGCCCGCCTACAACTCCTCCAACCAGCTGCACGCGCTCACCACTGTCGGCCAATTCTTCTGCCTGGCAGGGGTTTTTGCCGCTGGCGTGCTGTGGCGACGCGGACGACGACTGTTGGCGCGCATCGCGTCGGTGGTGTTCCTCTCGGCCTTCTCGGTGGTGACGCTGGCCATGCCGCTGGGGGCCACCCGGCTCTACCTGTTCGGCATCTCGGTCGATCAGCAGTTCCGCACCGAGTACCTCACCCGGCTGGCCGACAGCCCCGCACTGCACGATATGACCTATATCGGCCTACCGCCGTACTACCCGGCCGGCTGGTTCTGGCTCGGCGGGCGGCTGGCGGATTTGACCGGCATGCCGGCCTGGGAGATGTTCAAGCCCTGGGCCATCATCTCGATCACCGCCGCGATCGCGGTCGCGTTGGTGCTCTGGACGGCGATGGTGCGCTTCGAGACCGCGCTGGCCGTGACGACCGCAACCGCGGCCGTCACGCTGGCCTACACCTCCTCCGAGCCCTACGCCGCCGTGATCACCGTTCTGTTGCCTCCCGTATTCGTGCTGGCCTGGTCGGGCCTCAAGGGCACCAACCGGGGCGCGCTCGTGGGTGCCGGGGTGTTCCTCGGCGTCGCGGCATTGTTCTACACGCTGTTGCTGGCGTATGCCGCCTTCACGATCACCCTCATGGCGTTGGTGCTCGCGGTCGCCGGGCGCCGTATCGCGCCGCTGCTGCGGCTGCTCGTGGTCGCCGGCATCTCCGGCGCGCTGGCGCTGTTGACCTGGGCCCCGTACCTGTTGGCCGCGCTGCGCGGCGCCCCGGCCGATACCGGCACCGCCAGGCACTACCTGCCGATGGACGGCGCCGAGCTGACCTTCCCGATGCTCGACTTCACGTTGCTCGGGGCGTTGTGCATGCTGGGCACCATCTGGCTGGTGGTGCACGCCCGCAGGTCGTCCACCGCAGGCCCGCTGGCAGTCGGGGTGCTGGCCGTCTACGCCTGGTCCCTGTTGTCGATGCTCTACACGCTGCTGGGCACCACCCTGCTGTCGTTCCGCCTGCAGCCGACGCTGTCGGTCCTGCTGGCGGCCGCGGGCACCTTCGGATTCGTCTGGCTGACGCAGGCCGCCGTCGCCCGCTACCAGCACCCGGGACGGCACGTCGTCGCCGTCGCCGCCACCATCGGCCTGATCGGTGGGCTGACCTTCAGCCAGGACATCCCCGACGTCCTGCGCACCGATATCAACGTCGCCTACACCGACACCGACGGCTACGGCGCCCGCGCCGACCGCAGGCCGCCCGGCGCCGAGCAGTACTACCGGGCCCTCGACGAGCGCATCCGGGAAGTCACCGGCCGCCCGCCGAACGAAACCGTCGTGCTGACCGCCGACTACAGCTTTTTGTCCTTCTACCCCTACTACGGGTTCCAGGGCCTCACATCCCATTACGCAAACCCGTTGGCGCAGTTCGAAGCCCGCTCGGCCGCCATCGAGAGCTGGGCGCTGCTGACCACGCCCGACCAGTTCGCCACGGCCCTGGACCAGCTGCCGTGGCCCGCGCCGACGGTGTTCCTGATGCGTCGCGGCGGACCGGACAGCTACACCCTGCGGCTGGCCGCCGACGTGTATCCCAACCAGCCCAATGTCCGGCGCTACCAGGTGTCGCTGGACCCGGCGATCTTCGACGACCAGCGCTGGGACGTTTCGACCGAGGGACCGTTCGTGCTGGCCATCCGTAAACCACAGGCCGACGGTTGATGGCCGGACAACTACCATCTAGCTCCGTGAACGACACGGCGACCAACCACCGCACCGCCCGTCTGGTCGCCATCGTCGCCGGATTGCTGGGCACCATCCTGGCGATCGCCACCCCGTTCCTGCCGGTCACCCAGACCACCGCCACGCTGAACTGGCCGCAGAACAACAGTCTGGACAGTGTCGACGCACCGTTGATCGGCTACGTCGCCACCGACCTGAACATCACGATCCCGTGCAGCGCGGCAGCGGATCTCACCGGTCAGCGCAACGTGCTGCTCTCCACGGTGCCCAAGCAGGCGCCCAAGGCCGTCGACCGCGGCCTGCTCATCGAGCGGGTCAACAACGAACTTCTTGTCATCGTGCGCAACACCCCGGTCGTCAGTGCGCCGCTGATCGATGTGCTGAGCCCGAACTGCCGGGAACTGAAGTTCACCGCGCACGCCGACAAGGTCACCGGCGAGTTCGTCGGGCTGACCCAGGCCTCGGATGATCCCGATCCGGGCGAACCCCGCCGCGGCGAACGCGGGGGTTACGACTTCCGCCCGCAGATCGTCGGCGTCTTCACCGACCTGTCCGGGCCCGCCCCACCGGGGCTGCAGTTCTCGGCCACCATCGACACCCGGTACAGCAGCTCGCCGACGCCGATCAAGACCCTGGTGATGGTGCTGGGTCTGCTGTTGACGATCGCCTCGCTGATCGCGCTGCACCGCCTCGACATCGCCGACGGTATGCGGCACCGTCGGTTCCTGCCGCAGCGCTGGTGGTCGATCACCAAGCTCGACGCCCTGGTCGCCACCCTGATGGTGTGGTGGCATTTCGTCGGGTCCAATACCGCCGACGACGGCTACATCCTGACCATGGCCCGGGTTTCCGAGCATGCCGGTTACATGGCCAACTACTACCGTTGGTTCGGCACCCCGGAGGCGCCGTTCGGCTGGTACTACGACCTGCTGGCGCTGTGGGCGCACGTCTCCACCGCCAGCATCTGGCTGCGGCTGCCCACCCTGCTGATGGGACTGGCGTGCTGGTGGATCATCAGCCGCGAGGTCATCCCCCGGCTCGGTGTCGCGGTCAAACACAGCAGGCCCGCGGCTTGGACCGCGGCGGCGATGTTCCTGGCGTTCTGGCTGCCGCTGAACAACGGGCTGCGGCCCGAGCCGATCATCGCCCTGGGCATCCTGCTGACCTGGTGCTCGGTCGAGCGTGGCGTCGCCACCAGCCGGCTGCTCCCGGTGGCGGTGGCCCTGATCATCGGGGCGCTGACACTGTTCTCCGGCCCGACGGGTATCGCCGCGGTCGGCGCGGTCCTGGTCGCCGTCGGGCCGCTCAAGACGATTGTGGCCGCACATGTTTCGCGCTTCGGCTACTGGGCGCTGCTGGCTCCCGTCGCTGCCGCGGGCACCGTCACCCTGTTCCTGATCTTCCGCGACCAGACACTGGTCGGCGAGATGCAGGCCAGCTCGTTCAAGTCCACCATCGGCCCCAGCCTGGCCTGGTTCGACGAGCACATCCGGTACTCGCGGCTCTTCACCACCAGCCCCGACGGATCGGTGGCACGTCGCTTCGCGGTGCTGGCCATGCTGCTGGCCCTTGCGTTGTCGATCGCGATGACGTTGCGCAAGGGGCGCATCCCCGGGACCGCGATCGGCCCCGCGCAGCGGATGATCGGCATCACCGTCATCTCGTTCCTCTCGCTGATGTTCACCCCCACCAAGTGGACGCACCACTTCGGCGTGCTCGCGGGCCTGGCGGGCTCGATCGGCGCGCTGGCCGCGGTGGCCATCGCCGCCGCGGCGATGAAGTCCAAGCGCAACCGCACCGTCGTCACCGCGATGATCCTGTTCGTGACGGCGCTGTCGTTCGCCACCGTCAACGGGTGGTGGTACGTCTCGAACTTCGGTGTGCCGTGGTCGAACGACTTCCCGGCCTTCGGTTTCGGGTTCACCACCATCCTGCTCGGCTTCTCGGCGCTGGCCCTGTTGGTCGCCGCGTACCTGCACTTCTCGGGACGGCCGTCACCGCAGCGGCCGTGGACACGCTTCACCGGTGCCCCGTTGGCCGTGATCGCCTGGGCCGTGGTGCTGTTCCAGGTGGTCTCCCTGACGATGGCCGTGGTGACCCAGTACCCGGCGTGGACGGTCGGCCGATCCAATCTCGAGGCGCTGACCGGCAAGTCCTGCGGGCTGGCCACCGATGTCATGGTCGAGCAGGATCCCAATGTCGGGATGCTCGCCCCGGTGGACGTCCCGGTCGGTGATGCATTGGGGGCGGTGACCGCCGACGGCTTCCGCCCCAACGGGATTCCGGACGATATCGAGGCCGATCCGGTGATGAACCAGCCCGGCGACAGCAATTTCGCCGATTCCGAGGCCAGCGACGAGACCGGCAGCGAACCGGGCACCGAGGGCGGCACCACCGCCGCCGCCGGCGTGAACGGTTCGCAGGCCCGACTGCCCTACAACCTCGATCCGGCCCGCACTCCGGTGCTGGGCAGCTGGCGCTCCGGACCCCAGCAACCGGCCAAACTGCGGTCGGCCTGGTACCGACTGCCTCCTCGCGATGAACGCGGTCCGCTGCTGGTGGTCGCCGCCGCCGGCCGCTTCGATGCCGGCGAGGTATTGGTGCAGTGGGCCACCGACGAGCAAGCTTCCGCCGACAAGCCCGGTGGCACAATTGGTTTCGCCGATGTGGGCGCGGTGCCGGCCTGGCGCAACCTGCGCGCCCCGATGTCGGCCATTCCCGGTGAAGCCACCCAGGTGCGGCTGGTGGCCTCCGATGACGACCTGGCACCCCAACACTGGATCGCCGTCACTCCGCCGCGGATCCCCGAACTGCGCACCCTGCAGGATGTCGTCGGGGCAGACGATCCGGTGATGCTGGACTGGCTTGTGGGCCTGGCCTTCCCGTGCCAGCGGCCGTTCTTCCACAACAACGGCGTGACCGAGGTGCCCAAGTGGCGCATCCTGCCGGATCGCTTCGGGGCGGAGGCGAACTCGCCGGTGATGGACTACCTCGGCGGCGGTCCACTCGGTATCACCGAACTCCTGCTGCGCGCGGTGCCGGTACCGACGTACCTGCGCGACGACTGGTTCCGCGACTGGGGTTCCCTGCAGCAGCTGCGGCAGTTCTACCCGAACGCGAAACCCGCAGAGCTGGAACTCGGCACCGCGACACGCAGTGGGCTGTGGAGTCCGGCGCCGCTGCGGCCGAGCTGACGGGTCGATCAGCCTCCATCTACCAGGTTTCGGCCACGTCGGCCCCATTGCCCGCGAGACTGACACCAGGTACGAATTCGGGTGCCGCTACGTACCTGGCTTCAGCCGCCGACGGAACAGCCAT
This sequence comes from Mycobacterium sp. VKM Ac-1816D, assembly GCF_000416385.1. Taxonomy (NCBI): domain Bacteria; kingdom Bacillati; phylum Actinomycetota; class Actinomycetes; order Mycobacteriales; family Mycobacteriaceae; genus Mycobacterium; species Mycobacterium sp. VKM Ac-1816D. The sequence continues at coordinate 42,260 of NZ_AOHQ01000128.1, forward strand.
CGAGACTGACACCAGGTAGGCCCGTCCGAGCTAACGCCGGCCTGAGATGATCGCCTCGATATTGCGTTCGGCCAGCGCGGTGATCGACATGTACGGGTTGCAGCCGATATACCCCGGAACGAGCGACGCGTCGTTGACGTAGAGGTTCTCGTACCCGTTGACCCGCCCGAAGGCATCGGTGGCAACACCCCGCACACACCCACCCAGTGGGTGAACAGTATTGGGCGCGAAGGCTTTCCCCTCGAACAGGTCATCGCGGTAGTCCACCCCGTTGGCCTGGGTCACCTTGTCGAAGACCAGCTTGGCCCGCTCGATCAGGCGGTCGGTGTTGCTCTGTGGCCAGTCGATGGAGATGGCGTCGGACGCGCGGTCATAGCTGATCACCGCGCGGTCGCCGGTGCGGACCATGGCGTAGTAGCCCAGCGCATGGGTCTCCAGCGGCAGCGGTAGCGAGAACATGCTGGCGTACACCGGGTTGTCCGGATCGTTGCGACCGTCCAGGTTGATCATGCCCAGCAGCGACTGCAGGGTACCCACCGGATCCTGCTCGGCGGTGTTGTGGGCCACCATGATGTCCCCGTTGTTGCCATAACCCTCACCGACCTCGTCGGACAGGTCGGCAAGATCGCCGTTCTCACGCGCGCGCAGTAGCAGCTCAGCCGTCCCGACCACGCCGGCCGCCAGATACAGCTGCTCGCAACCGATCTCGTTGCGCGACAACTCTTTGCCCCACCGATCGATCTCGCGGATGGACACCACGTACTCCCCGGAGGATTCGCGGCGGATGCCGGTCACCTCGGTCAGCGGACGCAACGTCACCTTGCCGGTGGCCAACGCCGCGGCGATGTAGGTCTGATCCACACTGCCGAAGCGTCCGTAGTTGTTGCCGTACTGGCATTCCCAGTCCAGTGCCGACTTCGGCGCCTGGCCGGCGGCCTCCGAGACCATGTAATCGAACGAGTAGGCGCTTCCGTTGTAGTCCACTCCGTAGCCTGCCGCCTCGGCATAACTGCGCCCCACCCGCGCATATTGGAAGTAGGGGGTCTGCTCGAACCAGCCCATATCGCGATAGCTGATCTTCAGCGTGGTCTTGGCCCGCTCGACATAGGTGCCGAGGAACTCGTTGGGGTCGATGTCCGGGAAGGCCGCCCGCACCTGATCCGGCGTGGGTATCGCGGCGATCGCGGCGTTCACCATCGAGCCACCACCGACCGCTATCCCGCGGAAGACCTCGTGGGCGCCGTAGGTGATCTTGTCGCAGATGCCCGCCTGGACCGGCTGCGAACCAGGATTCTGGGCAGCGACCGCGTTGACCGATATGCCGCCGAATGAGGGCACCAGGCTCGGTGGCACATCGCGGAACCAACCCGCCCGGGTGTCGGCGGGCAACATTTTGCTGAACCGCTTACCGTCCTCGTCCGGGGTGTCCCAGAGCCGACCGCGCTCCAGGATCAGCGTTTCGACGCCGGCCTCCCCCAAACGCAACGCGCTGACGCCCCCGCCGTACCCGCTGCCGACCACGATGGCCTGGTGAAACGCGCGATCGGCCGGTCGCTCGCCGGACTCGGTCCGCTGGCACGCCACCACGGCGCCGGCACCGGCCGCCGCACCGAGCGCGACACCCAGGAACCGCCGTCTTGTCAGCAAAACCGGTCCACCCTCACAGCAAAATCCCCCTTCGTTATCGTCCCGTGTTTGCACTGCTCTGAGAACCAGGTTAAATGGTTCAGGAAACTCGCTCACTGTCCAGCTTGCAAGGATACGAAGTGCTCGACCCGCAGACCCGCACAACGCGCAGGTGGCGCGATGCGAAAAGGTACTTGTGGCTGCTCGGCGCCGTCGTCCCCGGCCTGGTGGGGCTGGCCTGGTTGCTGGTCCAGCTGACCGGTTCCGCGATCTTCTGGTGGGTGGGTCCGATGATGGCCTTCATCGTGATCCCCATCGTTGACCAGCTAATTGGCACTGACGACGGTTACCTCACTGGCAACGCACTCGCGCACCTCGAAACCGACCCGTTCTACCGGTGGGCGAACTATCTCTATCTGCCAGGTCAATACCTGTCGCTGATCTTTGCCTGCTGGCTCTGGGCCGGCGGCGGTTGGGTCACCATGACGTTGCCGGACAAGCTGGGCCTGATGTTCACCGTGGGCATCGTCGGCGGAATCGCGATCAACGCCGCCCACGAACTGGGCCACCGCCGCGACACGCTGGAGCGCAGGCTCAGCAAGATCGCCCTGGCCCAGACCGGCTACGGGCACTTCTTCGTCGAGCACAATCGCGGCCATCACGTGCGAGTCGCCACTCCGGACGACCCGGCCAGCGCGCGATTCGGCGAGAGCATCTACCGGTTCATCCCCAGGTCCGTGCTGGGCGGGCTGCGTTCTGCCTGGCAACTGGAGACCGCACGGTTGGCGAAGGCAGGCAAGTCGAAGTGGTCACCGGCCAACGACATCCTCAACGCCTGGTTGCTGACCGCGGTGTCGTTCGCCGTCCTGATCGTCTGGTTCGGCGCCGTGATCACGCCGTATTTGCTGGGACAGGCCGTCATCGGCATCTGCCTGTTGGAGACCGTCAACTATCTGGAGCATTACGGGTTGCGCCGCCAGCGGGTCGGAAGCGGACGCTACGAGCGGGTCGGGCAGCGACATAGCTGGAACAGCAACACCCTGATGGCCAACGTGTTCCTGTACCACCTGCAGCGCCACTCCGACCACCACGCCAACCCGCAGAAGCCATACCAGACCCTGCAGCCGTCGGACATCGCCCCGCAACTGCCGACCGGTTACGGCAGCATGCTGGTGCTGGCCTGGTGCCCGCCGTTGTGGCGCCGGGTGATGGATCCGCGGGTTCTTGCCCACTACGGCGGCGACGCCAGCCTGGTCGCCGTCCGCCCAGATTGATTTCCAGCGCGGGTCACGGGACGGCACACCAAGGCTCGTCGCTTACTGTTGAACCTCGTGCCCACTAGGACCATCCGCCTCGTAGCCATCATCGCGGGCCTCGTCGGCATGGTGCTCTGCGCTCTTGCGCCCTTGTTGCCGGTTCGGCAGAGCACGGCGACGATCCAATGGCCGCAAACAGCCGGCGCCGAAGGCTTCATCAGCGATGTCACCGCCCCGCTGGTATCGGGAGCACCGCGCGAACTGGACGTGACCATCCCGTGCCAGGCCATCGCCACGCTGCCCGCCGACGGCGGGCTTGTGTTCTCGACGATCCCGCCGGGCGGTATCGACGCCGGACGCAACGGATTGTTCGTCAACGCCAATGCCGACGTCGTGTACGTGGCCTTCCGGGACACCGTCGCCGCGGTGGCCCCGCGCGATGCCGTCGCTTCCGGGGCCTGCGGCGAACTGCACATCTGGGCCGACGTCGACGCCGTCGGCGCCGATTTCATCGGTATCCCCGGCGCGCGCGGCGAACTGGACGTGGACAAACGTCCGCAGGTCGCGGGCCTGTTCACCGAACTGCCGGTCGGTCTCGACTCTGGCGTGCGGGCGCGGGTCGACATCGACACCCGGTTCATCACCAGTCCGACCGCGCTGAAACTGGCCGTCATGGTGCTGGGCACCGCGTCGGTGCTGGCCTCGATCATCGCGCTGGCCCTGTTGGACCGCACGACGGGACGCCGCCTACGGGGTTGGGACCGCCGTCGCACGGGCTGGGCGACGTGGCTGGCCGATGCCGGCGTGCTGAGCTCCTTGTTGCTCTGGCATATCGTCGGCCCGCAGTCATCCGACGACGGCTACAACCTGACGATCGCCCGGGTATCGTCCGACGCCGGTTACGTCACCAATTACTACCGCTACTTCGGCGCATCCGAGGCCCCGTTCGACTGGTACCAGAGCGTGCTGGCACATCTGGCCTCCATCAGCACCGCCGGAGTCTGGATGCGGCTGCCCGCCACCCTGGCCGCCATCGGCACCTGGCTGATCCTCAGCCATTTCGTGCTGCCCCGCCTCGGTGCCCGACTGGCCCACAACCGGATTGCACTGTGGACCGGTGGCGCGGTCTTCCTGGCCGCCTGGCTGCCCTTCAACAACGGTCTGCGACCCGAACCGTTGATCGCGTTCGGCGTGCTCCTGGTCTGGATGCTCGTCGAGATCTCGGTGGCGCGAAGGATCCTGTGGCCCACCGCGCTCGCCATCGTGATCGCCGTGTTCAGCGTGACGCTGGCACCGCAGGGACTGATCGCGCTCGCCCCGCTGCTCGTCGGCGCGCGCGCCGTCACCCGGATGATCGCCGCCCGCAGGCCGGATCAGGGGCTGCTGGCCCAGCTCGCCCCGCTGGGCGCCGCCGCCGCGGTGTTGTTCGTGGTGGTGTTCCGTGACCAGACGCTGGCCACCGTCGCCGAGTCCGCGCGCATCAAGTACACCGTCGGACCCACGATCGCCTGGTACCAGGAGTTCCTGCGGTACTACTTCCTGACCGTCGAAGACAGTGTCGACGGTTCGATGACCCGGCGGTTCGCGGTCCTCATCCTGCTGCTGTGCCTGTTCGGGCTGCTGATGGTGCTGCTGCGCCGCGGCACCGTCCCCGGCGCGATGAACGGTCCGGTGTGGCGCTTGATCGGCACCGCCGGGATCGGCCTGTTGCTGCTGCACTTCACGCCGACCAAGTGGGCCGTGCAGTTCGGCGCCTTCGCCGGGCTGGCGGGAGCACTGGGCGCCGTGACGGCGTTCGCGCTGGCGCGGGTCGGCCTGCACAGCCGGCGCAATCTCGCGCTGTACGTGACGGCCCTGCTGTTCGTGCTCGCCTGGGCCACCTCGGGTATCAACGGCTGGTTCTATACCGGCAACTACGGGGTGCCCTGGTTCGACAAGCAGCCCGTGATCCTCGGTTTCCCGGTGACGACGATCTTCCTCGTGCTGGCGATCGTCGGTGGACTGCTCACCGCCTGGCTGCACTTCCGTATCGACTACGCCGGGCACACCGAGGTGGCCGACACCGGCCGAAACCGGGCGCTGGCATCGACGCCGTTGCTCGTGGTCGCCGTGATCATGGTGGTGCTCGAGCTCGGCTCGATGGTCAAGGCGACCGTGGGCCGCTATCCCGTCTACACGACAGGGCTGGCCAACCTGTCTGCGTTGCGGTCCGGTCTGTCGGGCACCAGTTGCGCGATGGCCGACCACGTCTTGGTCGAGGCCGACACCAATGCCGGTCTGCTGGAACCGGTCCCGGGTCAGCGCTACGGCCGGTACGGACCGCTCGGTGGGGAGAACCCGGTCGGGTTCACCCCCAACGGCGTCAGCGACACCCTGGAACCCGCCGAACCCGTCGCAGCGAATCCGGGCACCGTGAACTCCGACGGCCCGGTCGACAAACCCAATATCGGTGTCGGTTACGCCGCCGGTACCGGCGGTGGGTACGGGCCGGAAGGAATCAACGGGTCGCGGGTGTTCCTGCCCTTCGGCCTCGATCCGGCACGCACCCCGGTGATGGGCAGTTTCGACGAGAACACCGTGGCCGCCAAGGCGACATCGTCGTGGTACCAGTTGCCGCCGCGCACACCGGACCGTCCACTGGTGAGCGTCGCCGCCGCAGGCGCGATCTGGTACTACGAGGAGGACGGGTCGTTCAAATACGGCCAGTCGCTGAAGCTGCAGTGGGGTGTCCACCGGCCGGACGGGTCCTATGAGGCGCTCAACGAGGTCCAGCCCATCGACATCTTCCAGCAGAAGGCTTGGCGCAACCTGCGTTTCCCGCTGACGACGGCACCCCCGGAGGCCAACGTCGCCCGCATCGTGGCCGATGACCCGAACCTGTCGGAGGACCAGTGGTTCGCCTTCACACCGCCACGGGTGCCGGTGTTGCAGACCGCGCAGGAGTATCTGGGCAGCCAGACCCCGGTCATGATGGACATCGCGACCGCGTCGAACTTCCCGTGCCAGCGCCCGTTCGGCGAACATCTCGGCGTGGCGGAACTTCCCGAGTACCGGATCCTGCCGAACTTCAAGCAGATGGTGGTGTCGTCGAATCAGTGGCAGTCCGCCGAGGATGGCGGGCCTTTCCTGTTCATCCAGGCACTGTTGCGCACCTCGACGATCCCGACCTACCTGCGTGACGACTGGTATCGCGACTGGGGATCGCTGGAACGCTACGTGCGCGTCGTGCCCGCCGACCGGGCGCCCGAGGCAGCCATCGAAGAAGGGACACAGAACGTGTACGGCTGGAGCCGCGGCGGACCGATCAGGGCACTGCCGTGAACGGCGAATCGAACCCTGCCGTGAGTGAATCGAAACCTGCCGTGAGTGCGCCGGTGAAGGAACAGCGGTCGCAGTCCGATCCGGCCCGCGACGTCCAGATCGCCAGGTGGGTCGCGGTGATCGCGGGCCTGCTGGGTTTCGTGATGGCGGTGGCGGTTCCGCTGTTGCCGGTCACCCAGACCACCGCGACGCTCAACTGGCCGCAGAACAATCAGCTGGACAACGTCACCGCACCGCTGATCTCGCAGGCACCGGTCAGCCTGACCGCGACGGTGCCCTGTTCGGTGATCCAGGGCATGCCGGCCGACGGCGGCCTGATCATGGGTACCGCGCCCGCCAAGGGACGGGATGCGGCGCTGAACGCGATGCTGGTGACCGCCAGCGAGGACCGCGTCGACGTCATCGTCCGCAACGTGGTGGTCGCCAGCGTCGAACGCGACCGGATCGGCGGTTGCTCGAGAATCGAGATCATCTCCAACCACGATGGCACGTATGCCGATTTCGTCGGCCTGACCAAGGATGACGGCTCGCCGCAGCGAACCGGGTACCCGGATCCCAATCTGCGGCCGGCCATCGTGGGCGTGTTCACCGACCTCACCGGACCTGTCCCGCAAGGGTTGTCACTGTCGGCCGATATAGACACCCGGTTCACCACGCACCCGACGCCGGCGAAGCTCGCGGCGATCGTGCTGGCGATCCTGTCCACTTTTATTGCGCTGCTTGCACTGTGGCGGTTGGACCGCACCGACGGCCGGCGGATGCGTCGCGTCATCCCGACCCGCTGGCGGACGTTCACCGCGGTGGACGTTTTCGTCGTGGGCGTGTTCGTCCTCTGGTACATCATCGGCACCAACTCCTCCGATGACGGCTACCAGATGCAGATGGCCCGTACCGCCGAGCATTCCGGGTACATGGCCAACTACTTCCGGTGGTTCGGTGTGCCGGAGGATCCGTTCGGCTGGTACTACAACGTCCTGGCGTTGATGTCGCAGGTGAGCACCGCAGGCATCTGGATGCGGCTGCCGGATCTGATCTGTTCACTGGTCTGCTGGGTGTTGCTGTCGCGGGAAGTGCTGCCCCGCCTCGGCCCGGCCGTCATCGCCAGCAGGCCTGCGCTCTGGGCGGCGGGCCTGGTGCTGATCGGCGCATGGATGCCCTTCAACAACGGTCTGCGTCCGGAAGGGCAGATCGCTACCGGTGCACTGATCACCTACGTCCTCATCGAACGCGCCGTCACCTCGGGCCGGCTGACCCCGGCCGCGCTGGCGATCTTCTCGGCCGCGTTCACCCTCGGTATCCAGCCGACCGGGCTGATCGCGGTGGCGGCACTGGTCGCCGGCGGCCGACCCATCCTGCGGATCATCATGCGCAGGCGGCACACCGTCGGCCTGTGGCCGCTGCTGGCACCACTCCTGGCCGCGGGCACCGTGATCCTGGCGGTGGTGTTCGCCGACCAGACGCTCGCGACGGTGCTGGAGGCCACCAGGATCCGGACGGCCATCGGCCCCAGCCAGGAGTGGTACACCGAGAACCTGCGCTACTACTACCTGGTGCTGCCGACCGTCGACGGTGCGATCTCGCGGCGGTTCGCCTTCCTGTTCACCGCGCTGTGCCTCTTCCCGTCGCTATTCATGATGTTGCGCCGCAAGCGGATCGCGGGCATCGCGCGGGGTCCGGCCTGGCGACTGATGGGCATCATCTTCGCGACGATCTTCTTCCTGATGTTCACCCCGACCAAGTGGATCCACCACTTCGGCCTGTTCGCCGCGGTCGGGGGAGCGATGGCGGCGCTGGCCACCGTGATGGTCTCGCCGGCGATCCTGCGTTCGGCACGTAACCGGATGGCGTTCTTGGCCTTGGTGTTCTTCGTGCTGGCGCTGTGCTTCGCATCTGTCAACGGATGGTGGTACGTCTCCAACTTCGGTGTGCCGTTCAACAATTCGGTACCCGCGATCGGCGGTGTCACCGTCAGCACGATGTTCTTCGCGCTGTTCGGTGTCGCGGCGCTGTGGGCCTTCTGGCTGCACGTGTCGGGTAAGACCGAATCCCGACTGGTCGATCGGCTCACGGCCGCACCGGTTCCGTTGGCTGCCGGCTTCATGGTCGTGATCTTTGTCGCGTCGATGGCCATCGGTGTGGTCCGCCAGTACCCGACATACTCCAACGGCTGGGCCAACATCCGCGCTTTCGCCGGTGGCTGCGGGATGGCCGACGATGTCCTCGTCGAACCGAATTCCAACGACGGCTTCCTGCGCGCGCTTCCCGGCGACTACGGACCGCTTGGCCCGCTGGGCGGCACCGATCCCGCCGGGTTCAGCCCGGACGGGGTGCCCGATCGCATCATCGCCGAGGCGATTCGGTTGAACAATCCGCAGCCGGGCACCGATTACGACTGGAACCGTCCGGTGCGGTTGTCGCGCCCGGGGATCAACGGATCCCGGGTACCGCTGCCCTACGGGCTCGATCCCGCCCGGGTGCCGGTGGCAGGCACCTATTCCACCGGTGCGCAGCAGGAAAGCCGACTGGCCTCGGCATGGTACGAACTGCCGGCCGCCGACGATGCGCACCCACTCGTCGTCATCACCGCCGCGGGCACCATCACCGGCACCAGCGTGGCCAAGGGAGTCACCACCGGCCAGACCGTCGAACTGGAATATGCGACCGCCGGTCCCGACGGTGGGCCCGTGCCCGCGGGCCGGGTCGCCCCCTACGACATCGGCCCCACCCCGTCGTGGCGCAACCTGCGCTTCCCGCGGGCCCAGATCCCCGCCGATGCCGTGGCTGTTCGGGTCATCGCCGAGGATCTGTCGCTCGGCCAGGGCGACTGGATCGCGGTGACACCGCCGCGTGTGCCGGAGGTCCGCTCGGTGCAGGAGTACGTCGGTTCCACCCAGCCGGTCCTGATGGACTGGGCGGTGGGCATGGCGTTCCCGTGCCAGCGGCCGATGCTGCACGCCAACGGTGTGACCGAGGTGCCGAAGTTCCGCATCTCCCCGGACTACTACGCCAAGTTGCAGAGCACCGACACCTGGCAGGACGGCATCAACGGCGGCCTGCTGGGAATCACCGACCTGCTGCTGCGGGCATCGGTGATGTCGACCTACCTGTCCCACGACTGGGGGCAGGACTGGGGTTCGCTGCGCCGCTTCGACACGATCGTCGATGCGGAGCCCGCCGAGATCGACCTGGGCACCAGCACGCACTCGGGTCTGTACTCCCCCGGTGAGATCCGGATCGGGCCGTGAGCACGCGCCTGGGCAACGCCGTTCTGAGCCGGGTGGTGGAGACGTCGTTCGCGCCGGGTTTCACGATGTTCGGCGGCACACCGGAACACGCATGGGCCGAGAATGCCGACCTGCTCGCGCCGAGCTTCGTCGACCTGGAAGCCCGCACCTGGCGCGTCGCCATCCAAACCTGGGTGCTCGACGTCGACGGGTTGCGCATCCTGATCGACACCGGGGTCGGCAACGGTAAACGGCGACCGGCGATCCCGGTGCTCGACGGGTTGGACACCGGCTTTCTGGCCGCGCTGGAATCGGCCGGTGTGTCACCCGAGAGCGTCGACATCGTGGTGAACACCCATCTGCACAGCGATCACGTCGGGTGGAACACCCGAGCCGATGGTGCCGAGTGGACGCCAACCTTCCCCAACGCGCGATACCTGATGCCGGAGGCGGACTTTCGGTACTTCGGCCCCGACGGTGCCGGGTGTGACGACGCGGCGCGCATCGTCTTCGACGACAGCGTGGCTCCGGTGTACGAGGCAGGCCAGGTCGAATTGTTCGGCGGTGACCATCAGCTGAGCGAATCGGTGTGGTTACGCCCGGCAGCCGGGCACACGCCCGGGTCGTCGGTGCTGTGGCTGGATGCCGGTGCACCCGCGGTCTTCGTCGGCGACCTGACCCACTGCGCCATTCAGATTCCGCGCCCAGGTGACGCCTGTGCCTTCGATTGCGATGCCGCACAAGCCGTCGCCACCCGCACGCGGGTGTTCACCGAGGCGGCGCGCCGCCGGGCCACCGTCATCCCGGCGCACTATCCCGGCCACGGCGGGGCCACGTTGGTGGCGCGCGGCGATGCCTTCCTGGTGGACGACTGGCTGGATATCGAACCGATCTAGGACCTGAGATAGACAACCCGGCTGCCCAGGACGATGTCCTGCAGTGATCGCCGACGCCTGTCGACGACCACCCACAACAGACCCAGGGGAAAGAGCACACACGCCGCCGCGCGGATGGCCGCGAGCACCGGTGCCAGCCGATCACCGTGACGCCCGGTCACCCGCAGGCCCATGAACGCCGCGCCAGCCGTACATCCCGATACCGTCCAGCAGCCGGCCAGATAGAGCACCGCGACGGTGAACATGACCGCGGTGGAGAACACCGCGTTGACCGTGGGCAGGCTGAACGAGGTGGGATTGAACATCAGTCGGACCAGGACGAGGCCCACATACAGGGCGCCCAGAGCCACTGCGACGACGACGATGTCCAGGACCGCGGCGGCCCCGCGGCTCACGATGCCCGCCGAGCGAGGCTTGCCGAGCGAACCAACCGGCACCGAGCGAGGCTTGCCGAGCGAACCAACCGGCACCGAGCGAGGCTTGCCGAGCGAGCCAACCGGCACCGAGCGAGGCTTGCCGAGCGAACGTCTCGATGTCATCGCCCGTCCCGTCCGAGCAGGCGGTCGACGAATCCGGCGACCGCATCGTCGGCACGTTCGCCCTGACTGCGCACATCGGTCATCACCTCGGCGGTGACCGAGTCCGTGGACGTGCGGATGATCGCGGGCAGATCGATACCGTCGACCACCTCGTCGGCAAGGCCGACCAGGTCCAGCCGGTCGCGGGCCACCGCGTTGAGGTCGATCTGGTCCAGAATCGTCTCGATGCCTACGGCCACCACCCGTTCGCCCCGTGCGATCAGTTCGACACGGCTGCGATGCAACCAGCCCCCCACGACAGGCAGCCGTTCGGCGGCGCTGTACGCCACGGCCACTCCGTCGCACGCCACGGCGACGGCTCCGAGTGCGACGGTGACCGCCGGATGCACGGCATCGGACATCGTTGCATCGTAGTGCCTGCTAGAGGTGTTGTTTGGCGTCCTCATAGGAACCGTTCGGCGCCCCATCGTCCTTGGTGTAGACGCTGTGCACCACGCCGGTCCGGAATGCGGTCGAGCTCAACAATTTCAATGGCAGCGCGTCCGCGTCGCGGAACAACCGGGCGCCGGTGCCCACCACGACGGGGTGCACCAAAAGGTGCAGTTCGTCGAGCAGGCCTGCGGCCAACAGCTCACGGACCACCGACACCGATCCGGCGATCCCGATGTCGCCACCCGGCTGCGCTTTCAGTTCCCGCACGCCGGTGAGCAGATCGCCGTGCAGCTGTTCGGAATTGCGCCAGTCATAGCTCGCCCCGGGCTTGTCTCCCGTCGCTTCGCTCGCCCCGGGCTTCTCCCCCGTCGCTTCGCTCGCCCCGGGCCCGAAACTCAGCCGCTGTCGAGACACCACGATCTTGCGAGTGTCGCCGAGTTTCTTCGCGAACTCGGCGTCCTCACCACCGTCGGCCTCCCGCTGCGGCCAGGCACCGACGAAGCTGTCATAGGTGGCGCGGCCGAGCAGGATGGTCTCCGCCGAGCCCAGCTGGGCATCGACGGCGGCACCCATCTCGTCGTTGAAGTACGGGAAATGCCACTGGTCGGGTGCCTCCACCACGCCGTCGAGCGAGATGAACAGGCCTGCGGTGATCCGTGTCATGCCACATACGACCACCGCGGGCCCGAAAATTCATCGCACACCCGTGGTGGCGCGTCGCCCGCGATTACAGCGGGGTCAGACCGTGCTTGCGGAGCACCTTTTTCACGGGCTGCTTGTCGCGCAGCAGCCGCAGCGACTTACGGATCAGCAGCCGAGTCTCGTGCGGTTCGATGACACCGTCGATATAGCCGCGTTCGGCCGCGATCCACGGCGTCGCCAGGTTCAGGTTGTAACCCTCGATGAAGTCGGCGCGGATCTTCTGCACCTCGGGCGCGGTCGGATCCGGGAACCGCTTCACCAACAACTGGGCCGCACCCTCGGCGCCGATCACGGCGATGCGGGCGGTCGGCCAAGCGAAGTTGAGGTCCGCGGAGAGCTGCTTGGAGCCCATCACGGCGTAACCGCCGCCGTAGGCCTTGCGCACGATGATGGTCACCTTGGGCACATCGGCCTCGACGATGGCGTTGAAGAAACGGCCACCGCGTTTGATGATGCCGCCCTCCTCCTCGGCGACGCCGGGCATGGCACCCGGGGTGTCGACGACGAACACCAGCGGCAGGTTGAACGAGTCGCAGAACCTGATGAAACCGGCCGCCTTGTCCGACGCCTCGTTGCCGACCGCGCCCGACATGTGCATCGGCTGGTTGGCGATCACGCCGACCGGGCGGCCGTCGACGCGGGCGAACGCGGTGATCATCGAGGGGCTGCGCTGATCGGAGATCTCGAAGACGTCACCGTCGTCGAAGATCCGGAGCAGGATCTCGTGCATGTCGTAACCCATGTTGTCCGAGTCCGGCACGATGGTGTCGAGTTCGAGGTCGTGCGCGGTGATCTCGGGCTCCAGACCCGGATTGACGATCGGCGCATCATCGAAGTGGTTGGCAGGCAGGAAGCTCAGGTAATCCCGGACGTACTGGTAGGCCGCGGCTTCGGACTCGACCACCTTGTGGATGTTGCCGCGCCGGGCCTGCACATCGGCGCCGCCGAGCTCGTCGAAGGTGACGTCCTCGCCGGTGACGTCCTTGATCACATCGGGACCGGTGATGAACATGTAGCCCTGATCACGCACGGCCACAACGAGATCGGTCTGGATCGGCGAGTACACCGCACCGCCGGCGCACTTGCCGAAGATCAGCGAGATCTCGGGCACCAGGCCGCGCAGCATCTCGTGGCGCCGGCCCAGTTCGGCGTACCAGGCCAACGACGTCGCGGTGTCCTGGATGCGCGCGCCGGCCGAGTCGTTGATACCGATGATCGGGCACCCGACCATGGCCACCCACTCCATCAGCTTGGCCACCTTGCGGCCGAACATCTCGCCGACCGAGCCCTGGAAGACCGTCTGGTCATGACTGAACACACCGACCGGCCTGCCGTCGATGGTGCCGTGTCCGGTCACCACACCGTCGCCGTAGAAGGCGTTCGGGTCGCCGGGTGTGCGGGCCAGCGCACCGATCTCCAGGAAGCTGCCCGGATCCAGCAGCGCGTGGATGCGCGCGCGGGCACTGGGGATGCCCTTTTTGTCGCGCCGTGCCTTGGCCTTCTCGTCACCGGGATCCTTGGCCAGCTCCAGCTTTTCGCGCAGCTCGGCCAGTTTCTCCGCTGTGGTCGCGGTCTTCGGCTGTACGGGAGTTTCCGTCACGGGGTTTCCTTCTTCGCTTCGATGCGGTTGAGGGCTTCGCTCATGTGCGCGCCGACCTTGGCGATATAGGGCTCGTCGATGGCCTGGATGTGCTCACCACCGATGGGTACCACCTCGAGATCGTCGACGTAGTCGCCCCAGCCGCCGTCGGGTTTACGGGTGGCGTAGGCGGGTTCGAAGACGATGGCGTCATCGTGATAGCGGTCGGCGAGATACAGCGTGACGTGGCCGTCGTAGGGCTGGATCTCGATGGTGGCCAGCGCGCGGTTGTCCAGGTACGAGGTGCGCTGGTGTTCGATGATGCCGCCGGGGATCTGCACCCCGCTCTGGGCGACGATGTCGAGCACGTACTTGACCTGGCCCTCATCATCGAGCTTTTCCAGTTCCTCGTAAGGGATCTCCGGGATCTCGACGTTGAAGGTGCGCTCGGCGAACAGGGCGTAACGGTCCCAACGGGCCCGCATCCCCTCCTTGGACTGGTCGATCGGCTCGCCGGGCAGGGCCAGGTCGATCAGACCGACGAATCGGACATCGGCGCCGGCCCGCTTGAGGCCGATGGCGCAGGCATACGCCAGCGCGCCGCCCAGGGACCACCCGGCCAGTACGAACGGGCCGTCATGCAGCTCAAGGAGTTTGGGCACGTACTCGGCGGCCCGCTCCTCGATGGAACCCTCGACCCGCTCGATGCCGTACACCGGGATGTCGGCGGGCAACCGCTTGATCAGCGGTTCGTAGACCACCGTCGATCCGCCGGCGGGATGGAAGACGAACAGAGGGAGCGCCTTCGATCCATCGGTCGGCGGACGCAGGGTCCGCACGAAACCGTCGACGAGTCCGTCCTCGAGCTGGTCGCGAACGTGGGTGGCCAGTTCCTCGATGGTCTTGGCCGACCGCACCTGCTCGACGCTGATCGGGCCTTCGGCCCGCTCGGTCAGCCGGGCCGACATCTTGGCCGCGGTCGCCTCGTCGACATCGGGCAGCTCGTTGAAGATGCCGCCAGGGGACTTGCCGGTGACGATCGCCCACGTCGCGAAGGTGACACGCTCGGCGGCATCACGTGGGGGCACGTCGGCGCCGAGCGCCTCGGTGACGGCCTCCTGGGTGAGCACCTTCGCCGCGGCCGCGGCGGCGGTCGCCTTCTTGGGCCCGCTCGGATCCGTTGGCGGAGCCGGGATATCGGCGACATCAGAGATCGGAGCCGAGATACCGGCGCCATCGGAGGTCGGCGGCGGGATCTCGATACCCACCTCGGCCAGCGACTCGGTGGTCTCCTTCTCGGTGTCACCCAGGGGATGTCCCGACTCTGCGAGTTTCGCCTCCAGCTCGGCGACCGTGGTCGCCCCGCCCATCAGCTCGGCCTGCGCGGCCGCGATCTCCTCGGCGGACTGCCCCTTCTGGGCCTCGGCCAACGCGCTGACCTCGTCGCGGTGCTCGATCGCGTACTGGATCAACTTCTCCACCGCGTACAGGTTCGCGTCACGCACCGCGGTCAGCTGGATCGGCGGCATGTCGAAGTCGTACTCGACCCGGTTCTTGATGCGCACCGCCATCAGCGAATCCAGGCCCAGCTCGATCAGCGGCACCTCCCAGGGCAGATCCTCGGGCTCATACCCCATGGCGCTGCCGACGATGGTGCCCAACCGCTGCCCGACCGTCTCCCCCGATTCGGGGTTCCACTTCGCGAAATCCGAACCCAGATTGGCCCCGGCGGTGAGGTTGTCGGCCTCGAAGGCCGGGCTGTTCTCTTCGGGCTCCTCGACGGGTACCGGTGCGGCAGCGGCGATCTCGGCAACCGTGCCCACCCCGACTGCCGTCGGCAGCGCGGTCTGTTGACCACCGCGGCTGACGATGGCGTCGTAGACGAGGGTGAAGGACTCCTCGATACGGGCGTGCACCTGCACCGACGCCCCACCGGGATGGCGGGTCAACGTCGTCACCAGCCGGGCGTTGTCCGCGGGCACCGCACGCTGCTCGGCGGCGGTCAACACCGCATCCGGAAGCACCTGTGTCGCAGCGGCCTTCACCAGGCCGGCCAGATCGGCCGCGCCGCTGGGCGCGTACTCCCAGACATGCCTGCCGTCCGGGGTGGCCACATGGGTGCCCGGTGCGACGACCGAGCTGTCCCCGGTGAAGCGGGCGTCGAGCCAGTGCTCCTTGCGCTTGAACCGGGTCAGCGGGATATCGGCGAAGTCCAGCGCACCTGCCAGGCCTCGACTACGACGCGGGAACAGCGACCGCGGATCCATGTTGTGGCCGTACACGTACAGGTGCGCCAGCGCCGTGGTCATCGAATCGACCTCGTCCTGCTTGCGCGCCAGCGTCGCGATCAATTGCGCGTCATGGAGCCCAGCGCTGGCCGTCGTCAGCCCGACCTGCATGAGCGCCACCGGATTCGGCGCGAGCTCCAGGAAGGTGGTGTACCCGTTGTCGACGGCGTTGCGGATGCCGTGGGTGAAGTAGACGCTGTGGCGCAGCCCCTTCTTCCAGTACTCGACATCGTGGATGGGTTCGGCTCCGGCCCGGACGAACTGGCCCTCGTGCACGGTGGAGAAGTAGCCGGTCTGCAGAGGACGGGCCTCGATACCCTGGATCTCGGCGGACAGCTCGCCGAGCAGCGGGTCCATCTGCTGGGTGTGGCTGGCGCCCTTG
The DNA here is from genome assembly GCF_000416385.1 of Mycobacterium sp. VKM Ac-1816D. Taxonomy (NCBI): domain Bacteria; kingdom Bacillati; phylum Actinomycetota; class Actinomycetes; order Mycobacteriales; family Mycobacteriaceae; genus Mycobacterium; species Mycobacterium sp. VKM Ac-1816D. The sequence goes on from NZ_AOHQ01000128.1 coordinate 58,505, forward strand.
GTCTGCAGCTTGCGGGCGAACTTGCCCTCCGATTCCGCGCGCTCGATGATCGCGTCGATCTGTTCGGGCGGACCTCCGATCACCGTCTGGGTCGGTGCCGCGTAGACGCACACCTCCAGCCCGGGGAAATCGGAGAAGACCGTTGTGATCTCCTCGGCCGAGTACTCGACCAGCGCCATCAGCCGGATGTACTCACCGAACAGCATCGCCTCACCCTCACCCATCAGGTGAGCGCGCGAGCAGATGGTCCGGGTGGCATCGGCCAGTGACAGGCCACCGGAGAAGTAGGCCGCGGCCGCCTCGCCGAGCGACTGGCCCACCACCGCACCGGGTGTGGCGCCGTGGTGGCGCAGCAGCTCACCGAGCCCGATCTGCAGCGCGAAGATCACCGTCTGGACGACCTCGATCGGGTACTCGCAGGTCTCTGCCGTGTAGTCGATCGCATCGTCGAGGATGAGCTCGACGATCGAATAGCCGCGCTCGTCCTGGATGAGGGCGTCCACCTTGTTGATCCACTCGGCAAACACCTCGTCGCGCAGGTAGAGGTCCTTGCCCATCTTGCGGTGCTGGGCACCGAATCCGGCGAACACCCACACCGGGCCGTTGGTGACCGGGCCATCGGCGGCCAGCACCAGCGGGCTCTGCTTGCCATCGGCCAGCGCCCGCAGACCCTTGACGGCCTCGTCGTGGTCGTGGGCCAGCACGACGGCCCGAGAGCGGCCGTGGTTACGCCGCGACAGCGAACGACCGATCGATTCGAGCGAGGAGGCACGCCCGGCCTCGCTGTCGATCCAATCTGCGAGCTCGGCGGCGGTGCTGCGCTTGCGGGAGGTCAAAAAGCCCGAGACAAACAGCGGCACAACAGGTCTGGCGGGCTCGGCGGCGGCGAGCGCGGCGCGGCCCTCCTCGATGAGGCGCTGGGCCTCCTCGGTCAGGCCGGGCAGTTCGTAGTTGTCATCGTCGTAGCTGGGGTACTCGGGCTCGTCCTCGACGAACTCGCCGTATTCGTCCATCCGCCGGCCGCTGAGATTCAGCTGATCGGCAGCATCGGGCGCAGCAGACGACTCGTCTTCGGCGACAGGACTTTCCGGCTCGGGCTCGACCAGATCTGAGGCCAGCACCTCGCGCAGCACCAGGTGCGCGTTGGCACCGCCGAAGCCGAAACCGGACACCCCCGCGATGGCGTGTCCGCTGTAGCGGGGCCAGTCCGAGACGGTGTCGTTGACCTTGAGGTGTTCCTTGTCGAAGTCGATATACGGGTTGGGACCCGCGTAGTTGATCGACGGCGGCAGCTTGTCGTGCTGCAGCGACAGCGCCGCCTTGGCAAGGCTGGCCGCGCCGGCCGCCGATTCCAGGTGGCCCACATTGGATTTCACCGCACCGAGCAGCGCAGGTTTGTCGTCGGCACGGCCGCGCCCGACGACCCGGCCGAGCGCGTCGGCCTCGATCGGGTCGCCCAGGATGGTGCCGGTGCCGTGCGCCTCGATGTAGTCGACATCGCGCGGATTGATCCCGGCGTCCTTGTAGGCCTTGCGCAGCACCGCTTCCTGGGCATCCGGGTTGGGTGCCAGCATGCCGTTGGAGCGGCCGTCGTGGTTGACCGCACTGCCTGCGATGACGGCGATGATCTCGTCACCGTCGCGGCGCGCATCGGAAACCCGCTTGAGCACCAGCATGCCGCCGCCCTCGGATCGGGCGTAGCCGTTGGCATCCGAGGAGAACGACTTGCACCGGCCGTCCGGGGCCAGGACCCCGCCGACCTCGTCGAAGCCGATGGTGACCAACGGGGTCACCATGGCGTTCACGCCGCCGACGATCGCGACGTCGATCTCACCGGAGCGCAGCGCGCGCACACCCTGGTGCGCGGCGACCAGCGAGGACGAGCATGCGGTGTCGATGGACTCCGACGGACCGCGGAAGTCGTAGAAGTAGGACACCCGGTTGGCGATGATCGAGCTGGTGGTGCCGGTGATGGCATACGGGTGCGCCGTGGTCGGGTCGGCGACGGCGAGGAACATGTAGTCGTTGTTCGAGCTGCCCACGTAGACACCGACTTCGCCGCCGCGCAGGCTCGAGGCCGGGATACGCGCGTGCTCGAGCGCCTCCCAGGTGAGCTCGAGGGCCATCCGCTGCTGCGGATCGATGTTGTCGGCCTCCATCTTCGACAGCGCGAAGAACTCGGAGTCGAAACCCTTGATATCGGAGAGGTAGCCGCCGCGGGTGTGCGCCTTGGCCACCCGCTCGGCGATACGCGGCTCACCGAGGAACTCCGACCAGCGGCCCTCGGGCAGGTCCGAGCTGGCGTCGCGACCCTCCAGCAACGCCGCCCACATCGCCTCGGCGCTGTTCATATCACCGGGGAACCTGGTGGCCAGCCCGACGATCGCGATGTCCTCGACACCGGGTGCGCGGGTCCAGTCCTCGTCGTTGTCGACGACGGGCTCGGGCTCACCCTCGACGATGACGGTGGCCAGCGCCTCGATGGTGGGGTTGCGGAACACCACGGTGGCGGTCAGCGTGACGCCGGTCAGATCCTCGATATCGCTGGCCATGGCCACCGCGTCACGGGAGGACAGCCCGAGTTCGACCACCGGGGCCGATTCGTTGATGGAGTCCGCGGGCTGGCCCGTGGCGTTGGCGACCCAGTTGCGCAGCCATGCCCGCATCTCGGCGACGGTCATGTCACCACGAGCGGGGGCAACGGCGTCCGAGGCCGACCCGGACACCTCGGGCAAGTTGCCGTCGGTCTGCGAATTATCTTGCGCTTCAGTCATTTTCACTGTTCACTTTCGCCGCCGTGCGGCCTGGGTGGCGCGGTGAGGAACTGAATGTGCCTCAGTCCGTCTCGTCGGGGAAATCGTTGGCGATCTTGCCGCTGCGCAGGCTGCCATCGAGATATGCGGCGCGGCAGGCACGTCGGCCGATCTTGCCGCTGGAGGTACGCGGGATGGCACCGGCGGGGGTGAGCAGGACATCGCGGACGGTGACACCGTGGCGCACCGCGATGGCGGCGCGGATGTCGTCGATCACCGGTCCGAGCTCCATCTTGTGCGAGCCGGCCGCCCGCTCGGCGACGATGACCAGCTGCTCGGAGCTGTCCTCGGCGTCGAACTTCAGACCTGCGTGGGTGTCGTCGAAGACCTCGGCGGGCAACTGGTTGGCCGGCACCGAGAACGCCGCGGCGAAACCGGTGCGCACCGCCTTGGAGGCCTCCTGTGCGGAGTACTCCAGATCCTGCGGGTAGTGGTTGCGGCCGTCGATGATGACCAGATCCTTGACGCGGCCGGTGATGTAGAGGTCGCCGTCGTAGAAGGCGCCGTAGTCGCCGGTGCGCACCCAGGTGGCGTCATCGGCGGCGCCCTCGGCATGCGACGGGGTGGTCCGCGATTTCAGCGTGTTCTGGAATGTCTCGACGGTGGCCTCGGGCTTACCCCAGTAGCCGGTGCCCATGTTCTGGCCGCTGATCCAGATCTCACCGATCTGGCCGTCGGGCAGCTCGGTCGCGGACTCGGCATCGACGATCACCGCCCACTCGGAGACACCGACCTTGCCTGCCGAGGCCTGCGCGACCGCCTTGGGCGAATCGGCGTCGACCTCGACGATGGTGCCCGTGTTGAGCGCGTCGCGGTCCACGTTGATGATCTTGGGCTCTTCGGCGGCCGGGGTGGTGGACACGAACAGCGTCGCCTCGGCCAGACCGTAGGACGGTTTGATGGCCTTGGCCGGGAAACCGTACGGACCGAACGCCTCGTTGAAGCGACGCACGGTCGCCGCCGAGATCGGCTCACTGCCGTTGAGGACAGCCTTGACGTTGGACAGGTCCAGCGGCGGCTCGCCGTCCTTGGGCAGCCCACGCGCGGCGGCATGGTCGAAGGCAAAGTTCGGGGCCACCGAGATGACGCCACCGGTGTCATCGGGCTTACGTGCCATCTCCCGGATCCAGCGGGCGGGCCGTCGCACGAACGCGGCCGGGGTCATGAAGGTGAAGTGGTGGCCGATCATCGGCGCCAGCAGCGCGGTGATCAGGCCCATGTCGTGGAAGAACGGCAGCCAGGACAAGCCGCGGTCCCCCTCCTCGCCCTCCAGCGCCTCGATGATCTGGACGATGTTGGTGGCCAGGTTGAGGTGGGTGATCTGCACACCGGTCGGGATGCGGGTGGAGCCCGAGGTGTACTGCAGGTAGGCCACGGTGTCGTTGGACACGTCGCGGCGCTCCCAGGTGGCGGCCACATCGTCGGGCACCGCATCGACGGCGATGACGCGGGGTCGCTGGTTGGCCGGACGGGTGCGGAAGAACTTGCGCACACCCTCGGCGGCATCGGTGGTGGTCAGGATCGCCGAGGGCTTGCAGTCGTCGAGCACGGCATGCAACCGGCCGACGTGACCGGGCTCGGAAGGATCGAACAGCGGCACCGCGATACGGCCGGCGTAGATGGCGCCGTACATGGCGACCAGGTAGTTGAGGTTCTGCGGGCTGAGGATGGCGACCCGGTCGCCCTCGGCGGTGACCTGCTGCAGGCGCGCGGCAACTGCCCTGTTGCGGGCGCTGAACTGCGACCAGGTCAGCTCACGCGCCACACCGTCGCGCTCGGTGGAGAAGTCCAGGAAGCGATAGGCCAGCTTGTCACCGCGGACCTTCGCCCAGCGCTCGACGTGGGCGACGACACTGGCGCTCTCAGGGAACTTGATCTGTCCGTTCTTGATGAACGGATTGTGAAACGGCATCAAATACTCCTGTCACGCACACTTCTCATGGTCGCCCCCGAACGTGGGAAAGCGTACCGGTGGAGCGTGTTCGAGCCTGCGCCCGACGACACGCCACTCTTAGTTTTCTCTTAATGTTAATTGTTCGATTCGCGCAGGCCAAATCTGGTTACCGGCGAGTCGGCTATCGGTCGAGCGAAGCGACGGGGATATGGCCCGGCTGGTATCTCAGCTCAACCGTGCTTGGGCTCCGGCGCGTTCTGCAACAGATCGCGTGCCCAGCCCAGCGTCCACTGGGTAGAAGTCCTACCGTCCATCTGCCAGAACTGAGGGGTGTTGTACAGCGCGTGTACAGGCCCCGCCGTGCTTCCGAGCAGGGCGTTGATCGTCGCAGGCAGGTTCGCGATCGAGAACGCGGATTCCGGTGCCGCGCAGATCAGGTCGCCGTTGGCGCAGATCTGATAGGTCCGGTTGTCCAACTCCCCGAATCCACCGTCGCGCGGCCCGGTCATCGCCAGGCCCATCGCCGCGAGCATCGGCACCTCGTGCAGGGTGATCTCGGCACCCTGGCCCGGGGCGTTGGGCTGCAGGTTCTGCCCGACCCCCTCCTGGCGGCGGCCGTCGGCGATCAGCGTCACCCCGAGCACCAGATCCTGGTCGACCGGCCCGCGGCCGTTGCCGATATCGCTGGCCAGATCGCCGGCGATCACCGCGCCCTGGGAAAAGCCGACCAGGACGTAGCTGGTCAGCGGGCAGCGATTGTTCATATCGGTGATCGCCCGCACCGCGGCGTCCTTACCCTCGGCGCGGCTGTCGTTGTAGGACATCTGACCGTCCGCCGAGAACGGATTGTGGAACTGAGCGGTGTAGGGGACCGTATAGATCTCGACGCGGTCGGTGCCGAACTCGGCGCGCAGCGGGTTGGTGACATTCAGCAGCAGCGCGATCGGGAACTGCACCGGGTTGAGCGGATCGAGCTGACGTGACGACTCCCAGGTACCGGGTATCGACACCAACTGGACATCCGGGCAGCTCGCATCCTGGAACTCCGGCCGCGGCTTGCCGGTCGGCGGTACCGCGGTCGGCACATCGGTCGGCTGCCCCGGGGTGGCCAGCGGCGGAGTATCCGGCTGGCGCAGCCACACCACGACACCGGCGACCACGACCGCCACCAGGACTGCGACCGCCGCCGCGGCAGCCAGGGCCAGGATGCGGTGCCGCTTGCGTCGGCTGTTGTTGGCCATGCGTCATCAACTCCAGAGGTCTGTGCGCTGCCTCAGCAGAGCCGTTCGGTTGCGATGCGAATGTAGTCAGCGGTCGCGGCGTCGACGTCACCGACCTCCGGCGTCATCGAACTGGAATGGGCGTCATGCAGATCGTTGCGCACCAGTGGCAGCACGAAATCCCACACCGCCTGCTCGGACTGTTTGGCCGCCCGCGCCTGGCAGACATAGGCGCCGATGCTCAGCGCCATCAGGTCATCGGACGGGTGCACCCCGGAGTCGACGAGGGCATCCAGATAGGACTGTTGGCGAGGCGTCACCGTCAGGTGCTCGCTGGGCCCACCCGAGCGGGTCGCACCCATCATCCCGTCGGTGCGGGCCATCGAGGACTCCTCGGCGGGCATACCGACCGAGGCCAACGTGGTGTCCCCTGCGGTACAACCGCACGAGAGGGCTCCGACCGCCATCGCCGCCACGGCCAGCAGCAGGGGCGTCCGCCGCAGGGTCGGCCACTTTGCCAGACCCGCACTGAGCCGTCCGTTGCGCTGCACCATTCCACGGTACCGGCTGTTCGGCCGGTGCCATCGAACGTGATGAAACCGTCAGCGGATGGCCGCTGCCAGGTCACCGGACAGGGCCGCGAGCTGACCGGCCCAGCTACCCCAGTCGTGCTGGCCGTCGACCGGGAAGTCGAAATGCCCGTTGCGTCCGCCGATGGCGCGGTAGTGGGAGTAGAAGGTGCGGTTGCTGCCTTGGGCCTGCGCGCAATCGTTGATCATCGCGACCGGGTCGCTGCAGGTCGTGGTCTGCGGGCTGAAGACCCACAGCCGGGTGTTGTTGTCCACCAACAGCTGGGCGTGCACATCCGGGTCATGCCACTTCCACCGGCCGAACTGCACCGGACCCCACATCCGCTGGGTGTCCACCCCGCCGTACTGCGCCATCCCTGCGGTGATTGCGCCGTTCTCGAAGGTGCGCGAGGGGGTCAGGAAACCCGAGAGCGAGCCGGCATAGCGGAACCGGTCCGGGTGGAAGGTGGCCAGCATCAGCGCACCGGTACCGCCCTGCGAGGCGCCGACGACACCGTGCCCACTGGGGGCCAGTCCCTTGTTGGCGGCCAGCCAGTCCGGCAGCTCGGTGGCCAGGAAGGTCTCCCACTGCTTGGAACCGTCCTGCTCCCAGTTGGTGTAGAGGCTCCAGGCCCCACCGGCCGGAGCGGCCACCGAGATGCCCTTGCCCGCCAGGGTGTTCATCGCGTTGCCCGCGGTCACCCAGTTGCTGACATCGGGTGCGGCGTTGAAGGCATCGAGCAGGAAGACCGCATGCGGCCCGCCGCCCTGAAATGCCACCGGGATGGCTCGGCCCATGGCCGCGGAGGGAACCATCAGGTACTCGACGCCGTCGGCACGCGCGGCCGGTTCCGTCGTTGCCGACACCGTCCACAGGCCCAGCGCCATCAGCACCGCATACGCAAGAGCCTGCAGCCTCATGTCCCACCTCGTCTTCGATCGTGTGTTTGCCCCGCCGCCGCGTTGTAGTGAATCACATCACCACAGCGGCGGGCGGCGCAACGACCGGCAACGACCCGGGGTGCGGGACCTACCCGGCGGCGGGCGCCGCGCCCAACACCCGCTGGATGTCGGGCTTCATGGCCTGCAACTGCGAGCCCCAGTAGCCCCAGCTGTGGGTGCCGTTCTCCGGGAAGTTGAACACACCGTTGCTACCACCGTTGGCCAGGTAGGTGTCGCGGAAGGTCTTGTTGGTCCGCAGCGTGAATCCCTCGAGGAACTTCGCGTTGAAGAGGTTGCCCGCGCTGGCGCCGGCGTCGAGGTCCGACGGTTTGCCGTTGCCGCAGAAGATCCAGATGCGGGTGTTGTTGGCGATCAGCTTGTCGATGTTGACGTACGGATCGTTGCGCTTCCAGGCCGGATCGCTGGACGGGCCCCACATGTCCTCGGACTTGAATCCGCCGGCATCACCCATCGACAGTCCCACCAACATCGGCCACCAGCCCTCGGACAGGTTCAGAAAGCCGGACAGCGACGCGGCGTAGGGGAACTGCTGGGGGTGGTAGATGGCCAGTGTCAACGCCGCCGAGCCGGCCATCGACAGCCCGACCACGGCGCTACCAGTCGGCTTGACGGCCTTGTTGGACTGCAGCCAGGCAGGCAATTCCTGGGTGAGGAAGGTCTCCCACTTGTAGGTGTAGGTGCCGGTCTTGCCCTTGGCCGGCTTGTACCAGTCGGAGTAGAAGCTGGACTGGCCGCCGACGGGCATGACCACCGAGAGGCCGGAGTTGTCGTACCACTCGAATGCCGCGGTGTTGATATCCCAGCCGTTGAAGTCATCCTGGGCGCGCAGACCGTCGAGCAGGTAGACCGCGGGCGCATTCTCGCCGCCGCTCTGGAACTGGATGCGGATATCTCGGCCCATCCCGGCCGACGGCACGTCCAGATACTCCACCGCGAGACCCGGCCGCGAGAAGGCGGCGGCAGTCGCCGAGTCGCCGACGGCGCTCACCAGACCCGGCAACACCGCGGCCGCGGCGGCCGCGATGGTCACTTTGCGGGTGGCACCGCGCATCCACTCGGCGAAAGTCATATGTATTGGGATCCCGTCTGTTGTGGCCCGGACTCGAAGGCCCGTGTAGTCAACCACAATTGGCTGGGATGTCCCGCTCAGCGAACGAGGGTGGCGATCAGATCCGGCTTGAGCGCTTGCAATTGGGCACCCCAGTACACCCACGAATGATTGCCCGCCGCAGGGAATTCGAAGGTCGCATTGGTTCCGCCGGCGGCGGTGTAGCGCTCTTGGAACTTCTTGTTGCTGCCGATCGCCAGGCCCTCCAGGCTGTCGGCGTTGAACTTCTGGGCCGGGTCACCGTTGACGTCCAGCGGCGTGGAACCGCCTGGCGCACAGTAAATCCACAGCCGAGTGCCAGCGGCCACCAGCTTGCCGACCTGCTCGACGGGGTCGTTGCGCTTCCACGCCGGATCCCAGGGCGGTCCCCACATGTTGTCGACGTTGTAGCCGCCGGCATCGAGCATGGCGACCCGGATCGCCTGCTTCATGAAGGCGGTCGACGGGTTGAGGAATCCCGACAGCGATGCCGCATAACGGAATTGGTTCGGATGGTAGGCAGCGAGGATCAGTGCCGCGCCGCCGGCCATCGACAGGCCGACCACACCGTTACCGGCGGGCGAGACCTGCTTCTCGGCCGCCAACCACTGCGGAAGCTCGCTGGTGAGGAACGTCTCCCATTTGTAGGTGTACTGCTGGCTGTTGAACGACGACGGGGAGTACCAGTCGCTGTAGAAGCTGGACTGTCCGCCCACCGGCATCACCACCGACAGGCCCGAATCGTGGAACCACTCGAAGGCCGGGGTGTTGATATCCCAACCGTTGTAGTCGTCCTGGGCCCGCAGCCCGTCGAGGAGGTAGACCGCATTCGGCCCGCCCGGCTGGAACTGGACCCGGATGTTGCGGTTCATGGCGGTGGAGAACACGTCGAGGTACTCCACCGGCAGGCCTTCCCTGGAGAAGGCCGCAGCCGTCGGCGCGGGCACCGCGGCCACGGTGGCGAGCGCGACCATCGTGGCCAGCGCACGCGAGAGCAGAGTCAGGGTCCTACGCATGCTGTGTCTATCCGTCCATCTCAGCGGTGACGCCACCCACCGAGTCACCAGGTGGTGGCGCGTTGCGGGCGTTAGGGGCCTCGCTCATCTATCGGCCCAACATAACCGCGGCGTTACCGCAGCTGCAAAACCCTTGTTAGCTGGGTCACGGTCCGGTGGCGGGCAAACCGGTGTACGGGGGCGTCTTCGGCGGAGGAGCATCCAGCTTGCAGCGGTACAGCTCGTAGAGCGGAACGCGGTCGATGCGGTAGCTGCCGAACTCCATCGCGTGGAAGAAGTTGGAGAGGAACCGGCGTGGTCCCATCGGTCCGCGCACCGAGGTCAGGATCGCCTCGGTGTCGGGGCACCTCAGGGCGACCTCGGCCTGGGCGATCCAATCCTCGTCGAGGTACTGCGGGATGTAGGGGCGCTGTTTGAGGAAGGGCCCCTCGGCCACCGCCCAGTCCGGGAAGAGGTTCTTGTCGTGCCCTATCCGGGCGTCCTCCAAGCGCTCGGTGTGCGCGGCCAACGGATTGGTCAGACCGATCTGGTCGATCACCCGCACATCGAGCCCGACATTCATCCCGAGCATGCCCATGTTGGTGAAAAAGACTGTGTGCGGCCCGGTTTCGCCCGGCGGACGCGGCTTGTCCGGCGGCGGCGGAATGGCCGGGACGACATCCCAGACGTCGTAGTTGCCCGAGGGCAGCAGCAGTGCGCCGTCGGGTGTGTTGCGCAGTGCGACGAGCACTGCGCGCATCCGGGGGTAATCCAGGTAATCCGCGGCGGTCAGCGGGTGAGCGTGCCCGGTGGCCTGAGCGTAGAACCGGCGTTCGTCGACGATTCCGGAGTAGGTGACCCGGGTGGCGTCGGCCCCCATGCCCGGCGAATTCGCTGCCCACAGCGCCCATCCCGCGACGCCGAGCCACAGCAGGCTCGCCGAACCCGTCAGCAGATACACCGAGCGCCGCACCGCCCCGGCGCGCTCGGGCACCGTGATCGGCACCACGGCCACCGGTGCCAGTATCAGGAACAGCGCGGTCAGCAGGACGCGGCCGTGCATGAAGTCGCCACCTTGGCGCACCCAGTAGACCGCCTGGATGATTCCGCTGACGACCACGAAAACGACCACGGCGGTGGGATTCTGGACCAGCCGAGCAAGCCGAGATGTGGTCGGCTCGGATGCGGGTTGCGGCGCCCGGTCACGGATCAGCACGAGAACGAGCACTACCGCGAGCGCGACCAGGAGCACCAGCGGGATCCACAGCAGATACGGCGCGTTGAAGTTGCCGAGGTAGAGCAGGCCCTGGCTCCATTTCGCGCCCGAGGCGTCCTTGGCCACCGCGGTCTGGGGCACCAACAGTCCGTAGTAGCCCATCCGGAAGATCTGGTAGGCCACCGGAAGTGCACCGCCCGCCCCGATGATCAGCAACCGTCGTCCGCGGCCCGGCGCGGCCAGCACCATCATCACCAGTGCGACACCGCCGACCAGCGCCAGCTCCGGGCGGACCAGCACGCTCAGGCCAGCGACGAAGGCCAATACGGCCGTCAAGCCGGCACCGGTGTGCGCCCGGGCCTGCGCCCAGCGCACCATCAACCACCACAGCAGGCCGATATAGGCCAACACCAGTCCGTTTTCCAGGCCCGATGACGCGAAATCCCGCGCCGGCGGGACCGCGATGTAGACCAGTGCACCGGCGGGTAGGAGCAACGCTCGCCGGCCGACGAGCACCGGTGCGTACAACCGGGCGGTGCCCAGCATCACCAGCACCACGCCTGCCACGCTGAGGCCCAGCGCGAGCGCAAGTGCGACGTACTCCAGCCGTACCGGACCGGCGACCCAACTGGTCGCGGTGATCAGGTAGGTCCACAACGTCGAGGTGTTGGACTCGACGCGCTCACCGACGTTGAAGACCGGCCCATTGCCTGCCAAGAGGTTCCGCACCGTGCGCAGGACGATCAGACCGTCGTCGGCCATCCAGCGGCGCTGCCAGGCACCCCAGCCGAACAGCACGGCCACCACCAAGACCGACAGCCACAGGCTGGCCCGAACCGGGGCGCTGTAGCGCACGACCGGCCTGTTGCTCAGCCGTGCGGCGGTCGCCGAGGCGAACCGATCAACTGAAGTAGGCAGCCGCACCGACGGTACCGATCAAGGCCAGGGCGAGCACCTGCAGCACCCGATCGCCAAGGGCGATCTCCTCGGGTTCGCCGGCGTGCCCGCCGTCGATGTCGACCGCATAGCGCAGGATCGCGATGGTGAACGGGATGATCGAGATGGCCCACCACGATGCCGATCCGCCGTCGCGCTCGAAGGCGAACAGGGCATAGCACAGCACCACCGCGGTGGCGGCCAGCGTCCACACGAAGCGCAGGTATCCGCTGGTGTAGCTCTCCAGCGACTTGCGGATCTTGGCACCCGTGCGCTCGGCCAGTTGCAGCTCGGCGTACCGCTTACCGGCCGCCATGAACAACGACCCGAAGGCCATCACCAGCAGGAACCACTGCGAGAGTTGAATTCCCGCGGCCACACCGCCCGCGATGGCCCGGATCAGGAACCCCGAGGACACGATGCAGATGTCGATGACCGGCTGGTGTTTGAGCCCGAAACAGTAGGCCAGCTGGATGACGATGTAGACGCCGATCACCACGGCGAGGTTGGCCGAGACGAACCAGGAGATGACCAGGGCGGCCACCCCGAGCACGACGGCCAGGATGTAGGCAAGGGATTCGGGAACCACACCGGCCGCGATCGGACGGAACCGTTTGGTGGGATGCGCCCGGTCGGCTTCCACGTCGCGTGCATCGTTGACCAGGTACACCGACGAGGCGGCCAGGCTGAACACCACGAAGGCCACCAGCACCTTGACCAGGACGTCGCGATAATCGTCGACGACGAACCGGTCATCGCCGAGGGCGGCCACCGGGGCGGCGAAAACCAAGACGTTCTTCACCCATTGACGCGGGCGCAGCGCCTTGACGATTCCCGCCGCCAGGTTCTTCGGCGGCGCGTGAGTCGGGTGCGGTTCTTCGCTCACAGTCCTGATTCCTTTCGGCCCGCCGTGCGGTCCGCGACAGCGTCCACGGTTCTTGCGACAGCCGTGCCGACCACAACTCCGGTCAACACGTCGGTCGGGTAGTGCACGCCGAGGACCAGGCGCGACAGCGCCATCGGCGGAATCAGCAGCCACGGCAACGGGAGTCCGGTGACGCGACCCAACAGGATGGCCGCGGCGGTGGTCGACGTGGCGTGTGCCGAGGGGAAACTCAGCTTGCTCGGGGTGCCGACGTTGACCGCGATGGCCGGATGGTGCGGACGTTTGCGCTTGACGACCCGCTTGATCACCACCGCGGCCGCGTGCGCGGCGAACGCGCCGATACCTGCGGTGAGCCAGGCGCGGCGGCGCTGTGGCTGCAGCACGGCTCCCAACACGGAGACGCCGACCCAACCCGCGCTGTGCTCACCGAAGTGCGAAAGGGTTCGCGCGGTCGCCAATACCCCGGGACGACCGGCCAACGCGGACTGAACCGCGACGAGCGCCGCCTCTTCGGGCGCCAGATCCGCAGCCACCTCAGGCCCGCTCCAGCGCAGACTGGTTCAGGACGGCCTCCCAGCGCTGTGGGCTGGTGAGCTCCGGCAGCGCGGCGCGGTACACCTTGCGCATTCTGTCGAACTTACGGGCCAACAGCAGTTGTCGTTTGAGCGACTCGCGCAGCAGCCCGAACATCTTCTCCCGGTCGCGCTGCCGGTACACCACGCCGCGACCGTCGGCGGTGGTCACGGTGACCCCGTCGACCGTGCACAGCGAGAACCACCGGGCGTCCTGGGTGGCGACGTTGATCTGTGGGCGCACGTGGTGCGCCGGATCGTGGGGTGAGAGCTGATGGGCCACACCGCGTGTCAACCGGGACACGATGGACACCGGGTTGGTCGGGATGGCGACCTTCTTGCGCCACCTCTTGTCCGACGGGGCAGGCAACGCGGTGGCACTCTCCAGCACCACGGCGTCCGGGAAATGCTGCCGCATGGCGCGGACTTCCGGCAACGCGGATTCCAGGATCGAGAAGATGTGGTCGGGCCCGGCGAGGAAATCGTCCATCGCCTTGTTCTGGATGGCCACCGTCGAGTATTCAAGGCAGAGCAGGTGTTTCAGCGTCGCCTTGAGATGGCTGGCAACAAGACCACCGATCTTGCCGTCCCAGTGCAGGGCCGCCACCACCAGCCGGTTGCGCAGGTGGAAATACGCCTGCCAATCGATGGCATCGTCCTTGTCGCTCCAGGCCATGTGCCAGATGGCCGCACCCGGCAGCGTGACCGTCGGATAGCCGTGTTCGCTCGCGCGCAGCCCGTACTCCGAGTCGTCCCACTTGATGAACAGCGGCAGCGGCTGGCCCAATTCCTGGGCCACCGTGCGCGGGATCATGCACATCCACCAGCCGTTGTAGTCGACATCGATGCGGCGGTGCAGCATCCGGCTGCGCTCGTGCTCCTCGGAGTTCAGCGGGTACTTGGCGAAGTTGTGGTCGTATTCGGTGTTGACTGCGCCGGTCCACATGAAGTTCTCGGCGTCGATCATCTCGCCCATGACGTGCAAGTGGCTGGGCTCCTGCAGGTTGAGCATCTGCCCGCCGACCAGCGTCGGTACCTTGGCGAACCGGTTGAAGGCCAGTGCCCGCAGGATGGAGTCCGGCTCGACGCGGATATCGTCGTCCATGAACAGGATCTGCTCACACTCGGTGTTCTTCAACGCCTCGTACATGACCCGGCTGTAGCCCCCGGACCCGCCGAGGTTGGGCTGGTAGCGAATCATCAAGCGGTCACCGAGTGCGTCCGCCGCGGCCGCGAATCCGGGATGGTCCTTGGCCTTGTTGTTGCCCTGATCGGAGACGATGACCGTGCTGATCACCTTGTCGACCAACGGATCCGATGTCAGCGCGGCCAGCGCGCTCACGCAGTCGGCCGGGCGGTTGAAGGTCGGGATGCCGATGGCCACATCGGCCCGGCCGGGCGCCTGGACCGGGGCGTACCAGCCGGCGCTGTGCACCGTCACCGCGGTGTCGGTGGTGATGTCGAACCAGATCCAACCGCCGTCCTCGAACGGGGCGAGTTCGACCTCGAACTCGATGACCGCGGGCGCCTCACCGACACTGGACGCCTCGGTGCCGCCGACGGTGATCCGAGCGCCGGTGGCCTTGGACCGGTAGAGGTCGATGCGAGCAGTACCGGTCAGTTCGACGCGCAGCACCACCGACTGCAGAATCGACCAACGCCGCCAGTAGCTGGCCGGGAAGGCGTTGAAGTAGGTGGCGAACGACACCTCCGACTCGGCGCCGATCTCCAGGGTGGTGCGGGACGGCGCGTGCGCACGCCGGGCGTTGGTCTCGGATTCCTCGATGTAGAGCTTGCGGACATCGAGGGGTTCGCCGGGTCGCGGCAGGATGATCCGCGACAGCAGGCTCACCGCACGCGACTCGGTCGAGTCCAGTGCTCCGGATGGGATGTCGCTCATGATGGGTTGCTGCCTTCGTCGTTGGCGTTCAGCGCAGCACCGTCGCGCAGGTGCGGCGCCAGAATGTTGTCGTACATGTTGAGCGCGCTGGCGATCGCCATGTGCATGTCGAGGTACTGATAGGTGCCCAGCCGTCCGCCGAAGAGCACGTTGGCCGTCGCGGTCTCGGCCTTGGCCCGCTCGCGATATCCGGCCAGCAGACGCCGGTCGACATCGGTGTTGATCGGGTAGTACGGCTCGTCATCGGCCTCGGCGAAGCGGGAGAACTCCCGCATGATCACCGTCTTGTCGCTCGGATAATCCCGCTCGGGATGGAAGTGCCGGAACTCGTGGATGCGGGTGAACGGCACGTCGGCGTCGTTGTAGTTCATGACGGGTGTGCCCTGGAAATCACCGGTGGGGAGAACCTCGGTCTCGAAGTCCAGCGTGCGCCAGCCGAGGCGGCCGTCGACATAGTCGAAGTAGCGATCCACCGGGCCGGTGTAGACCACCGGGGCAGCCGGGCTCTGAGCTCTGAGCTCGTCGCGGACGTCGAACCAGTCGGTGTCCAGTCGCACCTCGATACGCTCGTCGGCCGCCATGTTCTGCAGCCAGGCGGTGTAACCGTCGACCGGCAGCCCCTCATAGGTGTCGTTGAAATACCTGTTGTCGAAGTTGTAGCGCACCGGCAGCCGATTGATGATGGCGGCGGGCAACTCGGCGGGGTCGGTCTGCCACTGCTTGGCCGTGTAGTGCTTGACGAACGCCTCGTAGAGCGGGCGGCCGATCAGCGAGATCGCCTTCTCTTCCAGGTTCTGCGCATCGGCGGTGGCTATCTCGGCGGCCTGCTCCTTGATCAGCGCGCGCGCCTCGTCGGGGCTGAAGTACCGCCCGAAGAACTGCGACACCAGACCGAGTCCCATCGGGAACTGGTAGGCCTGGCCGGCATGCAGGGCGAACACCCGGTGCTGGTAGCCGGTGAAGTCGGTGAAGTTGCGTACGTAGTCCCACACCCGCTTGTTGGACGTGTGGAAGAGGTGCGCGCCGTACCGGTGGATCTCGATACCGGTGTCGGGGTCCGCCTCCGAGTACGCGTTACCTCCTATATGGGAGCGTCGTTCGACGACGAGCACGCGCTTGCCGAGCTGGGTGGCCGCGCGCTCGGCGATCGTCAGGCCGAAGAATCCGGATCCCACGATGATGAGGTCAAAGCGGTCGGAGGCCAGGCCAGGAGATTGATCGGTCATCGGCAGCAAGGGTATCCGACCGGGCCCCGCCGACCCGAAACGTGTGACGCGCCCGGTCGAACGGCAGGTCGCGATTCGCTCACGATTCCGCATCGTCACTCTAGACCCACTAGTCACAGCAGTACCATCAAACGCGTTGGCAGCTCGACGGTTACCGGGGCACGAGAACCGTCGCAACGCCAAACGTGTCACCCGAGCAACACCCGAAAAACACACGTAGTCCATGTATTGAGGAGACTTCCGTGCCGAACCGACGTCGACGCAAGCTCTCGACAGCCATGAGCGCAGTCGCCGCCCTGGCCGTCGCAAGTCCAGTTGCCATTGCCGCCGTATCCGAGATGTCCGAGGCGAAGGAACCGCAGCATCGCGAGTTCGTGCACGCCGCGATGATCACCGACCTGCCGATGGAGCTGTTCTCGGCGCTATCGCAGGGCCTGTCGCAGTTCGGCGTCAACATGCCCCCGATCCCCACCGGCCTGCTGTCCGGTGCATCGGCGGCGAGCCCGACGCTGACCTCCCCCGGTTTGGCCTCCCCCGGTCTGACCTCGCCGGGCCTCACCTCGCCGGGGCTGACCACTCCGGGCCTGACCGCACCGGGGCTCACCACCCCGGGCCTGACAACCCCCGAACTGACCACGCCCGGTCTGACGACACCCGGTCTGACCACGCCCGGTCTGACCACTCCGGAGCTGACCACGCCCGGTCTGACGACACCGGGGCTCACAACCCCGGGGTTGACGACGCCTGGTTTGACCACGCCGGAGCTCAGCACACCCGGTTTGAGCATTCCGCCGGTCGGCGCTGCCGGACCGTCGCTGTCACCGGGCGCGCTTTCGCCGACCTCGCTGACCGCCCCCGGTCTGACCAGCCCCGTGGGCCTGACCGATCCGGGTCTCGGCGGCGTGGGACTGCCGGGCGAGATCCCGATCGCCGCGCCGATCGGCCTGGATCCGATGGCCGGTACCTACCCGATCCTCGGAGCCGACCCGTCGCTGGCGGCGCCGATCGCCGCTCCCGGTAGCGGCGGACTGCTGGGCACCCTCAACAGCGCCGCTGAACAGCTCGGCGCCGGGCAAGCGATCGACCTGCTCAAGGGCATGGTGATGCCGGCGATCATGTCGGCGGTCAAGAGCGCGGCTCCGGCAGCCGCTCCCGCAGCGGCGGCCGCCCCGGCCGCAGCGGCGCCGGCACTCGGCGCGGCAGAGGCCGCCACGGGTGCTGCCGCGGCAGCAGCATCGGCCGCCGGAGCGTAATCGGCCCGCAAAGCCTGTCACCTGACGGCACCGCAGAAGCCAGCGTGGGCTCTGCGGTGCCGTTATGTGCAGGCGTGTCGCAACACTGGTAACACCAAGCACATACGTAACATCTGCTTGTGCCGCGTCGCCGTCCAACACCGTCGCTACTGCTGTCCGCAGTGCTCGGTACGGTCGCGATCCTGCCGTGGGCCATCACCGGCCTCCCCGGGGACGATGCAGCCACGAAAACACCGGCGACCGCCATCACCCAACAACCGCTACGCGATCTGGGTACCGGTGAGACGATTCGCGAGATCCGGCAAGACGCCCCGTTTTCGCTGGTGGCGCTGACGGCAGAGGATCTCGAGGGCACCAGCGCCCGGGTCCGGGCGCAACGCGCCGACGGCAGCTGGGGCCCCTGGTACACCGCCGAAGCGCTCGACGGTATCGGCCCCGACGCACAGGCCACGCACGGTACCGAACCGGTTTTCGTCGGCCGGACCCATGCGGTGCAGATCGCGGTCACCCACACTCCCGCGCCGGAGCCGAAACCGGCGCCGGACCTGGGCTACATCCCGGCCAACGTCGCACACCCACTGCCGCAGAACGTCAACGCCGTCCTCATCAGCCCGCCCGAGGCGCCGGTCGACATCCAGATCCCGCCGCCCGCGGCGGTCACCGTGCCGGGCCAGGCGCCGCAGATCATCTCGCGGGCGCAGTGGGGAGCCGACGAGTCGCTACGCTGCGGCGCACCCATCTATGACCGCGGTATCCGCGCCGGGGTGGTGCACCACACCGCGGGCAGCAACGACTACACACCGGAGGATTCCGCCGCGATCGTCCGGTCGATCTACGAGTACCACGCCCGCACGCTGGGCTGGTGCGATATGGCCTACAACGCGCTGGTCGACCGGTACGGGCAGGTCTTCGAGGGGCGCGCCGGCGGGATGGACCGCGCCGTGCAGGGCGCCCACACCGGCGGATTCAACACCGATACCTGGGGTGTGGCGATGATCGGCGATTTCAACGCCGAACCGCCGACACCGATCCAGCTGCGCACCACCGGGCGACTGCTGGGGTGGCGACTGGGCCTGGATCGGGTTGACCCGCGCGGCACCGTCGCGCTGACCTCTGCGGGCGGCAGCTTCACCCTGTTCCCGCGCGGCGCCACACCGACCCTGCCCACAATCTTCACCCACCGCGACGTCGGCAACACCGAATGCCCCGGAGCCGCCGCCTACGCCCAGATGGGATTGCTGCGCGATATCGCGGCACGTTTCAATGCCCCACCCGGACAACAGGATCTGGTCGACGCACTACGTGGCGGCGCCATCTTCGCCAAATGGCAGTCCGAGGGCAGCGAGAAGGGACCGCTGGGCATGCCGACCTCGCCGGAGTCCTCCGGCTTCGGAACCGCCCGTTACGCCACCTTCGACCACGGAGCGATGTACTGGTCCCCCGAATCGGGCGCCCAGCCGGTCACCGGCGCCATCTACGATGCTTGGGGCACACTGGGATTCGAACGCGGTGCGCTGGGCCTGCCGACCAGCGGCGAGATCGAGGAACCGCTGTGGATCAAACAGAACTTCCAGCACGGAACGCTGAACTTCGACCGTGAGAACGGCACCGTCACCCGGGTCATCGACGGTGTCCCCCACGAAGTTCCGGCCACCGAGCATTCACCGGTACAGCTGGAGCGATTCACCCCGATCAGCGCCGGAAAGCTATAACCACCAGCGTTCCAGGACGCGGGCCAGCCCGTCTTCGGTGTTGGGGGTTGTGACTTCGTCGGCCGCCGCCTTGGCGTCTGGATGCGCGTTACCCATCGCCACCCCGAGACCGGCCCACTGCAACATCGGGATGTCATTGGGCATATCGCCGAAGGTGATGATGTCGCCTGCCGCGATTCCCAGCGGTCCGGCCACCTCGGCGACACCGGTGGCCTTGCTCAGACCGCTCGGAAGCACCTCGATCAGGCCGTTGTTCGTCGAGTACGTCAGGTCACCCTCGCCGCCGACATACGGTGCCAGCGCCTCAGCCATGTCCCCCGACTGCGCGCCGGCCTTACGGATCAGCAGTTTGACCGCGGGCGCGCTGAGCAGATCCTCAAGAGACACCTCGGTGTTGTCCGGGTTCAACCAGGCGTGCTCGTAACCGGGAGAGCTGACGAACTGCGGGGTCGCCGCATCGTGGGCACTGCGCCCCACCCGCTCGACGGCCAGACCGGCGCCGGGGATCACCTTTGCCGCGATATCGGCCAGCCGCGCCAGCGCCTCGACCGACAGCGTGCGTGCCGAGAGGATGCGATCGGTGGCCGGGTCGTAGATCACCGAACCGTTGGCGCACACCGACATCGGCGCGAAACCGAGCTGCTCGACGACCGGCGGGATCCAGCGCGGCGGCCGGCCGGTGGCCAGCACGAACCGCACGCCGGCATCGACCGCCGCACGGACCGCGGCGGCCGTGCGCGGGGTCACCCGTTCGTGCTGGTCGAGCAGCGTGCCGTCGACATCGGTGGCGATCAGGGCGGGCAGCATCACCGGCACCCCGCCCGACCCGCGACGGGGCGTGGGTGAGACGGGTGGTCTCGGTGCAACACAGCGGTCATCGCCATCCTCAAAACTCGAACGTCATAGGTGGGAATGCGGGCTTCCCTACTCCGGCGACTCACCGCGTTGCCGCGCCGCGCGCCGGGCCGCCTTCTCGGCAGCTTCCTCCATGTCCATCCGGTCGGCCTCGGCCAAGGTCGGGGCGCCGCCGCCCAGCCGATGCGGCACCCAGAACTCGCCGGGCGGATGCGGACCGTAGTCATCCTGAACCTGCTCGAGCAGATGCTGCATGCGGTGCCGCAACAACGCCGTGAGCTCGGTCGGCGGCAACGTCGGGTAGATCGGCTCCCCCACCGCGACCGAGATCGGCACCTTGGGCCTGCGCATGTTCTTGGGATGCCCCTTGGTCCAGATGCGCTGGGCTCCCCAGACGATGTGCGGGATGATCGGCACATCGGCGTCGATGGCCATCCGGGCCGCACCCGACTTCAGCGCCTTGATCTCGAAGCTGCGGCTGATGGTGGCCTCCGGGTAGACGCCCACCAGTTCACCGGCCCGCAGCGCCGCACAGGCCGCCGTGAAGGAGTCGGCCCCGCTGTCCCTGTCGACTTCGATATGGCGCAGCTTGCGCATGATGGGTCCGCCGATCTTGTGATCGAAGACCTCTTTCTTGGCCATGAAGCGCACCTTCCGGCCGCGCCCCTGTTTGTAGGCGGGCAGACCGGCGAAGGTGAAATCGAAGTAGCTGGTGTGGTTGACCGCAATCACCGCACCACCGGTGACCGGCAGGTTCTCCACCCCGGTGACAGTGAACTTCAAGCCCTGCAACCGCCACACCAGGCGGGCGGCTTGAATGACAGTCCCGTATACCGGCTCCACGGGAGTAAGCGTAGCCACTCGCTGTGCGCCGAGGCGGAAGAGCATCCGCGCTGGCGGTAAACTCGTCATCGGGCAACAGACCACCAAAGGGGCTATACGTGCAGGTCACAAGCATCGGACACGCCGGTTTCCGGATCGAGACGGAGGCAGGCAGCATCCTGTGCGACCCCTGGGTCAACCCCGCCTATTTCGCCTCGTGGTTTCCCTTCCCGGACAACTCCGGCCTGGACTGGGACACCCTCGGCGACTGCGACTATCTCTACGTCAGCCATCTGCACAAGGACCACTTCGATCCGGCCTTGTTGCGCGCGCACGTCAACAAGGACGCCACCGTGCTGCTGCCCGACTACCCGGTGCCGGATCTGCGCCGGGAGCTCGAAGCCCTGGGCTTTCACACCTTCTTCGAGACCACCGACTCGGTCAAACACCGCGTCAGCGGTCCCAAGGGTGACCTCGACGTGATGATCATCGCGCTGCGGGCACCTGCCGACGGCCCGATCGGCGACTCCGGTCTGGTGGTATCCGACGGCACCACGACCGCTTTCAACATGAACGACGCCCGGCCCATCGACCTGGATGTCCTGGTGTCCGAATTCGGCCACATCGACGTGCACATGCTGCAGTACTCCGGGGCCATCTGGTACCCGATGGTCTACGACATGCCCGCACGCGCCAAGGAGGCCTTCGGCGTCCAGAAACGACAGCGGCAGATGGATCGTTGTCGCCAGTACATCGCACAGGTGGGAGCCAGCTGGGTGGTGCCCTCGGCCGGGCCGCCGTGCTTCCTGGACCCGGAACTGCGCGATCTCAACGACGACCATGGCGATCCCGCCAACATCTTCCCCGACCAGATGGTCTTCCTCGACCAGATGAAGAGCCACGGACACAACGGCGGCCTGCTGATGGTTCCCGGCTCGACAGCCGATTTCACCGGCTCGGAACTGAATTCGTTGACCCACCCCATCGACGATCCCGAGTCGGTGTTCACCACTGGCAAGGCCGACTACATCGAGGCCTACGCCCAGCGCCAGGCCCCCGTTCTGGCGGCAGAGAAGGCGTCCTGGGCGCCGGCCGAGGGCGAGCCGCTGCTGGAACCGTTGCGCGCGCTGTTCGAGCCGATCATGCTGGCTTCCGATCAGATCTGCGACGGCATCGGCTATCCGGTGGAACTGCGCATCGGCCCGGAGACCGTAGTGATCGATTTCCCCAAACGTGCTGTGCGCGAAGCGATTCCGGACGAGAAATTCCGTTACGGATTCGCGATCGCACCGGAGCTGGTGCGCACCGTCGTCCGCGACAACGAACCGGACTGGGTGAACACGATCTTCCTGTCCACCCGGTTCCAGGCGTGGCGGGTCGGCGGATACAACGAGTATCTGTACACATTCTTCAAATGCCTCACCGATGAGCGCATCGCCTACGCCGACGGTTGGTTCGCCGAGGCGCACGATGACAGCGCCTCGACCACCCTTGCGGGCTGGGAGATCCAGCGGCGCTGCCCGCACCTCAAGGCCGATCTGTCCAAGTTCGGTGTGATCGAGGGCAACACGCTGACCTGCAATCTGCACGGCTGGCAGTGGAACCTGGAGAGCGGCCGCTGCCTGACCGCCAAGGGCCACCCCCTGCGAACCGCGCGGTTATGACCGCGCCGCAGTCGGTGTCCCCGGTCTACGACGACGGCATGGTGCTGCTGGATCGTCAGGCGATCACCTTGCGGCGCTACCACTTCCCGTCGGGAACCTCGAAGGTGATCCCGCTGCGGGCCGTGCGCTCCTACCGGGCCGAATCCCTCGGCCTCATCACCGAGCGTTTCCGGATCTGGGGAAGCACCGACCCGCGTCGGTGGATGCCGCTGGACATCTGGCGACCCATCAAGTCCACCCTGGTGATCCTGGATGTGCCGGGCACCCAACCCGCGCCGGCGTTCACACCGTTGCGCCCGGGCGAGTTCGTCAGCATCCTCGACGAACTGCTCGGCGGCTAGCGCACCCGCATCACCGTCTGCTCCAGCAGCCACTGCCCGGCCCTGGTGGCCGACCGGGTGACACTCATGGTCGCCCGCTGCACCGCAGTGGGCGGTTCGGCGGCTCGCACGCGCACCTCGTCGCCGACGCTCAGCACACCGGGAGTCCGCACGTCGATGTACACCCCGAGGAATCGGTCGGTGCGCTCGGCCAGCGCCCGGGTGATGGTCCTGTCCAGTTCGATACCGGGTTGCGGACGGGTCGGCACGACACACCGGATGGTCGGCATGGTCACCTTGAGCCGGGCCGATCCGATGCTCAGTTCGCCACCCACCCAGTCAGATTCGGGGAACGAGCGTTCCTTGCCGGCGAGGTCGATCAGCACGTTCGGACGGAACCTGCGCACATCGAGCACCTCGGCACCGACGGTGAGGTTCCGCAGACTGGCGGTGCTCATCAGATGCAGCGGGGCGAGGTCGACGAAGGTGCCCGGCGGCGTGGAGTAGCGGGCCAGGGTGATGATGTCTTTGGCCGGGAACACCGAGGTGTCCGGCAGCGGTTCACCGTCGGCGAGCCCGAAATCCTTGCGCACCTGCTCGGGACGATAGTTGTCCAGCGAATCGACCATCTTCATCCGGTGGGCACTGGTATCCCCGACCGGCGGAAGGGCGGTCAACCGAACCCGGCGACCCGCCAGCTCCGAGAGTGCCGCGTGGATCCCCGGATCGTCGCTGGTCAGCTCGCGCCCGTCGGGAAAGGTCACGGCCACCGCGGGGACACGGCCGGGGCCGGCCTGCTCATCCGGCTCGGCGAGATAGCGTGCGGTGCAACCCAACAGCGCGGGGATGCGACGGGCCGACGCCGTCACGCCCTTGTCGACATCGCGGACGGCCCACAATCGGTCGGCATGCACGCCGCGCGCGTCGACGGCCACTCGATCCACCTGGCAGCCGCCCATCGACTTGACCGGAAAGCGCCACAGCTCGGCCACTTTGGGCGCAGCGGGCTGGACGGTCACCGCGACCTATCCCGAAACCGTCTGGCGCAGTTCGGATACGGCGTCGGACGCGGTGTCATAGACGCGCACCACGGCCTGATCACCCGCGGTCAGGTACGTCGACTCACCCAGCGCGGTGTACTTGGTGGCCCCGATGCCGATCAGCACGTTCTCCGGATGTCCGGAGGCCACCATGAGCGCGCCGACGTCCTCCAGCGGGGTGTCCTCCGAACCCTTCTGGTTGGCCAGCCGTTCGGTGATCCAGTCCAGCAGGACCTCGCCGTAATAGGAGTAGCCCAGCAGCGGGCTGTCGACTCCGTACTCCCGCTCCTGACCGTCGGCACCGCGTAGGAAGCACACCAACCGCAGGGTGGCTGTGGGACCGTCGGGGGTGAGATCACTGATGTCGTAGAACCGCCGCGCCACACCCTTGGATGCCGGGCCCCAGTTCTTCTTGTCGCTGATCTTGCGGGCACCGGGGCGTCGGATCGAGCAGTCGTTGAACGCGCCGAGCGCGAACGGTTCCAGACTGGCGACGGTGTCGCCGTTCCAGTGCACCCGACAGGCCAGGCCCACCTCGGGCTCGATCTGCAGGTTCAGCGGTTCGTCGCTGGCCGGCAATGTGATGGAGTCGTGCGAGAGCGGGAACTCACCGAGGAAACCGTCGGCCCCCGGGGCGTACCACGGGAAGATCCCCTTGGGCGCGGCGCCGTGGCTCTGCACATTCGCGAAATCGACTGCCTCGCCGGCTTGTTCGAGATGCCCGGCGAAGTTGCCCGCCACCCCGAAGCCGAACCACGAGCGCAGCTCCTCGATATCGATGTCGATCACGGTGTCAGTACCTCCGTACCTACGTAGGGCACCAGCGCCGGGGGCACCCGGACACTGCCGTCGGCCTGCTGGTGATTCTCCAGGATCGCCACCAGCCAGCGCGTTGTCGCCAGTGTGCCGTTCAGGGTCGCGGCGATCTGCGGTTTGCCGTTCTCGTCGCGGTAGCGGGTCGACAGCCGGCGGGCCTGGAACGTCGAACAATTCGATGTCGAGGTCAGCTCGCGGTAGGTGCTCTGGGTGGGAACCCATGCCTCACAGTCGTATTTGCGCGCCGCGGACGAGCCCAGGTCGCCGGCGGCGACGTCGATCACCCGGTAGGGCACCTCGATGGCCGCCAGCATCTCCCGCTGCCAGCCCAACAGCCGCTGATGCTCGGCTTCGGCATCCTCGGGGCGGCAGTAGACGAACGCCTCGACCTTGTCGAACTGGTGCACCCGGATGATGCCTCGGGTGTCCTTGCCGTAGCTGCCGGCTTCCCGGCGGAAACACGATGACCAGCCCGCGTAACGCTTGGGACCGTCGGAGAGGTCCAGGATCTCGTCGCTGTGATAGCCGGCCAGCGGCACCTCCGAGGTGCCGACCAGATAGAGATCGTCATCGTCGAGGTGGTAGATCTCGTCGGCGTGCGAGCCCAGGAACCCGGTGCCCGCCATGACCTCCGGCCGCACCAGCACCGGAGGGATCATCAGCGTGAAACCGTTCTCGGTGGCCAGCCGGACCGCCAACTGCAGCAGACCCAGCTGTAGGAGGGCGCCGCGGCCGGTCAGGAAGTAGAACCGCGAGCCCGATACCTTGGCGCCGCGTTCCATGTCGATCAGCCCCAGCGCCTCACCCAGCTCGAGGTGATCGCGAGGGCTTTCGATCTCGGCGGGTGTTCCCACGGTGTCGAGGACCACGAAATCGTCCTCACCGCCGGCGGGCACCCCGTCGACGATGATGTTCGAGACCGCCATGTGGGCGGCGGTGAACGCCGCCTCCGTCTCCGCCTGGGCGGCCTCGGCGGACTTGACCTCGTCGGCCAGCTCCTTGGCGCGGGCCAACAGCGCGGGCCGTTCCTCCGCAGAGGCCTTGCCCACCGACTTGCTGGCTATCTTCTGATCGGCGCGCAGCGTGTCGGCGGCGGATACCGCCGCGCGCCGGGCGACGTCGGCGGCCAGCAGCGCGTCCACCAGGCCCGGGTCCTCCCCACGCGCACGCTGTGAGGCACGGACCCGATCGGGATCGTCACGGAGCAGCTTGAGGTCGATCACGGCGGTAACCCTACTTGCGCCGTACGCAGCCAGAAAGCGCGGGCCACAACCACATAACATTACAACTGCATCACTTGTCACATGTCGTGACACGCCTGTCACAATGGGAGGCGATGTCGCACCCACCCGAGGACGAGCCCGCCGCCGCGGAACCGTTTCCGATCGAGGCCCAGCCCTCGTCGAAATCGGATTCCCGCTGGCGCCGCGCGCTGTCGCTGAGCAACCCGCTGAGCCCGACCCGACGGGCGTTGCTGCTCACCGCACTCGGCGGCCTGATGATCGCCGGCGTCATCACGGTCCTTCCCGACACCGCCGCCGGTGGCCGGCTGGCCGGATTGAACACCGGCACCGGTGCGCTGGGCCTGCGCAGTAACAGCACGTTCGAGAAGGCCAAGGGCGGTGACTGCCTGAACTGGCCCGAACGCACCCCCGACGCCGCCCAGATCGTCGACTGCACCGCCGAGCATCGCTTCGAGGTGGCCGAGTCCGTCGATATGCGGACCTTCCCCGGCACCGAGTACGGCCCGGACGCCGCACCGCCGTCACCGGCCCGCATCCAACAGATCAGCCAAGAGCAATGCCAGAGCGCCGTGCAGCGTTATCTCGGCGACCGCTTCGACCCGAACGGACGGTTCACCGTCAGCCTGCTGTGGTCGGGCGAGAAGGCCTGGCGCCAGGCCGGCGAGCGGCGCATGCTGTGCGGTCTGCAGCTACCCGGCGCGAACAACCAGCAGCAGGCATTCCAGGGCAAGGTCGCCGATATCGACCAGTCCAAGGTGTGGCCCGCGGGCACCTGTCTCGGCATCGATCCGGCCACCAACCAGCCCACCGACATCCCGGTCGACTGTGCGGGCCCGCACTCCCTCGAGGTCACCGGGTCGGTGAACCTGGCCGACAACTTCCCGCAGGGCCTGCCCGCCGAGGCCGATCAGGACACCTTCGTCAAGGACAACTGCGCACGGGTCACCGAGGCATACCTGGCACCGCTGGAACTGCGGACGACCACCCTGACGCTGGTCTACAGCACCATCGCGTTGCCGAGTTGGTCGGCGGGCAGCCGGCAGGTGTCCTGCAGCATCGGCGCGACACTGGGCAACGGCGGCTGGTCGACATTGCTCAACAGCGCCAAGGGGCCCCTGATGATCAACGGCCGGCCACCGGTGCCGCCGCCGGACATCCCCGACGAACGCCTGAGCATCCCGGCCATCCCGATGCCACCGGTGGACACCTCGTCGCAGATCACCTACGACCAGAGCGACAGCGGTAGCAGCTCCGGCGGGTCCGGCAGTGGCTCCGGCAGTGGGTCGACCGCGGACCAGACGCAGTCCAACGAGCACCTGCCCGGGCAGCAGACCCAGGAGCCCACCCAGGCTCCGGCGACGGAGACACCCGCCGGCGGGAACACCTTCCTCAACGGTCCCCCCGTGCCGGCACCGCCGCCGCCGGGAGCGCCGCCGGCACCGGGAGCTCCGGTCGACGGCGCCGTGCCCCCGCCCGTGGTGCCCGAGCCCGTAGTCGGCCCGCCACCCGGACCGCCGGTCCCCTGACCGCGTGCCGGTAACGATGAGCGCCCGGCGTTTCGAGGAACTCGTCTCCGATGCGCTCGACCTGATTCCCGCGGATCTGGCCAGGGCGGCCAACAACGTGGTGTTCCTGGTCGCCGACCGGCACCCCGAAGAACCCGATCTGCTCGGCCTCTACGAGGGCATCGCGCTGACCGAGCGTGACTCGACCTATGCCGGCGCCCTGCCCGATGCGATCACGATCTATCGCGATGCGCTGCTGGAGATGTGCGCCTCCGAGGACGAGGTCGTCGAGGAAGTGGCCATCACGGTGGTCCACGAGTTGGCCCACCACTTCGGGATCGACGACGAGCGACTGCACGAACTGGGCTGGGGCTAGCGTGGGAACCGCCCGCTGTCGGTGGGCAGTGGGACACTGGTCAGATGAGCGGGATCTGTCGTGACTGCGAAGCAGAACATGAGCACTGCCACGGCACCGTGATCGTGCACATCGGCCTCCGCCCGGAATGCACGGAACCGGATTGCCGCAGCCCGGAAGTGGCGCACACCTTCACCATCGACTGCTTCGCCGTCGGTTGCGAATGTGTCGAGGACCGCGCCGCTCAGCCCATCGGGCCCGCGTCGGCCTCGGCTTCCTGAGCGTCCGGTTGCGCCGCCACGGTGAACGGCGGCGTCGCCGCGCCCCACTGCACGCAGCTCCAGCGGCCGTCGGTGATGGGGCTGAGCACCACGCATTCGGTGTTGCTCAGGTGATTCTCCAGCGCGAATGTCGGGTCGACACCGGCCAGGGCCGCCGCCACCAGCCGGATCGCGGCCCCATGGCTGACCACCAAAATGTCCTCGGTCCGACGCCGGTCGTCGAGATGGCGCAGCCGCAGCTCCGTGAGCACCGGGACCATCCGGTCCAGCACCTGCCTGCCGGTCTCGCCGCCCGGTACCGGGACATCGAGGTCGCCGCCGTGCCAACGCCGGTACACCGCCTCGAACGCGTCGATCGCGGCGTCGTCGTTGCGGTTCTCCAGGTCGCCGACCTGCACCTCGTGGATACCGTCGAACTGATGGGTCGGCAGTTCCAGTCCGGCGGCGATACCGGCCGCGGTCTCGCGGGCTCTGGTCGCCACCGAGTGCGCCACCATTCCCACCGGGTGTGACCAGCTCTGGCCGAATCTGCGCGCCTGCTGATGCCCGAGGTCGGTCAACGCGGCCCCGGGCGGACGCGTGTCCAGGCGGCGTTCGACGTTTCCATGGGACTGGCCGTGCCGCACCAGCACCAGGCGCCCCGTCATGCCGATCCTCCCGTCCGAAGTTGTGCCAACCAGCGACCCGCCTCGTCCGCCTGCGGGGGCAAGGCGCCGACCGCGGCACCGGTGGGCCAGGAACCCAGGAACCGCACCTCGGCGCAGCGCCGGTGCAATGCCATGAGGGCATCGCCGACTGCCTCGTCCTCGAGGTGTCCCACCCAGTCCAGGAAGAACTTGTAGGTGCCCAATTCGGTTCGGGTGGGCCGTGATTCGATGCGGGTCAAGTCGATGTCGCGGACCGAGAGCTCGGTCATCGCCGCGACGAGCGCGCCGGGGACGTTGTCCAACCGCAGCACCACCGAGGTCCGGTCGGCGCCGGTGCGGGCAGGCGGCGGGCCCGCAGGCCCGACGAGGACGAAGCGGGTCCGCGCATTGGGCTCGTCGACCACACCCACGGCGAGTTCGGCCAACCCATAGCGACGGGCGGCCAGAGCCGTGCTGACCCCCGCATCGGCGTGACCGCCGGCGACATCCTTGGCTGCCGCGGCGTTGGAGTTGGCAGGCACGATCTGGGCGTCGGGCAACTCGGCGGACAACCAGCCGCGCACCTGGGCCGCCGCCACCGGGAACGCCGCGACGGTCTTGATCTGCTCGACAGAGGTGTCGGATCGGGTGACGATACTGAACGCAACGTCCAACGTGTGCTCGGCGAATATCTGCAACGGCGAGCCGACGGCCAGACCGTCCAGCGTCGGCAACACCGATCCCTCGATCGAGTTCTCGATCGGCACGCAGGCGTAGTCGGCGACACCTTCCCGAACGGCCTCAAGCGCAGCGGCGGGGCTGGTCTGGGGCATGGGCTCGACATCGCCGGGTATGGCGCCGGACCCGGCCAGCGCGAGCAGGGCCGCCTCGGTGAACGTCCCCTCCGGCCCGAGGTAGGCGATGCGTGGCACGCCCCAACACTATCGGGCCGGGGGTTGGCGGCCACTACGCCGAGAGCAAAACCTTGCGCAGTTCGGGCGATATGTAGTTAAGTAAGGCTTACCTCACTAAGGGAAGGTGGCAGATGACTGTGACGGCGCCGACCACAGCCGAACGGATCCGCAGCGCATGCGCACGGGCCGGCGGGGCGATGCTGGCCGTGGAGGGATTCAACGGACCCACGTCCATCGAGCCGATCGCCACCCCGGTGCACCACCTGCTCGCCGACGGGTCGTTCGCCATCACGGTTCCGGCCGACGGGTTGATCACCGGCATGGCGGTCTCGGCCGGATCGGCGGGCATCCAAGCCGTCCTGGAGATGACCGACTACGCACCCCTGCCCCTGCGCGAACCGGTGCGCGCGCTGGTGTGGATTCGTGGACGGATGTTCCTGGTACCCGACGCCGAAGTCGCGCCCATGTTGGACGTGATCGCCACCGAGAATCCCAATCCCGCTCTCCTACAGGTGAACACCGGCCTCGGTGGTCGTGACGACGAGACCCCGTACGCGCTGGCGCGCCTGGAGATCGAATCGGTCGTGGTGGCCGATTCGACCGGTGCGGAGTCTGTCGGCCTCGGCGCCCTTCTCGCGGCCGATCCCGACCCGTTCTGCGGCCTGGAATCGTGTTGGCTGCGCCACCTCGAATCTGCACACCGCGACGTGGTCGACCGACTGGCCGACCGACTGCCGCACACCCTGCGCAGCGGCCGGGTCCGGCCGTTGGGCCTGGACCGCTACGGTGTGCAGCTGCGTGTCGAGGACGCCTCCGGTGATCACGACGTACGCCTGCCGTTCGCCAAACCCGTCGATGACGTGACCGGACTCAGCCAGGCCATCCGGGTGCTGATGGGCTGCCCGTTCCTCAACGGGCTGCGCGCACGCCGCATCTGATCCGTCTAGCCTGGCGCGGTGACCGGTCCGTCCCTGCCGAGCGAACATCTGCCGCCGCGCACCATCCGCCTCGAGATCGGCGTCGTGCTGGCGGTCACCTTCGGGTTGAGCGCGTACACCGCGTCGCTGCGCCTGATCGAGGCGGCGCTGCTGGGGCTGAGCGGTCAGACGGTCACCCTCAACGAACGCCGATCGCCGTTCGACCTGATCGACCTCGGACTCAACATCGCCTCGTTCGCGCAACTCATAGCATGGGGCGCGCTGGCTCTATACCTGTTGTGGCGCAGCGGTTATGGACCCGCCTCGATCGGACTCGACAGATTCCGGATACACCCCGACCTGACCGGCGGACTCGGCCTCGCCGCATTGATCGGGCTGCCCGGGCTCGCCCTGTACATCGGTGCCCGGCTGCTGGGCCTCAGCGCCGCCGTCGAACCTGCCGAGATCAACGACACCTGGTGGCGGATTCCGCTGCTGCTGGCCATCGCATTCGCCAACGGCTGGGCCGAGGAGATCGTCGTCGTGGCCTTCCTCATCACCCGCCTGCAGCAGCTACGCATCACACCCGCCGTCGCGCTGGTCATCTCGGCGCTGCTGCGCGGCACCTACCACCTGTATCAGGGCTACAGCGCCGGGCTGGGCAATATCGTCATGGGCCTGGTGTTCGGCTATGTCTGGCTGCGAACCGGTCGGCTGTGGCCGTTGATCGTCGCGCACGGGCTCATCGACGCGGTGGCCTTCGTCGGCTACTCATTGGCCGCCGACGAGCTGGATTGGTTGGGCTGAGATCGTCGCGGTGAGCGCTACATTCGCAGAGTGAACTCCGACCGGTCGCCGCGCGAACCCGCGCCGGAGATCCGCCGCCGCTCAGGCCACCGGCCGCCACCGACATGGCCACCGAATCCGGCGACGCCGCCGCCGCGCATGCCACCGCCACCCACCCCACGCGCGGCTCCGCCACCCACCCCACGTACGGCTCCGCCACCCACCCCACGCGCGGCTCCGCCACCCACCCCACGTGCGGCTCCGCCGCAGCGGCGCACGGTGCCACCTCCCCCGGTGCGCAGGCAGCCCGCCCCGCGACCGGCCGCCCCACCACCACCGGTCACGCAAACCCGCCGCCCGCGCCGAGCCCGCCGATGGGGAGCCATCCTGGCCGCCATCCTGATCGTGCTGGCCAGCGCCGCCGTCGGCGGCACGCTGTGGCTGGACTCCGCGCTGCAACGCATCGCCGCGCTGCCCGACTATCCCGATCGGCCACCGGCCGGTCGTGGCACCACCTGGCTGCTGGTCGGCTCGGACAGCAGACAGGAACTGTCGGTCGACGAGCAGAACACCCTGGCCACCGGCGGTGACGTCGGCAACGGGCGCACCGACACCGTGCTGCTGCTGCACATCGGCGGGCTGTTCGGTGGAGCCTCACCCACCCTGGTGTCGCTGCCCAGGGACTCCTATGTCTCGATACCGGGGTACGGCCAGGACAAATTGAATGCCGCCTACGCGCTGGGCGGGGCACCGCTTCTGGTGCAGACCGTCGAACAGGCCACCGGTATCAGGCTCGATCACTACGCCGAGGTCGGTTTCGGGGGATTCGCCCAGCTGGTGGATGCGGTCGGCGGGGTGACGATGTGCCCCGCCGAGCCGATCACCGACCCGCTCGCCGGTATCGACCTGCCCGCCGGGTGCCAGGAACTCGACGGCCGCAACGCGCTGGGATTCGTCCGGTCCCGCGCCACCCCGCGCGCGGATCTGGACCGGATGATCAACCAGCGCGCGTTCATGTCCGCCCTGCTGAAACGCGCGACCAGTCCCTCCGTGCTGCTCAATCCACTGCGCTGGTACCCGATGGTCGACGCGGCGGCCGACGCCGTCAGCGTCGACAAGGACGGTCACATCTGGGATCTGGCGCGGCTCGGCTGGGCCCTACAGGACGACCCCACCACGACGACGGTGCCGATCGCGGAGTACACGACCAGCGATGTCGGGTCCATCGTCGTCTGGGACAGTGCGGCGGCCGAGCGGCTTTTCGCGGCGCTGGCCGCCGACGCCGCGGTGCCTGCCGACGTGCTGAACACCGACCAACCCTGACCGTTCCAGCAAACTTTTTCGCCACCCTGTAACCGCCATCACAGCGCTTAGGAGTGGCTAACCTGAATAAGGTTCACCTTGGGTGACACGCCCTCTGACCTGGGCTATCTTGGTGATCATGACCGACGCAACCACACTCGAAACCAAGTTCAACAGCCTCCTGCGTGAGCAAATCCGCAGTGAATTCACCGCGTCGCAGCAGTACATCGCCATCGCCGTCTACTTCGACGGATCCGACCTGCCGAGGCTCGCTGCGCACTTCTACGGACAGGCCGTCGAGGAACGCAATCACGCCATGATGCTGGTGCAGTACCTCCTCGACCGTGATGTCGACGTCGAGATCCCCGGCGTGGACTCCGTCCTCAACAGCTTCGAGACTCCGGCCCAGGCCCTGCGCCTGGCATTGGAGCAGGAACGCTCCGTCACCGAACAGGTGTCCCGGCTGGCCAGCGTCGCCCGCGACGAGGGCGACTACCTGGGTGAGCAGTTCATGCAGTGGTTCCTCAAGGAGCAGGTCGAAGAGGTCGCCACGATGACCACTCTGGTGCGGATTGCCGAGCGAGCCGGCTCGAACCTGTTCCATCTGGAGGATTTCGTGGCCCGCGAGCTGAGCACCGCCGCTGCCGACCCGAGCGCACCGAAGGCCGCGGGCGGCAATCTCTGACGGTTACCTCCCGTCCGGTGAGTCAGTCTCGGCCGGCGCCGGTCAGTCCGTTCTCCAACCAGTCCTTGGTGCGGCCGGGGTGATTGGTGGCCACCCACGCCACCTCCAGATCCCGGCAGTACCGGACATCTTCGTAATGGTCGACGGTCCAGCAATACAGTGCACGTCCCTGCGCCGCGGCGCGGTCCACCAACTCGGGATGCTCCCGCAAGGTCGCAATCGACGGCCCCACCGCCGTCGCCCCGACCGTGGTGGCCGCGCTGCCGCCGAGGAAACGCGAGGTCTCGCCGAGCAACACCGTCGGGAGCATCGGCGCCGCCCGGCGAATCCGCCAGACCGCGGCCGCCGAAAACGACATCACCACTGCCCGTGCGAGGTCCGCCGAGGCCGGCGCGGCGACGCCGTACCGATGCAGCAGCGCGAGCACCTTGCTCTCGACGAGCGCTCCGTAGCGCACCGGATGCTTGGTCTCGACGAAGATCTTGACCGGCCGCTTGCTGTCGAGCACCAGCGTCAGCAGCGTGTCCAGGGTCAGCAGGCCGGTATCCCCGCCACCGTCGCGGCCACCGGTGTGCCAGGAACCGAAGTCCAGCTCGCGCAGCTGGGCGAGCGTCATCTCCGACACCAGGCCGGTGCCGTCGGAGGTGCGGTCCACCCGGCGGTCATGCACACAGACAAGGTGCCCGTCGCGGGTGAGCCGGACATCGCATTCGACACCGTCGGCGCCCTGCTGCAATGCCAGCTCGTAGGCGGCAAGGGTGTGCTCGGGGCGCTCCGCGGATGCGCCGCGATGGGCGACGACGAACGGGTGTCCGGTCTGCATGCCTTCGGCTGCCTCACCCGCGGTCATATCGCTATGCTGCCGGGTTCCGGTCTTCAGCCTCAACCGCAGCGACAGATTCCATCGGCTCGGCGGCGGGATCGGAGGCCTTCGGCGGCTCGGTCGCGACCATCACCCAGCGATGCGCCGGGCGGTCCACCGGCGTCCGCTCGAAGCCCTGATACACCTGCCACACCAGCAGCAACGCGGCCAGCGCGACGAGGTAGGCGATCGTGGTGATGACCGTATTGTCGGCGATGCGCTGGGTGTCGGTGTAGAAGACCGTGAGGGTCGTCGTGACGATCGAGGCGATCGACACGACGTAGCTGACGAACCATGTGATCCACCAACTGACGATCCGTAGCCCGCGTCGACGTTCCAACCTGGCCAATTCGACGACGTACACCGGGGCCAACACCAGGTTGATCGGCGGGACCATACAACCGATCCACAGCCGACCCGGGGTGCGCGGATCCTCGGCTCCCTGGTGGGCGAACGCCGCGGCGCGCCGCGCGATCAGCCAATTGGTGAGGATCAGCCCGCTGGCCAGCACCCCGAAGAAAGCGAACGCGCTGGCCGCCACGGGCACCCACGTCGCAAAGCCGGCGACGAATGGATTGAGCAGAGCACCGCGGTTGTAGAGCATCAACGCGTACCGCAGCATGTGCAGCACCGCGGCCGCGCCGAGCAGAATGAGCGTGGTGACCACGACCAGTCGCACCGCGCTCGGGGTCGGGCCCCGACGGCCCGTCTCGGTGGCCTCGGCGCCCGCAGCCTGATCGAACCTGTCGTAGAGCCCCCATCGCGGGATGGCGCTGTACCGCGGGGTCGGCCCCAGCGGTCGGGGACGCCGACGCGGCGGTGGTGGGGCTCCTGGACGTACCGCGATCCAGCGATAACCGGACGGGGGTTTTCCGGGACCGGACGGCTGCGGTGGCTGTGCCGGGGTTGCCGGTACGGACCCGGGCGCCATGAGAGTGCCGCGGCAGCGTGGACACCACGTCCGCTGGCGGTCGCGCACATTCCACCGCGTCCCGCACTGGGCACAGACCTGGATCACGCGACCAGCCTACGACCCCGAGCTGACCGGACGGCCCGCCTGTACCCAGGACAACATGCCGCCGGAGACGTTGATCGGCTCGAAGCCGTTGCGGGCCAGATACTGGGACACACGCTGGGACCGCCCGCCCGCGTGGCAGATGACGTAGAGCGTGGCGTCGCGGTCGATCTCATCGATCCGCGCGGGCACATCTCCCATCGGGATGTGCTGCGCGCCGGCGATGTGCCCGCTCTGCCATTCGTCGTCCTCGCGCACATCGAGCAAAACGGAGTCCGCTCCGAACTCCGCCGGCAGTTGGCCGACCTCAATCTGCTGCACATCTCCGTCAGACATGCCGACCATGCTGGCATGGCCCGGGCGACCGCGCATCGATTCCTCGGCAGCAATGTCCTTGCTATCCACAGTTTCCACAGATTCATCCACAGGCTGGGGGCCGATTTCGCCGTGAGAGCCCGGCCTCAGCTGTGAATCCGCCCAGAGCCTGTGGATAAACCCCACCCGAAGGCCCACGCCGATCAACAAGCGGTACATCCGCTGAGCAAAAATATTGGCCATCTAACTTTCCGAGACGGCATTTTTCGACTGGTTGCAATCTGTCGGATTCTGATTCCCGGGTAAGCGACCGAGCGATCTGCAGACCCGATTTTTCTGCGCGGCAAACACGGTCTATGATCGGCGTCACAACAGTCCGTGTGACAGATCTCACTGGGGGGACAGCTTGATCGTGCAGGTCAGGAGCGTCTGATGGCAGTACACCCGTTTGGACAAGGATCGGCGGTGCCGCCGTCGGACTGGCAGTCGGCGCCGCGCTACACCAACAACCAGGTCGTGGCCCTCATCCGGGCGGCGGTCATCGCGCTCGTCCTGATCGGCGTACTCGCCGCCATCGTCCTGTTCTGAGCCGCCTTCCGAGCGTGCTGGGGACCCGCTCCTTGCGGTGTGCGCAGGGATGGAGCAAGGTTGAGCTCGAGCTTGTTGTCGAGATATCCGACGCCGAACTCCACCGCGATCCCCATGACTAGGAAGGAACCCAGTGGCTGAATACACCCTGCCCGACCTCGATTACGACTACGGCGCCCTGGAACCCCACATCTCCGG